>DDSA01000130.1:1612-15054 GCA_002343715.1 Phycisphaerales bacterium UBA2402 | reverse complement strand
CGTCGCTGCTGATCGAGATGTTCGTCGCGTCGGGCGGGATGTTGATGTTGGGGTCCAGGCGATAACCCTGGTTGTTCGCCATCACGATGTCGCCGTCACTGTTGAGCGCGAAGTTACCGGCGCGGGTATACGCCGTTCCTCCGCCCAGAGACGGCTCGACCGTCACCACGAAGAAGCCCTCCCCGTCGATGGTGATGTCCAGCGGGCGGCCCGTGAACTGCGGCGCGCCCTGCGTGAAATCGAGCTGCGTGCCCGAGACCCGGACCCCCAGTCCAACGTACAGACCGATGGGGCGCTGATCGTCGTTCGCGTTGATCGCCCCGGGCTGCTCTTTCTCGATATAAAGAAGATCCTGAAAGTTGGTCCGGCTGGCCTTGTACCCTGGCGTGTTGACGTTTGCCAGGTTGTTGGCCGTGACGTCCAGGGCCGTGTCGAGGGCCGCGAGGCCCGAACTCGCCGAATACAACGCGTTGATCGCCATGAACTGCTCCGTTGCCTTTCTGCCGCCGGTCACGTCAACCGACCGAGACTGTTGATCGCCCGCTCCATCAGACGGTCGTGCTGCTGGATCATCGAGATATTCGCGTCGACCTCGCGCGCTGCGCCCGTCACCGCCATGAGCGACTTGATCTCGCTCACGGAGGATTCCTCCACCGCGCCCTGACGCACCCTCCCCGGCGCCGGCCCTGCCCGAGCCACCGCCGCGGCGGGAACCTCAAAGACGCCGTTTCCCGCCTTCCGCAGCGTCCCCGTGTCGGGCGGGTTCATGACTCGCAACTGGCCGATGATCGCCCCGCCCTGCCGGAGCGTGCCGTCGGATTCCACCGTCGGAGCGGGTCCGGGAGGGAGCAAAACAGGTCGATTCTGCGCGTCCAGCACGGGCGCGCCCGTCGAGACGGACACCAGTTGCCCGGCCCCGTTGCGAGTGAAGCGTCCATCGCGCGTCAGGTGCGCGATCGATGGATCCGAGCCGATCGGGGGACGCAGGACGAAGAACCCCTCCCCATCGATCGCCAGGTCGAGGGGATTGCCGCTCTCCCTGATCGCACCCTGCCCGTGATCAACGAGGTTGGGCTTGAGCATCACACCGCCACCCAGCCGCTCCAGGAGCACATCCGAAGGCATGAACCACAGCCCGTCTTCAGTTCTCACATCATCACGCGGACGCTGTGTCGGGATGTCGGGCTTGAACCCGACGGTGTCCATGTTCGCCAGGTTGTTGGCGTGAACGTCCTGCCGGTACAGCGCCGATGCGGCACCCGATGCGGAGATTTGCAATCCGTACGACACGCCTCCCGCCTTCCGCGAAAGGCGTGCCAGAGGTCAACCACCGAATGAAACCGCCTGCCCGGGCGTCGTACGGACTACCCATGTCCAGGGCGAACAGAAGACCCCGACGCGGACGGCCCGTTCTGACGGGGATACTCCATCATGGCAGCGCGCTCAGAAAATCGCCGAGAATTGCCGCCGCGGCGAGCGCATCGCGTCGTGCTTTCTTCTGCTGCCGTGTCAGACCGGATCGCGCCATGCTCCAGTCCGCGTCCGAACTCGTGAGAGATTCGTCCTGGTAATGAACGATGCGCCCGGTCGCTTCCGCCACGCTCTTGCCGAAGGCCCGAACCAGTTTCGACCGGGCTGTCTCTTCTCCGTCGATGAGCGGCACCCCGATCACCAACTCGCACGGCGCTCCCGCACCAACCAGACGATCGAGCGCCTCCTGGATCGCATCGATCAAGGCCGCGCCTCCCCGCAGCGCCAACGGCACCCCGATCATCTCGACGGGCGAGGCCAAGCGCGTCTGCGAATCCCCCAGCGCGAGGCCCGTCCGCTTGTCGCCCAGATCGATCGCAAGGTACCGCACGCGTGATTGTTGCGCCGAACTCCGGCGCCGGCCTACCGCAGACTTTCGCCGATCTCCGCGTGCAGCAGTTTCAGTTCTTCGGCTCGTGCGCGCGGCATGACCAGCGTGGCATCGGGGGTGTGGACCACCACGAGGTCCTCGACACCCAGCACCGCCACCGTGTGCCCCTTGCCCGCGTAGACCAGGTTGTTGCGGGCCGCGTGCAGGACCGCCCGGCCTTCGCCGGCGCACTTGTTCCCCGATTTATCCGGCGCCAGCGTGTCGGCGAAACTCGGCCACGAGCCGACATCAAGCCAGCGAAGGTCCATCTGCACCATGCAGACCTGAAAACGCTGCTCCCCGTCCGCGGCTGTCGTCTGCCCCTTGCTGGCGGGCTCGAGGATCGCGTAGTCAACGCTGATTTTGGGCAGCGTGGGGTAGACTTCCTGCAGAACGGCCTTGGATTTCTTGCCGCCCCACGCGGCCTGGATCCTCATCAGGCCCTCGAAACTGTCCGGCTTGAACTTCTCCAGCGCCTCGAGGAACGTCGTCGCCTTCCAGACGAACATCCCCGCGTTCCAGGAATAATCCCCGCTCTGCACGTACGCCTCGGCCCTGGGCCGGTCGGGCTTCTCGACGAACCGAACGACCTGATAGGCGTGGTCCTTGGTGCCGTCGATCGCGGGATGCTTGCCGTGCTTTTTGTCGCGGACTGGCGTGCCACGCTCGATGTAGCCGAACCCCGTGGCCGGGTAGGTCGGCTTGATGGCGAAGGTCACGAAGCGGCGGTCATCGTTCTCGACCAGACGGAACCCAAGTTCCATCCGCTCCCGAAAGACTTCCTCGGGCTCGATGATGTGGTCCGACGTGAGCACTGCAAAGACGGCGTCCTTGTCCTGCTTGGCCAGCACCGCCGCCGCGAACCCGACGGCGTTCACCGTGTCGCGCGGGGCCGGCTCTCCCAGGATCTGGGCATCCCGGAACTCGGGGAGTTCCTCGCGGATCGCCTCGCGGTAGGCCTCCGCCGTGCAGATGTACCGCTGATCGGCCCGGATCATACCGTCGAGCCGCCTGGCCGCCAACTCCAGCAGCGAACGCGGACGGGAATCACCCGGCCGCTCGATGAAACGGAGCAGTTGCTTCGGCCGCCCCGTGCGGGAAAGGGGCCACAAGCGGGTTCCGGCACCGCCGGCCATCACGATCGCGTAGCGCATGCACGGAGAGGATAGCAGGTGCTAACCAACGGCGCATGTACCGATTCATTTCCTCACCGCGGCGTCGCCCTCCCTACGACCCATCCAAGAATCCGGCCATGCGCGTTCACAGCGTCAATGTTTCTCCCGTGCGGACTGTCGAACGAAACGGCAGGGCTGTTTCGACGGCGATCTTCAAACGCCCCACGACCACCGGGGTGCGCATCGGCCGACTCGGCCTCGCCGGCGATGACCAGGCGGATAAGAAGCACCATGGGGGGCCGGAACAGGCGGTCTACGCCCTCGCATTGAGTGAGTACCTGTATTGGCGGGAGGAACTCCGGCGCGACATCCCCATCGGCCTCATGGGAGAGAACCTGACGATCGAAGGGCTGGACGATGCCGCCGTCTGCATCGGCGATGTGTTCCGGATCGGCACCGCCGAACTCCAGGTCAGCAAAACGCGAGCGCCGTGCGCCACACTCGCCATGGCGATGGACGACGCCGGCTTCCCGAAGCGATTCCTCGCCAAACTCCGCGTCGGGCCGTACTTCCGCGTGCTGCGCGAAGGTGAAGTCGCCATCGGGGATGCCGTACAGAAGATCCACACCGACCCGGCGGGCCTCACCTGCCCGGAGGCCACCAGACTGATGTACCTCGCGCAGGATGAACGCGAAGCCTGGGCACGCGCCGCGGAGGTCGCAACACTCTGCCCGGTCTGGCGCGACAAGTTCCGGGCACGCGCCCGAGCCAAATGAAGCGCGGTCGCGCCCGGTGATGTCCGTAGTCGGGTCGGATCTCCGCGCTCGCCGCCGAAGCCTTTACGCACCCCGCCCTTGCATGATCGTCGGGTAGCCCGCGGTCAACTCATCGAGCCGAACCGCCCGCTGCTCGCCTCCCGTGAGATCCTTGAGTTGCGCCGACTCGCTGTTCTCGATGATGACGGCGTAGCGGGCACGCGCATCGCCCGCTTCCTTGAGCAGTTTTCCCACATTGCGCGTGGCCTTGTAGGTGTGACGCGCGTGCAGCCCCAGCCGCCGCAGCGCCGCCACCGTGGGGCGAACTCGCGCCTCGGCCTCGGGCGAGCCGTTCGAAACGACGAAGACGTCCGGCCTTTGACCGGACAACTCCATCAATCTCCCCGCATCCGGCAGGAGCCCCTTGTCCTTCATGACCAGCGAGAGCACCACATCACCCATACCCATCCCCACCGCCGGCGTCGGCGGCCCGCCGAACAACTCAACGAGGTTGTCGTACCGCCCACCCCCGGCCACAGCGCGTTCCGCCCCGGTTGCCTCGTGGACCTCAAACACCATCCCGGTGTAGTACGCCAGCCCGCGCACGATCGAGAGATCGAAGTCAACCCAGTCGAGCACTCCCGCCGCGGCGAACTCCAGCGCGAGCGGCTGCACCGCCTCGCTGAAAAACGAGAGATCAAAAGCGTCGCTCCCCGCCGCGGGACCGAGCATACCCCGCTCGACCGTCTGACCCATCACCTGCACCTCGCCGGCTCGTTCGGGGAGCGTGACCCGGATGATGCCCTTCTTGAAGACTTCCGCCTGCTCCGCGGTGAAGTTGTACAGCGCGAGTTTCGCCGCGAACTCGCCGGCGGGCATCTTTGCCCGCTGATCCAGGAGCACAAGAAGTTTCGCGTGCTCTGATTCGGGAATACCGCGAGAGACAAACCAATTCGCCAGAGCGGCGCGGTGGTTCACCTTCACTCGCAGGTCCGCGGGGGTGAAGCCCAGCGATTCAAAGAGGGTCACGCACGCCGCGATCACCTCGGCGTCCGCCGCGGGACTCGGATCGCCCAGCAGGTCCACATTCCATTGCAGAAACTCCCGCAGACGGCCCCGCTGGGGCTTCTCGGCGCGGAAGAATGTCGGGGTGCAGAACCACTTCGTTGGCCGGGGGAGCGCGTTGGCCTTCGCCGCGTAGAGCCGTGCGAGCGTCGGTGTGAACTCGGGCCGCAGGGCATAGGTCTTTTCCCCGCCGACCCGGGTGAACGAGAAGAGTTCCGACACGATCCCCTCACCGCTCTTCACCGTGTAGAGATCCAAGTGCTCGAAGGTCGGGCCGTCCACCTCCTCGAATCCGTGCCTGATCGCCGCCGAACGCCACGATTCGATGATGAACCGGCGCAGGGCCGCATCCGCCGGATAAAAGTCCCGAGTGCCCGTCGGGGCCTGAAAAGTGTGGGAGGACATGGACGCTGAGCGTAGGTTCACAGCGCCCGTCGATGGCACCCTCTCGTGAGCACGCCCCGCACGCCGTCTGAAGTCGCTGCACGCGGCCGTGCGAAACACTGGGATTTGAGGCATATCACGCCTTCTCGACCCGTCCTTATCATGCCCGGCCAGACTCGGATCCCGCGGGGGTGATTCACGGGTAGAGCGCGAACGAACACGCGCTTCGTTTCGTACCTACCCTTGCCCGCACAGGGAACATGTACGCACCTGCGCTCGAACCGACATCCAAGAGATTCGGTTACGCCGCGGGGCAAACAAAGACCGCCCAAACGAACCGAACTTCGCGGTGAGCGTCGAACGCCCGGCACAAGCCCCCCCTCGGCCTCACTGACCCCAGCGACCTCGAAGAGGACTTCACGCATGTTGACTCAGATCAAGCGCCTCGGAGGCGCGCTCATCAACGACACGATCCGCGCGGCCGATCACGCCGATTCAGCGGCCTTCGATGCGCTCGAACCGCGTCAACTTCTCGCTGTCAACATCCTTAACCCCATCCCCGATGCGGCCATCGCGCAAAACTCCTCGGCGACGGTCATCAACCTCGCCGGTCGCTACGACAACCCCGAACTCAACGGCACCATCGCACGGTTTGATACTACGTTGGGTGCTTTCAATGTCGTCCTGTACAACAACGCCACCCCGATCACCGTGGCCAACTTCCTCCGCTATGTCTCCGAGGGGCGCTACGCCGACACCATCATCCATCGCAATGTCCCGGGCTTCATCGTGCAGGGAGGCGGCTTCCAGCGGCCCAGCCAGGACAACGCCGCCCCCGCAACTATCGCCAGTTTCGGAACGATCCAGAACGAGCCGGGCATTTCCAACCTCCGCGGCACGATCGCGATGGCCAAACTCGGCGGCAACCCCAACAGCGCCACCAGCCAGTGGTTCTTCAATCTCGCCGATAACTCGGGCAATCTCAACAACCAGAACGGCGGCTTCACGGTCTTCGGTCGTGTGATCGGCAACGGCATGACCGTCGTCGATGCCATCGCCGCGGTCCCCCGCTTCAACGCGGACTCGTTCTACGGCACCAACGGGCTGTATTCCGACCTGCCCCTGCGGAACTTCACGACGGCCCCTGTGAAGCCCGAGAACTTCGTGAGCATGAACATCACGACGATCCCCGAACTCACCTACTCCGTCACGAGCAGCAACGAGGCCCTGGTGAATCCCTCGCTGAACGGCTCCAACCTCACCCTCACGTACGGCGCGAACATCACCGGCTCCTCCACCGTCACGGTGCGCACCACCGCGGCCGATGGCTCTTTCGTCGAGGACACGTTCCTGGTCACCGTGGTCGGCCCCCCCGCCGTTGGTGCTGTTGTCGCCGCGCCACAACCCGCCGTCGTCAAAGGTCAGGCACTCACTCTTACCGCGAAGAACATTACCGACATCACCAAGTCACTCACCAAGGTTCAGTTTTTCCACGATGCCAACAACGACGGCGTGCTCGACGCCGAAGACACGCTTCTCGTGGAAGACTCTTCTTCGAGCGGCGGCTGGACCGCCCGGATCGACACCGCGGGGCTCTCCGAAGGCTCCCACCGCTTTTTCGCCCGCGGCATTGGTGCCAACGGCGTGGCCGGCCCCGCCGCGGCCGTGGTGCATCGCGTCGTACCTCCGCCCTCCATCGGTGCCCTTGCCGGAAGCACGAACACGGTCGGACGGAACAGCACATTCAATCTCCTCGCTTCGGGGGTCACGATCCCCGGCGCCCCTCTCAAGACCGTCGAGTTCTACCGCGATACCAACGGCAACGGTGTCTTTGATGCGGGTATCGACAAGAAAGTCGCCGCGTCCTCGTCCGCGCCCGGGGGCACGGCCGCCGGCAAGGTGTCAACCAAGGGGTTCGGCGTCGGCGACACGATGTTCTTCGCCCGCGCCCAGGACAAGAGCGGCGCGTGGGGACCCGCCGTGGCGGCCACGATCACCATCACCAACGCCGCGCCCACGATCGCCACATTCAAGGGCGCGCCGGCGGTGGTCAAAAACGTCGGCGACCCCGTCACCCTTTCCGTTTCGGGCAAGGACCTCGACGGGAAGATCGTTCGTGTCCAGTACTTCCGCGATACGGAGATCGCGGGGGAGGACACACTCGAACCCGGCAACGGCGTGCTCGATGACAACGATGTGCTGATCGGTGACATCACCGCCGGCGGCTTCAAACTCGTCTACCTCACCACCCGGCTCCCCCTCTCCCCCAACGGGATGGACCGCTACTTCGCCCGTGCGTACGACAACGACGGGGGCGTGAGCACCATCGCCTTCACCGATGTACGCATCAACAAGCCCCCGACCGTCGGCGATCTGATCGTGACCCCTTCCAACGGGGACACGATCACCATGTTCTCCTTCTCCATCGCCGCGGCGGATGCCGACGGTCTGATCAAGAGCGTTGAACTCTTCCGCGATACAAACGGCGATGGACTCTTTACCGCGCGCGTAGACAAGAGCATCGGCAAGGCCAAACTCGCGGGAGACCGCTGGGTCCTGGCGATCACGGGGAAGAAACTGGGCATCGGCGAGAGCCGGATCTTCGTCCGTGCCGCCGACAATCTCGGCGGCCTGAGCACCACCCTCAACACGGTGGTCACGGTGGCTTGAGGCTTCTCTCACCTCGGAGAGACGGTCGGGGTGCCCGCGGTTTCCGACCGATAGACTGTGTCTGAGTGTCTCTGGAATCACCCCTATTCGGGGAATCAAACGAATGCAGCAGCGGAGGACAAGGTGAGATCCATCGGCAACTGGCCAGCGCGATTCCTCGGGCTTGACGGCCTCGGCGAGCCCGCCCTCTCCGATGGCGCGCTCGAGCCGCGCCGTCTACTCGCCGTGGACATCACCAACCCCATCGGCGACTTGATCGTCAACGCGGGTAGTTCCCCCACCGTCATCAGCATCGCCGATCGATACAACTCGCCCAACCTGGCGGGCAGCACCATCGCCCGTTTCGACACCGTCCTGGGCCTCATCAACGTTCAACTTGAAGATGCACGAACGCCCGCCACCGTTGCCAACTTCCTTCGGTATGTCGATGACGACCTGTGGGACAACACCATCTTCCACCGATCCGTCTCGGGATTCGTCATCCAGGGGGGTGGCTTCCTCCGCCCCGACCTCGACTTCGACCCGCCGCGGGATATTCCAACCTTCCCCCCCGTCATCAACGAACCGGGAATCTCCAATCTCCGCGGCACCATCGCCATGGCCAAGCGTGCCGACGACCCCGACAGCGCCACCAGCCAGTGGTTCTTCAACCTCGGGGACAACTCCCGCAACCTGGACAATCAGAACGGCGGGTTCACCGTCTTCGGCAAGGTCATCCTCGGCCTTGACGTGATGGACGCCATCGCCGCCGTGCCCACCTTCGTCTTCGAGTCTCCTTTCGACGAACTCCCCCTGAGAGACTTCGCGAATGGAGAGGGCGTCGAGGTCAACGACTACATCGGCATCAACATCAGCCGCGGGGAGACGATCACCTACAGCGTCATCTCCAGCAACCCCGACCTGGTCGCCGCGACGCTCAACGGAACCGAACTCACGCTGACCTACACCCCGGGACGTGAAGGTGCCTCGAACATCACTGTTCGTACCACCGCCGCCGACGGCACCTTCGCCGACGACGTGTTTACCGTGACCGTCGGCTCTCGCCCCTCCGTAGGAGGCATCGACAGTTCGCCCACCGGCGAGGTCCGCCGCGGCACCGATCTGGTACTCACGGCCTCCGGTGTTTCGGGGCCGATCAACCCCATTGTCAAGGTCCAGTTCTTCCGCGATGCCGATGGCGACGGCCAACTCAACGAGGCCGTCGATTCACTGATCGGCGAAGACGCCGACGCCGGCGGCGGCTACACACTGAGTTTCGCCACGTCCCCGCTCGCGACGGGCGTTCAACGTTTCTTCGCCCGCGCGGTCGATTCGATCGGTCAGATCGGCGACGCGGTCTCGACAACCGTCACGCTCTTTGTAGGCCCGAAGATCGGCGAGTTCATCGCCGCTCCAGAATCGGCGACGCGCAACGACCGCATCGCGCTGACCGCGCGCGACTTTGACTCCGCCCCGGCCCGCGTTCGTGCTGTCGAGTTTTTCCACGACACCAACGGCGACAACGTCTTTGACCCCGCGGTTGACCTTCGGGTAGGCCGGACGACGTCCCTCTCCAACGGCACGGCCAGTGTTCGCGTAAGCACCAAGGCGTTCCGCCTGGGGACCAACACCCTGTTCGTCCGCGCCACCGACAGCGAAGGCTTCGCGGGCGAGGTGCGTTCCACCACGATCCAGATCACCAACATCAATCCGACCGTTTCCGGGATGCGTGCCAGCAAAAGCACCATCCACGGCCCGGGCGCACCCCTCGAACTCCGAGTGACGGGCGCGAAGGACGCCGATGGCCGCATCGCCCGCGTCGAGTACTACCGCGATGCGGGCGACTCGCCCGACGGCTCGCTCGACCCCGAGACCGACACGCTCCTGGGCGCCGTGCAGGGTGCCTCCGGCTCATTCTCACTGCGGCCGGACACGTCTGTATTCCCCGTCGGGGCCAACCGCTTTTTCGCCCGGATCATCGACACCGAGGGGGGGGTGGGGTTCACCGTCGCCGTTTCAGTCTACATCAACTCAGCCCCTGTCATCGCCTCCTTCACCGCCTCTCCGGGTTCCGGCCTGCGTTCCTCGGACTACACCCTCGAGGCTTCGGGGGTCTCGGATGCGGACGGGGTGGTCAAGCGGGTGGATTTCTTCTGGGATGTGAACGGCGACGGCGTGATCAACTCCGGCGATCGCTCCCTGGGCATTGTCCGCAACCGCGCCGGCATCTGGACCCTCGTGATCCCCGGGAAGAAACTGGGCATCGGCGAAAACAGGATCATCGCCCGCGCCTGGGACAACATCGGCATCGCCGGCCCCTTCGCCCTGACGACGCTCACGCTGACATCGGCGTAACGGCCCACTGCGGGCGCTTCCAGATCGGGGCATCACGCTTCATCCGGTCGATGAACTCATCCATCGCGGCCAGCGCTTCCTTTCGGTGCGCCGAGGCGATGGACAAGCGGAACGAGCACCCGCCGACCGCCACGCGACCCCGGCTGTGCTCGACGTGCACGGCGAGCAACCCGTGCCGGGACGCCAACTCTTCCCCCAACGACGTGAGAACGCGCTGCGCCATCGGCTCGTAGGTTTCGTACACCAGCGCGCTGATCGGTCGTCCGGCCTCATCGCCGCGCACGATCCCCTCGAAGGACACCCACGCCCCGGCCCCATCGCACGGGCGTGCTTCGCCAACAGCCAAGGCCCCGTCCGAGATGGTCACGGTGGTGGTCATCCTCCCGACACCATCCCGATCAGCGCCACTTCATCCCCCGCCCCGATCCGGTGGGCATCATCCGCGAAGCGCCCGTTGACCGCGAACCGCGCGCTGCGCAGAACCGGCAGCAGCGCCGGTGTGCCTGTGCCCAGCGCCGCCCGAAGGGCGGCGCAGGTGGGTTCACCGTCGATCTCCACACGAACCCGATCGACACCCGCCGCGTCCCGTTCCGGCCCGAAGAGCAGCACCTCGATCCTCATGCCGATGTTCCGCCGTTCTTCCCGTTCACCCCGCCGAGCAGTTCCGCCGCCGCGGCGAGGAAGCGTTCCAGCACCTCCGGGCGCGGCGCGGGGATGTGCAGGTATTTCTCCCCGGTGATGGGATCCGTGCGCAGCAACGAAGCCGAACGCGCGCCATGCCCCGGATTCCGATTCGCCAATTCTCGCAGAAGTTCGAGCCCCGCCGAGGCCAGCCCGGACCATGAACCATCGGCCCCGGGCTTTGGCTCCACGCTGACAGCCGCCGTATCGGCGTGTACCGCGTCGGAGCCACGATGAGCGCGGCCCAGCGGGGGGCGACCTTCCGGCTCGGGGTCGAGCGGCGGTTCCGCCGGCGGGGGTTGGGGAATCGCCCCCGTCGCCTTGTCCACCGATTCGATGAACCGCGACAGGCGGCTGCCGCCCAGGAAGACCTCGCTCGCGCCCCCGTCGAGCACGCCCCCGAACAGGGACTTCTTGAAGCGGATGACGTTGAGCATACCTTCCTCGATCGTGCCCTGGGAGATGAAGTTCACCACCTGCACCGGACGCTCCTGCCCCAGACGGTGCACCCGCCCGATCCGCTGCTCCAGCACCGCCGGGTTCCAGGGAAGATCCATGTTGACCACGATGCTCGCGGACTGAAGGTTCAGCCCCACCCCTCCCGCATCCGTCGAAAGAAAGACGCGGCAGGCGGTGTCCTCGCGGAACCGATCGATCACCTCTCCCCGCTGCCGCGACGGGACCCCGCCGTGGAAGAGCACGTGCCCGATGCCCCGTGCCGCCAGCCGCTTCGCGAGCAGTTCGTGCGTGCGGAGCCATTGGCTGAAGACCACAATCTTGACCTCCGGCCGCTCGCACCATTCCGCCGCCAGGGTGATGAACTCATCGGCCTTGACGCCGTGGTCCGCGCTCGGGTCGAGAAGGTACGTGCTGTTGCAACTCATCCGCATCGCCTGCAGCGCCACCATGAGCCGCCGCTGATCCGACTCGGAGAGATACTTGATCTTGCGCCACTTCGCCACGATGCGGGCCACCACCGACCTGTGCTCCTCGTGCATCGCCCGCTGCTCGGGCGTCATCGCCACGAAGAAGTTCTTGTCGAGCCGGCCCGGCAACTGGCGGAGGACCTCGCTCTTGCGCCGCCGGATCAGGACCGGCGCGAGCGTGCGCCCGATCCGGTCCAGTTCGCGGAAGCCGATCACCCGCCCGTCATCATCCCGCTGCTGGTGCTCCGCCAGGAACTTGTACGTCGGACCCAGCCGGTGCTGGTCCACGAACTGCACGATCGAGACCAGTTCCTCCAGCCTGTTCTCCAGCGGCGTGCCCGTCAGCACGATGCCGAAAGGGGAAGCGATCCGCTTCACCGCCCGGGCCGCGCGTGTGGACCAGTTCTTGATCCGCTGGGCCTCATCCAGGATCACCAGGTCCGGGGCCCACGCCGCCACCAGGTCCAGGTCGCGGTGGATCGTGTCGTAGTTCGTGATCTTGAAAAACCCGTCTCCCTCGAACTGCTCCCGCCGCCGCTGCGACAGCCCGTTGATCACCACGGCCTCGCGCTTCGTGAACCGTCGCACCTCCCGCTCCCACTGGTGCTTCAGGGATGTCGGACAGACCACCAGCACGCGCGACACGCCCAGGTGCCTGGCCATGATCTCCGCCGCGGCGATCGCCTGCACGGTCTTGCCAAGCCCCATCTCATCGCCGATGATGCAGCGGCCGGCCCTGGCCGCGAAGAGGGCGCCCTCGCGCTGGTACTGGTAGAGCGGCACCGAGAGGAGTTTCTCGAAGCCCTGGCTCTCCGCGCCCTTCGGGAACGCCGCGTCGATGCGGCGGCGGCGTTCCGCGCTGTCGCGCACCTCGGCGATGAAGCCCAGCGCATCCTCATGGAACCGCACCAGGTGGCCCGCGCGTTCCGCCAGAGTCTGAAACTCATCGAAGACACCGAAGCCCGACGGCTTCAAGATCCCCATCGCGTCGAAGAACCTCGACGAGGCATCGAGCAGCGCCGGAGGACACTCTGTTCCGGGCAGAAACCGCACCTCACGCCGCGACCCGTACCGGAGCACCACCTCGCTGTGGGCCGCTCGACGTCCCTGCCGGAGCAACTTCGCCCCCTCGGCCCGGCGCGCGATGCGCCCCAGGGCGTACTCGATGTGCTTGCACGTCCCCAGCGAGTTGGTGCGGAAATCGAAGCACGTGCACGAGTTGTCGCCTTCTCGCGCACCGCGGATCGTGACGCGGTAGGTGCTCCCGCTCTGCGGGTTCGTGACGGCGAAATCGGAAAAGACCGGGATCTCGCCCAGGTTCTTCATGCCGAAGAGTTGCGAGCGCCCGTACTCGCGCCGCAGCAGCGTCTGCCATTCTTCCAGCGACATGCCCGCGGGCTGGTGTGTCCGCGAGACCGAAGATTTGGATTTGCCCACGCCGGCGCGCCGAGTTTCGGATGGCATCGAGTACTCCGTGATGGCTCACTGAACAAGCGTATCGCCGTACCCCCAAGCAATACACCACTCCGATGAAGCCCGCCCACCCCCGCCGCGCGGCCCCCGACCTCGTCGGCTTCGCGTACCCGCCCGCGGGCTTCCTGGTGCCGTACAG
>DDSA01000130.1:1137-1347 GCA_002343715.1 Phycisphaerales bacterium UBA2402 | reverse complement strand
GAAGACCAGCAGGGCCGATCGGCCGTGCACCTTCATCGCGGGGAACAGCAGGTCGTTCAGGTAGTGCCCGACCTCGTGCACGAAGGTGCGCAAATTGTCGGGCCTCCCCAGCCGGATGGTCTGGAGCCAGGGGGTGTAGTACCCCAGCGCTGTGCCGCGCATGCCCCGCTTGTTGCGCAGGGGAGGGCGCATGTTGAGAGATCGGAAGAG
>DDSA01000130.1:374-923 GCA_002343715.1 Phycisphaerales bacterium UBA2402 | reverse complement strand
CGGAGGGCGCATGTTGAGGGCACCCGCCAGTTCGTCGATGGCGCCCCGCCAGGAGAGCATGGCCTCGGCCGCCCGGCCTTCGCGCCGGAGCCGCCGGAGCCGGCGGAGCCGATACAGGTTCTCGCGGACGGCCGCGGCCCGCTGCTCGGGCCGCTGGGCGGCGGTGCGGGTCTCGGGTCCGACCAGGCCGGGGGTGTAGCGTGTGGAGGGGCGCAGGGCGAAACGGGGATCGGGCTCCTGCGTAGACTCTCCCGAAGCCTCACCGTCGGGCGAAGCGAGACCCGGTTCATCCCGGGCTACCTCGTTGCCGGGTGGGGCTTTTTTCGCTTTCTGGTTGAAGATCAGGTGAAACTCGGTCAGGCCCTCGATGGGCTGCCGGCTCTGATCGAACGTCTTGACCTGAACCTCCACGGTGTACGGACGGCCCGCCACCGTTGCCTCCGCCGCGAACCGCCTGAAGGACTTGAGATTGGGCTGCTCGGCGTCCTGCACCCGGATCGAGCCCTGAAGACGAGCGCGTTTGACGATCTCGGGGATCGCGGCGAAGAG
>DDSA01000130.1:0-156 GCA_002343715.1 Phycisphaerales bacterium UBA2402 | reverse complement strand
GATCTCGGGGATCGCGGCGAAGAGCCTCCGTTCGTCCACCCCATGGGCCCAGGTGAGAATGTGATTCGCGCTGCGAGAAGTGAACGCCCACCTTTCCCCGGTCTCATCGTTGACGAATCGGCGTCCTTGGAAGTTGTCTCGAAGGAATGCCCTGGC
>DDSA01000101.1:5399-5901 GCA_002343715.1 Phycisphaerales bacterium UBA2402 | reverse complement strand
CGCGCGGGGCGGCCCGCCTCGGCCTGGCGGTCGCGCGCGACGCCGCCGAGGGTGTGGTGAAAGCCCTTGCCGGTTCGGTGCCGCGTGATCCGCACGGCACACTCCGGCAGGTGATCGACGGCATGGCGTCCGCCGTCGCCGCCGGTGCCAACGCCACGGGCGAGACCCTCCGCCACGCCGCCGCCGCTGGCAAGCGTCTGTCCTCGGCGGATGCCGCGAAACTGCGCGAACGCCTCGGCGGTCTGGAGAAGGAGTTCTTCAACGCGCTGCATGCCGCGGCGGATGGGCTGAACGGCGCGGCCTCACGCGAATGGAAATCCGCGGTGAAACGCGCCAAGGAAGCAGGCACGGAGATCCGGCCCGCCGCCGCCAAGGCGCTGGCCGCGGCCAGGGCCGATGCCCCCGGGCTGGCGGTGGAAACGATGAAAGCCGGGGCCAGGGCGGCCCGCACATTGGGGAGTGAACTGGCGATGGGGTTGTCGGGCGTGCTCTCGGGCGTGGG
>DDSA01000101.1:4876-5203 GCA_002343715.1 Phycisphaerales bacterium UBA2402 | reverse complement strand
GTCGGGCGTGCTCTCGGGCGTGGGCAGTGTGCTCAAGCCCGCGTCGAAGGTCGTGTCGAAGAAGAAGAAAGCCCCGTCAGTCGCCACCAAGAAGACCGGCGCGAAGCGGGCGAAAAAAACCGCCCGTCGATCGGCGTCGTGACCCGGCAGGTTACTCCTTGTCTCGATCCGCGAGCCACTTGCGGTTGCCCAGGATGTGCAGGATGGTGAGCACGCCCGCCGCGATGAACCCGCCGATGCCCATTGTCCGAAGCCCCGGGGCCCCGCCCCGATCATCGGCATGAACCAGGATGGCGGAACTGACGATCAGCCCCAGCAGCATCAGCG
>DDSA01000101.1:0-4678 GCA_002343715.1 Phycisphaerales bacterium UBA2402 | reverse complement strand
CGATCAGCCCCAGCAGCATCAGCGAGAACCCGATGTTGCGGCTGGCGTGCTCGATGGTGCGCGTCAGCCGCGTCAGCCCGCGGTGCTCGAGGTTCACGGCCAGTTTGTTCCGGCGCGCCTGCGACACCAGGAACCGCACCTCGCGGGGCAGGTCCTCGGCGAGGGTGGCGTAATCGGCCAGCGTGCGTCGCGTCCGCCGTCGCATCGCGGCGAACCCGTAGCGTTCGCGCAGGATCTTCTCGACGTAGGGCCGCAGGTGCGCGATCATGTCGAAGGAGGGGTCGAGCGACACGGCGACGGCCTGGATGGTGGTGAGGGCTTTGACGAGCATCACCAGTTCAGCCGGGAAGCGGATGTGGTGGTGACGGAGTTTGTCGAAGAAGTCTTCGAGAATCTCGGGCAGGTTGATCTGCTCGACCGTGGCGCCCGCGAAGGCGTGCGCGAAATCGGACATGTCGGCGCGGAAGCCCCGTTCGTCGAGTTTGTCCGGCGGCACGTCGGCCAGCCCGGTCACCACCGAGATCACCTCATCAACATCGCCCGCCGCGATGGCCCGAAGGAGCCGCGCGAGCAGTTCCATCGTGCGCGGCTCGATGCGGCCCGTCATGCCGCAATCGATGAACCCCGCGATGATCCCGTTCTCGCCGCGGATGGCGAAGAGGTTGCCGGGGTGCGGGTCGGCGTGGAAGAGACCGATCTCCAGGCACTGCCGGGCCACGGCATCGGCCCCGTAAGCCACCACGGCCGTGCGTTCCTCGGGCGTCAGATCGTCGGGGCCGAGGTTGGACAGCAGGATGCCCTTGAACTCCTCCAGGGCCAGCACGCGCCGGGTGGTGGCCCGCCAGTAGACGGCCGGGAAGCGGACGTTGGGGTTGCTCTCGAAGGTCCGGCGCAGCGTGTCGGTGCTGCGTCCCTCGAAGGTGAAATCCAGTTCCCGGCGCAACTCTCGAGCGAACTCGCGGACCACGTCCACGGGGCTGAAGCCCACCGCCGCCAGATGCGACTCCGCGAAGGAAGCCACCGCGCGGAGGATCTCCAGGTCGGAGCGGGTGACATCCTCGGCCTCGGGGCGCATGATCTTGAGCACGACGGGCGTGCCGTCGGACAGGCGTGCCCGGTGGACCTGCGCGATGCTCGCAGCGGCCAGCGGCTCCTCGTCGATCGAGGCGAAGACCTCGTCGGTCTTCCCCTTGAACTCACGGTCCAGCACGCCCCGGATCTCGGCGAAGGGGAGTTTGGGGCCGGCGGATTGGAGTTTGGCGAACTCATCAGCCCATTCCGAGGGGATCAGGTCCTTGCGGCAGGAGAGCATCTGCCCGAGTTTCATGAACGTCGGGCCGAGTTGTTCCAGCGCGATGCGCATGCGGGCCGCACGGGGCAACTGCTCCACGCTCGCCGCGGGTCGCCCGACCAACCGCGCCCCCCGCTCCACCAGGCGGTCCAGGCCAAGCGACGAGACCGTGTCCGCGAAGCCCTGGCGCACCAGTACTTCGAGTATTTCGGTGTAACGGCGGACGTTACGGATGGTGCGAGCGACTTCCCGGACTTCCATCCGTAAGGCTACACCGTCTATCCGCTCGGCGCGTTACCATGCGTTCATGGCGAACGAAGGCGTGGGGCCGGTCGATTCTCCCGATGGTGTGCCCGGCGACACTGTGCCGCCGCCGCCCGCCGCGGGGCCGGCGGGGCGAAGTGATCAACTGCTCGCCGAGTTCTACGACCAGCTGCGGGTCTTGGCCCAATCCCAACTCAACGGCGAGCGGCCCGACCACACCCTCCAGGCAACCGCGCTCGTGCACGAGGCCTACATGAAACTGACCCGGGGCAGCCCAGTGCAGTGGATAAGCCCCGCGCACTTCTTCGCCGCGGCAGCAGAGGCCATGCGCCGCGTCCTGATCGATCATGCCCGGGCCAGAGGGCGCGACAAACGGGGCGGGGGACGGAGAGTCATCTCCCTCCCGGAAGGAGAAGTGCTGGACTTCCACACCCCTCAGAATATCGAGGCTTTGGCCGACCTTGAAGACTCGATTTGTCGCCTAGAGAGAGAGGAACCCCGGCTCGGCCAGGTTGTTCGGTATCGGTTCTACCTCGGTCTCTCCATTCAACAAGTGGCCGAAGTGCTCGGCATCAGTGAGACATCGGTCAAAATGGATTGGCAGTATGCCCGGGCCAGGTTGTTCCGCGACCTGACCGGGCTGGCGGGCAACGAGTGAAAGGTGGCATCAATGACCACGTTTTCTATCCCAAATGCGCGTGAACTCTTCGGTCGGGTCTTTGCGTTGCCCGAAGAGGACCGTGCGCGGGCTTTGGCCGAAGCCCGGCAGTTCCATCCCGAGTTGGCGGACGAGGTTGAGTCCCTGATCGAGGCCACGGAACTCGCGGGGCCTTTCCTGTCCGGGAATCAAGCGGCATCGCCCGATGCCTCCGCGTTGACCATCGGCCCCGAGCGATTGCCTCGGGCTGCGCGCGTTGAGGAAGGCCCCGGCTCGGTCGTGGGGCGCTACACGCTCGAGGAACGCATCGGCGACGGCGGCTTCGGCGTGGTCTATCGCGCCCGCTCGGCATCACCCCTGCACACGCGCGTGGCGATCAAGATCATCAAGCCGGGGATGGACAGCGCCCAGGTGAACGCCCGCTTCGAGCAGGAGCGGCAGGCGCTCTCGATGATGGATCATCCGAACATCGCGCGCGTGATCGACGCGGGCAAGACCGATTCCGGGCGTCCGTACGTCGTGATGGAACTCGTCGAGGGGCCGTCGATCATCGAATACTGTCGCAAGCACTCCCTCAGCATCACGCGGCGGCTGGCCCTGTTCACCGATGTCTGCCGCGCGGTGCAGCACGCCCATCAGAAAGGGATCATCCACCGTGACATCAAGCCGAGCAATGTGCTCGTCACCGAGGTCGACGGCGTTTCAACCCCCAAGGTCATCGACTTCGGCATCGCCAAGGCCCTGCACGGCAAACTGCCGGGGCAGACGATCTTCACCGAGTTCCGGGCCTTGATCGGTACCCCCGAGTACATGAGCCCCGAGCAGGCCAACCCGGGCGGCGGCGGAGTGGACACACGCACCGACATCTACGCCCTGGGTGTGATGCTCTACGAACTGCTCACCGGCACCACGCCCCACACCGCCGAGGAACTCAGGCGCGCCGCGTGGGACGAGATGCAACGCATCCTCCGCGAGGTCGATCCCCCGGCACCAAGCACACGTTTGAACGCCGCGGCCGGAGCGGAGACCGACCCGCGGTCCCGCACCCGCGTGTACCGCCTGTCGCGCTCGGTGCACGGGGAGATCGATTGGATTACGATGAAGGCGCTCGACAAGGACCGGAGCCGTCGATACGCCACCGCCGAGCACCTCGCGCGCGACATCGAACTGTACTTGCGCGATGAGCCGATCTCGGCGGGGCCGCCGTCGGTGTGGTACCGCTTCTCGAAAATCTGCCGACGGCACCGGGTTGTCGTGGCCGCGTCCCTCGCGGTGCTGTTCTGTCTCGCTGGGGGTTTCGCGGCGGCCGCGGCGGGGTGGCGCGATGCCGCCCGTCAGCGTGACGCCACGGCCTCGGCGCTGATCTCGGAACAGTCCGCGCTCGGCGCAGAGAGGCAGGCCCGTTCGGTCGCCGCCCTCGCCGCGGAAGAGAGTGAACGCCAGCGACAACTGGCCGAGCGGAGCAACGCGCGATACGCCGCGGTCCAGGAGATGTTCCTCGAGCGCCCCTTCCGCGCCTTCAACCCAGAAGGGAACCAGGGCCGAGACATCACATTGGCTGAGTACATAGATCGCATCACCAGCCTGGCCCAGCGGAGCGATGATCCCTTCGTTTCCGCCGTGATGCGGGCGAGGCTGGGGGAGATGGCCGCGTCACTGGGCCGGGAGCGCGAGGCCCTGGACCACCTCGATGCGGCGCTCGCGCACTTCGCCGAGTGTGACGAGGGCGAGTCGGCCGATGCCGCGCGGGCGATGGCGAAGCACGCCGAACTCCGCAAGCGGCTCGGGGGCCTGTCGCCCGATGATCCGATTTTGTTGCGGGCCATCGCGCTTCTGTCGCGTCATCACGGTGAATCATCGTGGCAGGTGGTGGACGCGAGCGAGATTCGATGCGCCTCGCTGTACGATGCCGGGCGGGATGCGGAGGCCGCGGCACTGAACGTCGAACTCCTCGAAGCGTGCGAGAATCTCCCCGAAGGGCGCGATGCACTGGTGCAGCGGATCGACCTCTCGGTGCTCTACGCCTCGTACCTGTCCCGTACAGGACGACCCTCCGAGGCATCGGGGCTGTTGAAACGAACCGCGGCGCTCGCCCGCGAGGGCATCCTTGTCGAGGGGCGCCTGGCGACGTGCCTTTCACTCCTGGGCGAGAACCTGGCGCAGATCGGTCGTCACGATGAGGCGTTGCGGGCGCTCGTCGAGGCGCTGGATATCAGCGAGCGGTTGTACGGCGCGGACAGCACCCGCGCCGCGTACACGCTCCGCCGTCTGGGCACGCTGTACATGCAGCGCCGGCAGCCCGAGGCCGGGATGCCGTACGCCCAGAAGGCCGCGGCGATCTACGCCGCGCGCCGCGGCGAACAACACCGCGAGACCGCCTCGGCCCGCGGGGCGCTGGGGGGCCTGCTGGCATCGCAGGGGCGTTATGCCGAAGCGCTGGTTGAGTTCGAGAAAGCCGTCTCGGT
>DDSA01000227.1 GCA_002343715.1 Phycisphaerales bacterium UBA2402 | reverse complement strand
TTCGCCGAGATCGTCAAGATCGGCCGCACGCACCTCCAGGACGCGCCCCCGATCCGCCTGGGGCAGGAGTTCAGCGGTTACGCCAGCCAGTTGCGGCACGCCGAACAAAGGCTGGCGCAGGCCCTCGCCACGCTGAGTGAACTCCCGCTGGGGGGCACCGCGGTGGGCACCGGGATCAACTGCCACGAGGAGTTCGGTCGTCGCGTCGCCGCGGAGTTGACGTCATCGCTGGGCGGTGAGGGGCTTCGCTTCCGCGAGGCGGACAATCACTTCGAGGCCCAGCACGCGAAAGATGCGTACGTCGAAACCAGCGGGCTGCTGAAAACCATCGCGGTCAGCCTCTCGAAGATCGCCAACGACATCCGGTGGCTGGGGTGCGGGCCGCGCTGCGGGCTGGGCGAGTTGGTGATCCCCGCGGTGCAGCCCGGCTCATCGATCATGCCCGGCAAAGTCAACCCGGTGATCTGCGAGAGCCTCATCATGGTCTGCTGTCAGGTGATCGGGAACGATGCGGCCATCACGTACGGCGGTTTCGGCGGCGTCGGCAGCCTGCTCGACCTCAACGTCGCCATGCCGATGATGGCGGCCAATATGCTCGAATCCATTGGTCTGCTGACCGGGGCCTGCGGCATGTTCACCGCGAACCTGCTCCGCGATTTGAAGCCGGACGAAGAACGCTGCAAGAGCCTGATCGAGGGATCGCTGGCCATGTGCACGACACTGGTCCCGGTGATCGGGTACGACAAGTCCGCGGCCTTGGCGAAGGAGGCCTTCAAGCAGGGGAAGACCGTTCGTCAACTCGCCTACGAAACGGTGGTCGGGCAGAAAGACAACACCGGCAAGGCCATCACACGCGAAGACATCGACCACTACCTTGACCCCTGGGCCATGACTCTTCCCGGAGGCGAAGGCAGCGCGGGCGGCTGACCGGGGTGGGTTAGGAAGAGACGCTTTCCTTCATTTTCAGGCGACCTCTATCCCTCGTAGTTCGTATCAGTATCGTGTACGGCGGGCCGATGCAGCCCGCCGCGGCGGTCGATAAGGAGGGTGGCCTCCGCGGGGGGCCGGTCCATGGTCAATACCATCGAACAAGACCACCAGCGCTTCAGGCAGATCGTGCACGGCAAGATCCGCAAGGACCTGCGAAGGTTTCTGTCGCGCGGTGAACTGCTGGGCAAGGAGGGGAAGCGCTACGTCTCGATCCCTGTCCACGACATCGACATCCCCACATTCAGGTACGGCGATAACTCCGGCGGCGTAGGGATGGGCGAGGGGCAGGAAGGCGACGGTGTCGGCCAACCCGGGCAGGGCAAGAACGGGCAGGGCGGAGACGCCGAAGGGCAGCACCTGTTGGAAGTTGATGTCTCTCTGGAGGAACTCGCCGATATCCTGGCCGAGGAGTTGCGCCTGCCCCGCATCAAGCCCCGGGGTCAGCACCGGATCACGACGATCAAGGACAAGTACACGGGGGTGCGGCCTGTCGGCCCAGCCAGCCTTCGCCACTTCAAACGCACATACCGCGAGGCCCTGAAACGGCAGTTGGCGATGGGCCAATACGATCCGGACAATCCGGTGATCGTCCCGATCAAAAACGATCTGCGGTACCGCACCTGGAACGAGGTCAAGAAACCGCAGTCCAACGCGGTCATCGTCTACATGATGGACGTCTCGGGCTCGATGGGTGATGAACAGAAGGAACTGGTGCGGCTGGAAGCCTTCTGGATCGATACCTGGCTGCGGAGGAACTATGAAGGGATCGAAAGCCGCTACATCGTGCACGATGTGCGGGCGCAGGAGGTAGATAAAAAGACGTTCTTCTCCGTGCGCGAGGACGGGGGCACCAGGATCAGTTCCGCCTTTGTCTGCTGCAAGGAACTTCTCGCGCAGCATTACGACCCCGCCGACTGGAACACCTACCTCTTTCACTTTTCCGATGGGGATAACTCCAGCGACGCGGACAACCGCACCTGCGTGAAGATTCTCAAGGAGCAACTCCTTCCGGTCTGCAACATGTTCGGCTACTGCCAGGTCGCGAGTGCCTACGGAAGCGGCAGTTTCATCAACGTCCTGACCGAGGCCTTCCCGAACGGCGAGCCGGACGAGAGCGGGCCGAAACTCATTACGAGCAAGGTCTCAGGCAGGGATGACCTGCTGGATTCACTGCGGACGTTCTTCAAGGCTGGTCGATAGCACGCTGTCGGACCTACCCTGATCAGGGTCGGTCTGAACAACATCTCAGAACGGACCCCACGAAAAAGAACGCCGGTTCCTCACCGATCCGATGGCGTTATTGAAGAATATGTTCGCGCCGCGCACCTTCCCTTGTGTATGGTGGGGATCGCTCGGCTCAACGCATCGATAGATAAGGATGCCGCCGATCTCGTGCAGGCGGAACTAGTTAGGGAGAAGACATGATTCATTCGCTCGTCCGCCGCTGCGGCACCCTCGAAGGTCTCGAACCCCGCGTCCTGCTTACCGGCGAACCCCTCATCACCGGCACCGTCGCTGGCCAGGGCGTCGATGATAACGCCACCATTTTTCCCTTTGCCTCGGTGGTCATCACGGACGATGATCCCTCGCTCCATATCGAAGTCGCGCTCGATAACAGCATCCGCGGCGTCTTCACACCCGCGAGCCTCGCGGCCAGTAGTTTTACGGACGCCGGTTCGGGCCGGTACACGTTCGTCGGATCACCCGCCGCGGCCACGGCCGCTCTCCGGCTCTTGAGTTTCGATCCGACCGACAACCGCCTGCCCGTCGGTCTCACCGAAACCACCATCTTCACCATCACAGCGGACGATCTTTCCACAACGCCCACGACCGACAGCACCACCACCGTCATCGCCGCTTCGGTGAACGATCCTTCCGACCTGAGCGGCATCAACCCGCTCACGACGGTGAACGACAACGCTACCGCCACGCCTTTCGCATCGCTCACGATCACCGACCCCGACCCGCTCCAGTCCTTGATCATCACGGTCACGCTCGACAACGCCTCGAAGGGCGTCTTCACCCCCGGCAGCCTGTCCGCCAGCGGGTTCACGGATGCCGGGGGCGGTACCTACACCTTCACCGGCCACGCGGGCGCCGCGCAGGCCGCGATCCGGCTGCTCGCGTTCGACCCGACCGACAACCGCGTGGCCGTCGGCGCCACCGAGGTCACCGCGTTCACCATCAGCGTCAACGACGGTTTCGGCACCATCAGCAACTCCGACACAACGGTCGAATCCGTCAGCGTGAACGATGCACCCACGATCGGCGGCGCTGTCGCCGGTCAAAGCGTCGATGACACCGCGCTCGTGTCCCCCTTCTCGACCGTCACCATCGGTGATGTTGATCCGGGACAGTCCCTCACGGTCTCCGTCACGCTCGACACCGCCGCCAAAGGCGTCTTTACCCCGGCCAGCCTGGTCGCGAGCGGTTTCTCCGATTCGGGCGGAGGCGTCTACACATTCACGGGCAGCCCCTCAGCGGCGACGGCGGCCATCCGCGCCCTGGTCTTCGATCCGGCAGACAACCGCGTCCCCGTGGGCAACACCGAGACCACCACATTCACGATATCGGCCGTTGACGGTATCGCTCCCGCCACCACAAACAGCACGACGACCGTTGTATCGACATCGGTGAACATCGCGCCGGTGATCGGCGGGACTGCCGCGGGACAGGCGGTGCTGGACAACGCGACCGTCCAGCCTTTTCAGGCCGTGACCATCACAGATGCCGACGGCGACTCGCTGGCGATCACCGTCAGCATCGACACCGCGGCAAAGGGCGTCTTCACACCCGCGAGTCTGTCCGCCAGCGGCTTTGCGGACGCGGGCGGCGGTTCGTACACCTTCTCGGGCGATGCCACCGCCGCCCAGGCGGCGATCCGGCAACTCGTCTTCGCACCCACCGAGAACCGAGTGATGGTCGGGTCAACCGAGACCAGCACGTTCACCATCAGCGTTGACGATTCAATCGCCCCGGCGACTACGAACGCCGCCACCACGGTGGTTTCCACCCCGTTCAACGACCCGACAACGATCACGGGTATCGTCACGGGACAAACGGTCAACGACAACGCCAGCATCAATCCGTTCTCCGGAGTCACGATCTCGGACCCGGACATTCCCGCCCAGACCATCAACCTGTTCATCGTGATCGATACCTTCGCGAAGGGTGCATTCACCCCCGCCAGCGTGGTGATCGGCGGCTTCTCGGATTTCAATAACGGGCTGTACAGCCGGGTCGGAACCGCGGCCCAACTCACCGCGGCCATCCGCGCTCTGGTGTTCAATCCAACGAACGACCGTGTCGCCGTGGGTCTCACGGAAACCACGACATTCACCATCGTCACCAGCGACAACGTCGCCTCGCTGGCACACAACGCCGATACATCCGTCATCTCCACATCCGTCAATGATGCCCCGATCATCTCGGGCACCGTGGCGGGCCAGGCCGTGGACGATTCTGCGCTTCTGTCCCCGTTCTCCGCCGTCACGTTCACCGATCCGGACCCGGGGCAGATCCAGACCGTCACCGTGACGCTGGACGATGCCGCCAAGGGTGCCTTCACGCCCGCGAGCCTGACCACCAGCGGGTTCAGCAACAGCGGCGGCGGTGTATACACGTTCACAGGCTCCGCAACCGCAGCCGTCACCGCCATCCGTGCGCTGGTCTTTGACCCCGCCAACGACCGCGTGGCGGTCGGCGCGACGGAGACCACCACGTTCACCATCGCGATCAACGACGGCATCGCCGCCACAGTCTCCGATGCCACGACGACCGTCGTTTCGACCTCCGTCAACGATGCGCCCCTTCTCAGCGGCGCGGTCGCCGGTCAGGCCGTGCTCGATAACGCCACCGTCACTCCCTTCGGCGGTATCACAATCAGCGATCCCGACTCGCCCGCGCAGACTCAGTCGGTCACGATCACGCTCAGCGATGCCGCCGCGGGAAGTTTCACCCCCGCGAGCCTCAGCGCGAGCGGGTTCATCGATGCCGGCGCGGGGGTGTACACCTTCAGCGGCGCCGCGGCCGCCGCCACCACAGCCATCCGCCAACTCGTCTTCGCACCGACCGAGAACAGGGTGGTCGTCGGCTCGACCGAAACCACCACGTTCACCATCTCCGTGGATGACGGTGTCGCATCTCCGACAACAGACCCCACCACCACCGTCATCGCGTCCCCCTTCAACGACCCGACGCAGATCACCGGCTCAGTCGCGGGACAGTCGATCAACGACACCGATACCATCACCCCCTTCGCGGCCATCACCGTCAGCGATCCCGACGTACCGGCCCAGACGATGACCGCCACCGTCAGCCTCGATGCCGCGGCCAAGGGGGCGTTCACGGACGCGAGCCTCACGGCCAGCGGCTTTGTCGCCGCGGGCGGCGGGGCGTACACCTTCACGGGCACCGCCGCGGCGATCACGACCGCCATCCGTCTGCTGGTCTTCCGCCCCACGCCCAACCGCGTCTCCGTGGCGGCCACCGAAACCACGACCCTCACACTTTCCGTCGCCGATGGGTTCGCTCCTGCGGTGAGCGACTCCACCACCACCATCATTTCCACCTCGGTCAATGATGCGCCGGTCATCACGGGGACCGTGAGCGGCCAAGCGGTTGACGACACCGCGACACTCTCTCCGTTCGCCTCCGTCACGATCGTCGATCCGGACCCGGGCCAGACCCTGAACATCTCGGTCGCGCTCGACGATCAAACGAAGGGCTTGTTCACGCCCGCCAGCCTTGCGGCCAGCGGTTTCATCAATGCGGGCGGAGGCGTTTATACGTTTGCAGGTACTGCCGGCGCCGCCACCGCCGCGATTCGTGTCCTGGTCTTTAATCCGACCGACAACCGAGTCGCCGCGGCCGCCACGGAGACGACGACGTTTACGATCACCGTTGATGACGGCATGGCCCCGGCCGCGGTCAACTCCGCAACGACGGTCGTGTCCACCAACGTGAATGACGCCCCCCAGATTTCGGGGACCGTCTCGGGCATCGAGGTGCTCGATAACGCGACGGTCGCGCCGTTCACGACCGTCACCTTCTCCGATGCCGACCCGGCGACGACCCTGGCGGTCAGCGTCACGCTCAGTGCACCCGCCCAGGGCGTGTTTACACCCGCAAGCCTTGCCGCGAGTGGGTTCAGCGATGCAGGCGGGGGCACCTACGAGTACACCGGCACCCCCGCGGCTGCCACCGCAGCGATCCGTCAACTCGTCTTTGCGCCCATCGAGAACCGCGTGCTCATCGGCCTCACCGAGACGACCACCTTCATGATCGCTGTCCACGACGGTATCGCCCCCGCCGTTGTCAACTCGTCAACTTCCGTCATCGTCAGCCCGTTCAACGACCCTACCGAGATCTCTGGAACGCAGGAAGGCCAGGCGGTGCTCGATACCGGCACGCTCTTGCCCTTCGCGGCCGTCACCATCACAGATCCGGACAGCCCGGCCCAGTCCTTGGTCGTCACCATCACGCTGGACGATTCCGCCAAGGGCGGATTCACCTCGGCAAGTTTGGCCGCGAGCGGATTCGGAGCCGTCGGGGGCGGCGTTTACTCATACTCCGGCACAGCCGCGCAGGCGACCGTCGCGATCCGTCAACTTGTGTTCCGGCCAATGGCCAACCGCGTGGCACCCGGCCTCACGGAAACCGTCGGCCTCACCGTCACAATCAACGACGAAGTCGCTGCCCCTGTTGTGGACTCCGGCTCCTCCATCATTTCAACCTCCGTCAACGATGCGCCGACCATCACCGGGACAGCCGTTGTCACGGTGAACGACAAGAGCACCGCCGCGGCCTTCCCGACGATCGTGATCACGGACGCCGATCCAGGCTCGACAATCAGCGTCTCCGTTTCACTCGACAGCACGGCCAAGGGCGGTTTTACGTCCGCCAGTCTCACCGCGAGCGGCTTTGTCGACGCGGGGGGAGGTACGTTCACCTTCTCCGGCACGCCCGCTCAGGCCACGGCGGCGCTGCGTGCTCTGGTCTTTGCGCCAGTCGAGAACCGCGCCGCCGTCGGGGCCACGGAACAGACCACGCTCACCGTCTCGGTCTCCGACGGCATCGCACCTGCAGTTTCGGATAACGCGAGCGTCGTGTCGAGCCTCTCGATCAACGACCCTGTGTCTCTCAGCGGAGCCGCGGCGAACCAGGCCGTGAATGATGACGCGACAGTCCGACCGTTCCAGACGTTCACCTTCGCCGATGTCGATCCGGGTCAGAACTTCGTGATCCGCGTATCGCACAGCGCCGCCAACGGAAGGTTCACGGATGAAAGTCTCGCGGCGTCTGGATTCTCGCTTGAATCGCCGGGCGTGTACACATTCAGCGGCGGAGTAGCCGCGGCCACCACGGCCATCCGGCTGCTGGCCTTCAGCCCGACCGCCAACGCCGATGCACCAGGCCAGAACCGGGCCACGACGTTCACGGTATCCGCCGACGACGGCTCGAATATCGTCTCGGACAACAACACGTCGGTGATCGCGACCTCGATCAACGATGCGCCGAGCATCGCCGGCGCTTCAGCGCAGCCCGCCATCAACGACACCCAGTCCGTATCGCCCTTCGGCGACGTGACTTTCACCGACCCGGACCTCAGCGCCGTCGTGACCGTGTCGGTTCAACTCGACGACTCCGCCAAGGGGGCTTTCACCCCCGACAGTCTGGCCGCGTCCGGGTTCGCGGATGCCGGCAACGGTCTCTACACATTCTCCGGAACACCACAAGCCGCCACCACCGCGCTGCGGGCGCTGGTCTTTGTACCGACAGAAAACCGGGTGACCAGCGGTGATTCAGAAACTGTCATCTTCACGCTCACGATCACGGACGGTGTCGCCGCCCCGGCGGCCGACAGCAACACCAGCATCCAGATTCAGGGCGTGAATGATGCGCCCTCCATCGGATCAGTTTCTACCTCGCTCGACTTTGTGCGCACCGGTCAGACCTTCATTCTCGCCGCGTCGGGAGTGACCGATACCGATGGAACGATCTCCCGCGTCCGCTATTACCACGACTCCAATGGGAATGGAATCTTCGACGGCGGCGACGAACTGCTCGGCGAGGACACCGATGGTTCTGATGGTTGGTCATTTGTTGCCGCCGCCGATCCGGCGTGGGGCGTGGGCATCTTCACGCTGTTCGCGCAAACCGTGGACAACGAGGGCGGATTGAGTTCCGCCGCCTCCACCTTTGTCACGGTCGCCGTGAACAACGGCCCGCTGGTGGCGACCGTCACCGCCGTGCCCGGCTCCGCGACGCTCAACCAGCGCGTCACGGTAACGGCCACGGGCGTGAACGGCATGAGCCGTCCTGTCAAGAAGGTCTATTTCTACGAGGATACGAACGGCAACGGGGTGTGGGATGCCCGCGACAAGAAGATCGGCACCGACAGCAAGCCCGCGGACGGATTCTCCGCTTCGTTCATCCTGCCCAAGAAGTGGGCACTAGGCAGCCGCATGCTCTTCGCCCGCGCCGATGTCGGCGGACGGGGCGGCATCGGCGATGCCGCCGCTGTGCGATTCACCGTGCTGCCGAACACCGCGCCTGTCATCCAAGCGATTGTCGTCAGTCCGACCACGATCCCGACCACCAACAAGGTGACCCTCTCATCACCCACCGCCGCCGACGGCGACGGTTCCGTAAAGAGCGTGGAGTATTTCGTGGACCGCAACTTCAACGGCGTGTTCGACGCCGCGGACAGGAAAGTAAAGAGCGTGAGCAACGCACGCGGCGGTTGGTCCACGACCGTCAGCGTGAACCGGGCGTGGATCAACGATGGTTCGGTCAGGTTCTTCGCACGCGCGATCGACAACAACAAACTCGCCGGCGCGTTCGTCACCCTCACCGTGCCCGTTGGATGACGGACATCACCGGATCTCAACTGAGCGAGTTCGCCGAAGGCGGATTATCGGCCGCGCCATCGGTCGGGCTGTGGAGAACGCCAACCACATGACTGGGTAACTTTACCGCGTCCTGATGTGTACACACATCGGGTGGTGTTCCGGGACGTGGGGGGAGTACTGTTCACGCCCCTTGCCGGTTCCGGGGAAGTCGTACGGAGATTCCTCCATGTTGCCGCATCCGCGTTGTACCACACGTTTGTTTCAGTATGTTCTTTCGATCGGCATCGCCGCGTCGTGCCCCGCCTGGGCGGATGAACCCGCGAGTTTCGTCGGCCTCGGCGGTTTGCACACGGTGCCGGAAACGGGCGCGGTCATCAGCGCGGCGACCGGAGTGTCATCCGATGGCGGCACGATCGTGGGAACTTCGGTCGACAGCCAGGGGCGCACTCGTCCCTTCCGCTGGAGGCTCTCGACAGGGATGGAGCCTTTGGCGGACCTGGCTTCCGGCGCACCCGCCGGATATCACGATACAGGCGGGGCTTCGGCGAACGGCCATGTCATCACGGGAACGGTCTGGTCGCCGGCATCGTGCCCAACCGCCGCTTCGTGGACCGAACTGTCGGCCCCTCTCCTGCTCGGCGATCGGGCCTGCTCCTCCGCGTTCTTCGCGGTTTCGGGCGATGGGACGCTTCTGGTCGGAGATGTGTACACACCCGCCGCATCGATCGCTGTGTCATGGTCGGTGATCGGAGAGTCACACGTGCTTCTGACCACTCCTGCAACCTACCGGGAGGCTACGGCGAGGGGGATCAGCGATGATGGGGCTTTCATCGTCGGCTCGTGCTTCGGCACCCCCGGCTCACAGGCGCTGGTGTGGGAGAACGGGAACATCACTCCCCGCGGCCTGGGCCACCTCCCCAACGCGGAACTGAACCAGACCAGCCGCGCCACCGCCATATCGCCCGACGGCACACACATCGTCGGAGAGAGCGTGAGCGGAGTCGTGCGGGGCGACGGGGTCACGCGCGGCTTCATCTATCCCATGCCATCGGGACCGATGACAAGTCTGGGCGATCCGGGCGGGGGCAGGTTGACATCTCCCCGGGATGTCTGCAACCGCGGCGAGGTGGTCGTCGGTTCGGTCTACGCGAGGACATTCCCATTCAGCGAGACCGCGTTCATCTGGACACGCGCGGGCGGTTTCCAGGAGTTGAAATCGCATCTCGAAACAACTCACGGTCTGAACTTGTCGGGGTGGCACCTGACCGCGGCATCAGGCATCTCCGCCGATGGCTCCGTGATTGTCGGAACCGGCACCAGCCCATCAGGAACAGAAGCGTGGCGAGCCACGATCCCGGCGATTCCCGAGCCGTGCGTCGCGGATTTCAACCGCGATGGCGGGGTCGATGGGGGTGATGTGGCATCGTTCTACCTCGCGTGGATCGACTCCGACCCTTCGGCGGACACCAACCAGGACGGCGGTGTTGACGGGAGTGATGTCGAAACGTTTTTCGTGCCGTGGGAGGCCGGGGGCTGCGACTGAACCGTGATCTTACAACGTGGCCCACTCCAGGCTTTGGGGCAACGTACAGAGGTTCTTCGCCCCTTTCCCGGTGATGACGTAATCATCCTCGATGCGCACGCCGCCGATGCCTGGCAGATAAATGCCCGGCTCGATCGTGACGACGTGCCCGGGCTGCAACTCAGCCGGCGGGGCCATGTGGGTGATGCGAGGGTCCTCGTGCCCGTTGAACCCAAGCCCGTGCCCCAGGCCGTGCCCGAACTCCTTGCCGTAGCCGTGCTTGGTGATGTAGTCGCGGGCGATGGCGTCGATCTCCTTTGTCGTCCTGCCGGGGGCCAGGGCCGCCGCGGCGTGTTCCTTCGCATCGAGCGTGATCTGGTAGATCTCCTTGATCTTGGCGGGCCACTTTCCTAGTGCAAAGACGCGGGTCATGTCTCCGTGATAGCCGTGATACACCGATCCCCAGTCGATCAGCACCGTCTTATTCATGGCGAGTTTGGCTTTTCCGGGGCGGTAATGAGGCAGAGATCCGAAAGGCTGTGCGGCAACGATGGTCTGAAACCCGGGTTGGCTTGAGCCTCTGACCTTCATCTCGAACTCGAGGCGGGCCGCGACCTCGAGTTCGGTCATGCCGGGCTTCAGGTGGGGGAGGGTGGCGAGCAGCGCCTGTTCCTGGAGGCGCACCGCCCGACGGATGAGTTCGATCTCCCCTGCGTCCTTCACCGCCCGCATCGCGGCTACCAGACCTGAAACAGGCAAGAGTCTGACGGATCGGCCCGCCGCCCTGGCGAGGCTGTCCCGTTCCGCGATAGTCATGGCCTCGGCCTGGACAGCGCACGCGCGGATACCCCGGTTCTTGAGCGCTGTGACAACCGCGTCTTTCATCGCGCCTTCGCGGATGATGATCTTCGCCAGCCGGCGGATGGGTTCGAGTTCCTCAGCATAGCGAAAATCGCTGATGATCGCGGCATCCTTCGCTCCCAGCAAGAGGTAACTGTCCCCCCCGTGAAATCCTGTGAGATAGGCGACATCAAGCGGGTTGGTGATCAGCGCATGGCTCTGACCGGATGTGGCGATCACTCGCCGTAATCGTGTAAGCCGCCCGGGGTAAGGCGACGTGACGGCGGAGTGTTGCTTCGTTGCGGCGGTCGGCATGTGCGGAGGGTACCGCGCCCGGACCGGTCACGACACGTACGGTTCGAGCATTGCAGACCCGGCCGACATCGCGGACACGTGCAACGCGGCGGGAGTTCGCCGCCGGCGGTTTCGCCGCTTGGATCTTCTGGCTCCTCGCCGTGTTGCTCGTGGGCGTGCCGTTCTGCGTGTCGGCGGTACGGCTGGCCGGTCACGAGTTCGAACGCGATGCCGTCATCGGTCCCGGGGGGTGGATGCTGCTCGCGAGCACGCTGGGATGGGCAGCGGGTATCGGCGTGGTGTCGATGGCGCTGGCCGTGCCCGCCGCCTGTGTTCTTAGGGCGCGGGGGTGGTCCGTGGCGCCCATGATCCTGGTGCCTCTGACGCTGCCCAGTTACCTGTCGTACTCGGCGCTGAGCATGGCACGAGCGCCCGGAACAGTGCTTGGAGACTGGGTGGAGTTCGCCGCGCAGCGTGGAAGCAAGGACATCCCGATTATCGCCGGACAGGTGCTGGCCCTGACGGGTCTCTCGCTCTGGGCCTGGCCGATCTCGGCGGTCGTGGCGGCATCGCAGTGGCGGTTCGTGGAACAAACCGTGCTCGACTCGCTCCGCCTTGAGCAGGCATCGCCGGCGCGACGTCTGTGGCAACTGGCGATCATCGGGAGACGGGGCTTGATGCTCGGCGCGTCGGCCGTGGCACTGGTCATGCTCGGATCGGCGGTCCCGCTGCACCTGGCGCAGGTCCGGACTTATTCGATGGAAGTCTGGTCGCGCCTCGCGTTAGAGCCGGGCAATGCCGGGGTGTGGATTTCGGCGTGGCCCCTCATTCTCGCCGCGTTCGGTGCGGCGCTGATCTTCTCGGCACGTGCCCCGGGGGGTGGCCGAGAGATACACACCATGTTCGAGTTCTCGAACCGCCGGACGCGCGCCGCTCTCATCGCCACCACCCTGATCTGGATCACGTCAACGCTGCTCCCGCTGGCACTGTTCGCGTTCAGCGTGCGGTCGTGGAGTACCTTGGGAGTCTTGTGGCGGTACGCCGGCGGAGCCGTTGTGAACAGCCTGCTTGTCTCTGCGTTGGTCGGAGCGGGCGCAGTCGTGCTGATGTGCCTCGCGTGGTTCTCCCTGTCCGAGGTTCGTAGCCCAGTGGTTCGAGCGGCCATGAAGGGCGGGGTGTTTTTGTGGCTCTGCGGCGCGATCATGCCGGGGGTGCTGATGGGTGCCGCCGTCCGGAGTGCGGCGCTCGTATGCGAGTCCGTTCCCGGTTTCGTATCGTTGCTGGAGTCCCCATTAATTCTGGCCGCCGGTCACCTCTCCAGATTCGGCGCATTGCCGGTGCTGGCGGGCCTTTGGATGGCCGCCGCGGAGCCGGCCGATCACCTCGCTCTAAGGAGGCTGGACGGTTCCGTCAGCCTGAAGGGCTGGATGATGGGATGTCTTTGGGCTCATTGGGGCGTCGTTGCCGCTGTCGGGATCGGCGCATCGTGCCTGAGTCTGCACGAGATCGAGGCTTCTGTGATCCTGCAACCCGCGGGCACCCCGAGCCTTGCTCAGATCCTGCTGGGATACCTCCATTTTTCGAGAACCGAAGAGTTGTCCGTCGCGGCGGTCATCCTTGTCGGAGCGAGTTTGCTCGCTTCGCTGGTCGCGGCAGTCTTGGCCAGACGCTCGCTTCGATCGGAATCGATGTGAATCCACTGCAAGGAACCCAACCGGAGGCCGTAATTCGAGTTGCGGCGTCGGCACGCCCGGCCGCGGTCTGGATGGAGAGCGAAGCGTGCCGGATTGCTGACGCTAAACTCTGCACCACGTGATGTTCCGCCAACCCGCCCGAGACCGCACACGATCACAGCCCAGAGGGCGAAACCCCGGCAGCAAACATGTGAACCCCGGGCAACTCCCGAAACGCATCGCAGGACTCGCCTCCGCCGTAGTTGTACTCATCGGTGGCTTGCTCGGCGGATGTGACAGGTCGGTCCCCAATGGTGGACCGATCGCGGCCCTGGTCAAGTTCGGTGAGCCGGGGTTGTCTCCCGGTCAGTTCTCGTACCCCCGAGCGATGGATCGCGACACGGAATCGATATGGATCGTCGACAAGGCGGCCCGTATTCAGCGGCTGGATCCCGTAACCGGAAGGCCCTTGCTGGGCTGGCGCATGCCCGAATGGAAACTCGGCAAGCCCACAGGACTGACGGTATGGCGACCGGCTGGCGGCACGGAGACCGATGAACTGATCTTCGTGCCAGATACCCACTACCACCGGATCATGGTGTACCGCGTCGGAAACCACCCTACATCGCACGAACTCGGCCCTCCTGATGACGGTACCCGATGGGGAGCGCCCGTCACCCTGATCGACCGTTTCGGTTCCTACGGCACCGAGCCGGGGCACTTTACCTACCCGACGGATGTCGGTGTACTCCCATCAGCCGATGGAACGCGGCCCGAACGCCTGTACATCACAGAGTACGGCGGCACCGATCGGGTCAGCGTCTTTGAGCAGGACTCTGATGGGCGTTGGGTCTGTTCTTTCACGTTCGGTCGTTTCGGCAACGGATCGCAGGCAGACCCCGTGCATTTCAGCCGCCCGCAGTCGATCGAGGTGGATGCGGCGAACCGTGAGTTGATTATCGCCGACGCCTGCAATCACCGGATCGGACGATTCACTCCCGAAGGCCGATTGATCGCGTGGATCGGTGGGCCGGATCGTGTCGGACAGGGTCCGGGCCAGTTCGCCTACCCCTACGGACTATCACTCCTGGGGGATGGCTCTGTTCTCGTCGCGGAGTTTGGGAACAACCGTGTGCAGAGGATCAATCTCGCTACAGGAGACTCGTTGGGAACGTACGGGCAGGCGGGACGCGAAACCGGGCAACTCGCAACCCCCTGGGCCGTCTCGGTGTGGGGCGGAACCGCCTATGTCCTCGATTCCGGGAATAACCGAGTGATCGGATTCTCGAAACCAACAGGAAACCGGCGCGCGGACAGGAGGGGGATCCAGTGAGCCTGTGGGGTGTCACCACGCTTGCTTCGCTCCGCATCGGGCCGGTTCAGTTTGATGAACCGATCTGGCTGCTGCTCATCCCGTTCCTCGGTCTGCTGTCGGTGTGGATCGCCCGTCGGAGTCTGTCCGGCCTGGGCACAATGACACGCTGGGTGGCGTTGGCGGTGCGGCTGGTGGTGATCGGCCTTCTCGCCGGGGCGCTCGCCGAGCCGCAGTGGCGGATGGAATCGAAGGATGTCGCCGTCACCGTGATTCTCGACGCGAGCGAATCGGTCCCGACCGCCAAACAGCGAGAGGTCGAGGCCTACATCGAGCGCGCCGCGGCGGTGTCGCAGAAACCCGAAGACCGCCTGGGTGTTGTCACCGCGGGCAAGGACGCCTTCGTGCAATCGTTGCCGCAGCGATTGAACCGCTCTCTCGAACGGCAACACGTGGGCGCCACCGACGGCACCAACCTCGCCGCGGCCCTCCGCCTGGGTCTGGCTGTCATGCCCAAGGATGCGGCGAACCGGCTCCTGCTCGCCACGGACGGCAACGAAACCATCGGCAGCCTGTTGCAGGCGGCAGAGGCGGCGCGTGCGATGGGCGTTCCGATCGACGTGCTCCCCCTTCAGTACAAGTACACGAACGAAGTCCTGGTGGACCGGCTGGTGACTCCCGCCCAGGCCCGCGAAGGCGAGAACGTCAATCTCCGCATCGTGCTCAAGGCCATCAAACCCGCCAGCGGAAGGTTGTCGGTATTGATGAACGGTGAGGCGTTGGACCTCGATCCCGATCTGCCGGGGGTGAGCGTGCCCGTCGCGCTCAAGGAAGGGTTGAATGTACTGAGCGTGCCCGTCGCCAGCCTGAAGTCCGGGCCGCAGAAGTTCAAGGTGAACTTCGTACCCGACGAGGTCGGAGGTGTTCCCGTCGGAGACACCATCCTCGCCAACAACGAAGCCCTCGCTGTCACCTTCGTCACCGGCGAGGGCAAGGTGCTGGTCCTGGCCGACGGTCAGACCGTGCCCGATCATCTGGTCGATGCGCTCCGCCGTGCGAACCTCCGTGTGGAGGTCAGGCCCAGCGAGCTGGCACCGACTTCGCTGACCGAGATGAACGCCTTCGACGCCATCATCCTCATGGACCAGTCGGCCTACGGCTACAGCCAGCAGCAGCAGGAAGAACTGCGTCAGTACGTGCACGATACGGGCGGCGGCCTGATCATGATCGGCGGGCCGAACTCCTTCGGGGCCGGGGGCTGGATCGGCTCGCCGCTCGAAGACGCCCTGCCCGTCAACCTCGATATCCCCAGCAAGCGGCAGATGCCCAAGGGCGCACTGGCGCTGGTCATGCACTCGTGCGAGATGCCCGAGGGAAACTTCTACGGCAAGAAGGTCTGCGAAGCCGCGGTGAACTCACTCTCCCGGCTCGACATGGTCGGGATCGTCGAGTACGGCTCGATGGGCATGGCCCACTGGGTCCACGAACTCTCCCCCGTCGGCGACGGCTCCCGCGCCAAACGTGCGATCAACAATCTCACCTTCGGCGACATGCCGGACTTCACCCCCAACCTGCAACTCGCCTACGACGCGCTGCGGGCGGCGGATGCGGGGCAGAAGCACGTCATCATGATCTCCGACGGCGACCCGCAGGTGCCCCCGGCCTCGCTGCTCGACAAGTTCCTCGAAGCGAGGATCACGATCAGCACCGTGGGCGTCTTTCCCCACGGCGGCAGCGACACCAGCCGCATGAAGTACATCAGCAACTACACCAAAGGGCGGCACTATGAAGTGAACACCCAGCAGGCCCTCGCCAGCGTTCCCCAGATCTTCATCAAGGAGGCACAGACCGTCCGACGCAGCCTCCTGTGGGAGGGCACACCCTTCGTCCCTGCTTTCACGCCCGGCTTATCCGATTCCCTCCGCGGCATCACCAGCGTGCCCCCCATCGGCGGCTACGTTGTCACCGCAGAACGCGAGGGGCTGGCTCTGGTATCAATGAAGGGCAAGGAAGGCGACCCGATCATGGCCCAGTGGCAGTACGGCCTGGGCAAGGTGCTGGCTTTCACAACCGACGCCTCCAACCGCTGGAACAAGGCGTGGATCGAATGGCCCAACTTCAAGGCCTTCTGGGAACAGAACACCCGCTGGGTCATGCGACCGGGCGGCTCCGCCAACGTCCGCGTCCTGACCGAGAACAAGGGAGACTCAACCCTCGTGACGGTCGAAGCCCTCGACTCCACGGGCGAGCGCCTCAACTTCGCGAACTTCAAAGGTCGCCTCGCCCTGCCCGACGGGCAAGGCGTGGATGTTGATCTCAAGCAGGTCGGTCCCGGACGTTATCAGGGTGTGGTTCCGACCGACAAGAGCGGCAGTTACGTGCTGAGTCTTCGCTACGTGGCCCCCGATGACAATGTGCAGGGGGGCGTGCTGGAAGGGAGCGTGCAGGCCGCCATCACCCGCCCCTTCGCCGACGAGTATCGCAGCATGGAAGACAACACCCCCCTGCTGACGCAGGTCGCCGCGATGACCGGCGGACGGGTGCTCACCATGAACCCCGACCAGGACGAACCGTGGAGCCGTGACGGTCTGAAACTGCCCGTCGCGACCCGCCCGATGTGGCTGATCATCGCGGTGATCGGGGCGGGTTTGTTCCTGCTCGATGTGGGAGTACGGCGGGTACGGATCGATCTGCCCGCGATGTTCCGGGCCGCCAAGGCCGCGTTCGGAAGATCCACCTCCGCCGCCGGGCAGCAAATGGGCGGTCTGCGGGCGGCACGAGAGGCGGCCAAGGCGCAAATTGCCAAGCGGGGTGCCGGCGACATCTCCGCCGCGGAACTCGAGAACCAGGCCCGGGCCGCAGTGAAAACCGCTCAGGACACGGCCAAGGCAAAGTTCGAGGCCTCACCCGAAGCCCTGAAGAAGGCCCAGTCCGGCTCGGTCATCCTTGGTGGGGCCGATGCAAAGCCTGAACCCGTCAAGCCCAAACCCCGGCCCACCGACGCTCCCAAGGCCGCACCGGACGAAGGGATGGGCCGCCTCTTGAAGGCCAAGAAGAAGGCGAGGGAAGAGATGGAGGAGTAACTCAGCGACGGGATCAACCGAAGAGTTCGGGCATCAGCCACAAGAGACCAGACATCACGGAACCGACAGTCAGCTTTCAGGAACACCCGTATGGCCACCGCAACCAAAGCACCGGAACTTCAGACCCCCGCCGAAGTAAAGGAACAGTGCGATAAGTTTCGCGCCACCTTCGCGCGCCTCAAGACCGAAGTGGGCAAGGTGATCGTGGGCCACTCCGATGTGGTCGATGCCGTGCTCACCAGCCTCTTCGCCGGCGGCAACGTGCTGCTCGAAGGCGTGCCCGGCCTGGGCAAGACGCTCCTGGTGCGCACGCTCGCCCAAACGCTGAGCCTGCCCTTCAGCCGCATCCAGTTCACCCCCGACCTCATGCCCGCCGATGTGATCGGCACCAACATCGTCATGGAAGACCCGGAGACCGGACGCCGCAAGTTCGAGTTCCAGCGCGGCCCCATCTTCGCCCAGGTTGTCCTGGCCGATGAGATCAACCGGGCCACGCCCAAGACTCAATCCGCCCTGCTCGAAGCGATGCAGGAGCGCAGCGTGACCGTCGCCGGCGTGAGTTACAAACTCAACAAGCCGTTCATCGTCCTCGCCACACAGAACCCCATCGAGCAGGAGGGCACCTACCCCCTCCCCGAAGCCCAACTCGACCGCTTTATCTTCAAGATCGTCGTCGGCTACAGCCAACTCGACGACCTGATGACCATCCTCGATCGCACGACGGCGACCGCGCAGCCCGAGGCCGACAAGGTCCTGGACGGCCCCTCGATTCTCGACATGCAGAACCTGGTTCGGGGCGTCATCGTCGCCCCGCACGTCAAGGAGTACGTCGCCCGGCTCGTACTGGCGACCCACCCCGGCACCAGCACGGCCGCGGGCGGCAGCGCGGGGCCTACGAACAAATATGTGCGCTGCGGCGCCAGCCCCCGCGGCGCCCAGGCCCTGATGCTCGCGGGCAAGGTCCGGGCGCTGGTCGATGGTCGCTACCACGTCAGTTTCGCCGACATCAAGTTCGTGGCGCCCATGTGCCTGCGTCACCGCGTGCTGATGAACTTCGAGGCCGAGGCCGACAAGATCGATTCAGACCAGATCGTCGAGCAGATCCTCAAGCTCACACCTACGGATCCGATGCGAGTTTGATCCATGACACACATCCGAACTCTCGCCGCCGTCCTGTCTCCATCCATCGCTTTGATCGCGTGCACCCCTACGCCGAAGATCAACGCCAACAAGTCCGACGCGTACATCCGTGCGGCACTGGCGCCGGTCATTCAGAACGGGATGACCCGCGAGCAGGTCAACGCCGGGCTGGATGATCTCAACGTTTCAAAGGACTTCCGCCTGTGGTACAGCGCCGAGGGAGACCGGCCGCCCGTGCAGTTCGTCCGCCTCTTCCCGCCCGGAGGATTTTGGCCCGGCAATCAGGAAGGCTGGATCAACTGGGTGGACATGAGTTTCGTCTTCGACGATGGGACGCACCTGAGCCGCACGTTTCTCTTCCACGACGGCGTGAGGTACGTCGGCTCCTACCCGCTCAACCCCCCCAAACGAACTCCCGCCGCACCCTTCCAGGCGTTGCCGTCTCCACCTCCTCCACCGCTGGACCCGCTGCAGTTCTCCAACGACTGACACCTCACCCAAGACCCGATGCCCTCGGTATTCGTCATCCCCGGTGCTCTGTTTTTCGGCCTGCTGGCGGCGGGTTGCAGCCCGCTCTCGTCGCGTCATTCCGAAGCGGAACTCCGGCGGACGATCGAATCCCGATTCCCCGTTGGAACCCCCGCGCCGGAAGCGAAAAAACGGCTGGTCGCCCTCGGCTGCGAGGGTGCTCAGTTCACTGGCATTCGCCCCCCCGCCACCGAGTCGGAACCCGTCGTGCTGGCGGGCAGTACAACCCACGGACATCCGCTGCTCTTTGTCGCGGTCTACGCGCGATTCGAGTTGTACTTTGATGCGGACGAGCGAATGACACGGTACACCGTCCGCAAGGGAATCATGGCACCCTGAACTATGCTGCGCACCCCGACTCCAACCCGACCCAAAGCCGTCGAGGACCTCATCGACGGATCGCTGATCTCCAAACTCGGACCGCTCGACCTCACCAGCCGCAAGGTCTTTTTCGGCAAGTTGAAGGGTGAACGCCGAAGCAAGAAGCGGGGAGAGTCCGTCGAGTTCGCGGACCACCGCGCGTACGTTTCCGGTGACGATCTGCGGCACATCGACTGGAACATCTTTGCCCGTCTCGATAGCCTGTTCATGAAACTCTTCCTCGAAGAGGAAGACCTGTCGCTGCACATCGTCATCGACGCCAGCGCCTCCGCCGATTGCGGCGAGCCGAGCAAGTTCCTCTTCATGCAGAAAGCCGCGATGGCACTCGGCTACGTCGGCCTTGTGAATCTCAACCGCGTCGCCGCCAGCGTCATGGGCGGCATCGGCCCCAACCACATCCGCGATCTCCGCGGCCGCCGCCGCACCCACGACCTCGCCCGCTTCATCTGCTCCATCGAGCCTTCCGGATCGTTCTCGTTCAAAGAGTCCGCCGAACGCATCGTCATGTCCCGCCGCGGCAAGGGCGTCATGCTCGTCTTCTCCGACTACTTCTTCAAAGAGGGGTTCGAGCAGGGTCTGAGATTGCTGGTAGGCCGCGGCTACGACGTCTTCGTCGTTCAAGTCCTCAGCCCGCAGGAGATCGACCCGCCACTCACCGGCGACCTGCGGCTGAAAGATGTCGAAGACGGCGACCTGGCCGAGATCACCGTCGCCGCCCCCTTGCTCAAGCGGTACAAGGCCAACCTCGCCGCCTACTGCGCGACCCTTCAGAACTTCTGCGCCCGCCGGGAGATGAACTTCCTGACCGTCCGCAGCGACACGCCCATCGATGTGCTCGTGCTCGATTATCTCCGCAAACGGGGGGTGGTGCGATGAAGGGCCGAGGCTCAGCACGATCGAACACCCGCGTCCGCTGTTCAGTTCACGGGAGGCACGCATGAACTGGATCACTCCGATGGTCGGGATCATCGCGGCCGCCGTCGCCGTGCCGACGCTGGTCGTTCTGTACTTTCTGAAACTCCGCCGGCGCGACCTCGAAGTTTCATCGACATTTCTCTGGAAGAAGGCGATCCAGGACCTGCAGGCCAACGCGCCGTTCCAGAAACTCCGGCGGAACATCCTTCTCTTTCTGCAGCTGCTGATCCTCGGCGGGGTCTGCCTTGCCCTCGCTCAGCCGCAGATCAAAGGTCAGACCATCACCGGCAACCGGCATGTCATTCTCCTGGACCGCTCGGGAAGCATGACCGCCGTCGACGGGCAGGATTCCGGCTCACCACAGCCCCGCCTCGAAACCGCCAAGAAGCAGGCCATCGCGTTCGTTGAATCGCTCCGCGACGGCGGCGTGCTGTCAGGCCGGGAGGCGAGCGATGAGGCGATGGTGATCTCGTTCGACACCGCGGCCGAGGTGCGCCAGCAGTTCACCAGCGACAAAGCCCTCTTGAAGGCGGCCATCGAGGCGATCACGCCCACCGAAGGTCCGACGCGGCTCGAAGAGGCGATCCGCCTCGCCAACGCGCACAAGCCCAAGCGTGTCATCGAGGGGAACACGATCGAAGGCCTCACGGCGGGGCTGCCGACCAACCTGCACCTGTACTCCGATGGGCGCATCCCCGATGCCATCAAGGCGAAACCAGCGCCCGAGGATTCGCTGGAGTATCACCGCATCGGCAGGCCGGAAAGCGCCAACATCGGCATCGTGGGCATGCGCGCCGCCCGCGAGTACGACAACCCAGCCAAACTCGGCGTGTACGTCTCTTTAGAGAACAACCGGCCCGAGGCGAGGCCCGTCGATGTGGAACTCCTGATCGACGGGACCAGCGCGATGATCAAAGGCACCACCGTCGCCGGCGCGAGCGAAGAAGGTCCACGGCTCTCCGCGGCGGGTGCGGCCCGCGCCGGCGCGGAAGAGGCTGACGCCGTCTCGACCACCGGCACCGAGAGCGCCGCGATGCCCCCCCGAACGCTGCGCCCGGGAGTGGGCGGGGTTGTCTTCCAACTGGAACTCTCCCAGGGGGCGAGGGTCCAGGTACGCCTTCGTCAACCCGGCACCGGCCAACCACTCGAGAACGACGTCTTTGCACTGGACGATCGTGCGTTCCTCGTCGTACCCCCGGCCAAGAAGATCGCCGTTGTGGTCTTCTCCGACGAGAGTAACTCCTTCCTCGATATCGCCCTGAGCGGCCAGCCCCTCTCTCGGCTTGTCAAAGTGGCCACCGATGAGTTTGACGATTGGGTCCGCCTTGGCAAACTCGGCGAGTTCGACGTGATCGTGCTTGAAAACTGGTTGCCGCCTCCCGGCAAGGACGGCCGGCAAGCCGATCTTCCCCCCGGCAGTTACCTGATCCTGGGACAGGTTCCGGGCGGATCGCTCGGCTTGAAGGTCACCGGCCAGGTCCGCGGCACGGGCATCGTCGACTGGTTGCGCGACCACCCCGTTCTGCGCAGCGTGTCGCTCGACCGACTTCGCCTCTTTGAGAGTCCCCGGGTTGAGTTCGAGCCGGGAAGCGGAGCCATCGCACTCGCCGTCAGCCAGGAGGGGCCTGCCCTCATCGAAGCGAGCTCGCTGGGCGTGCACGCTCTCATCGTGCCCTTCAACATCGATAAATCGAGTTGGCCGGTCGATGTCAGTTTCGTCGTCTTCATGTCCTCCGCGATCCAGTATCTGGGCGAGGATGTCGGTGCCGGATCGACGATCAGGGACGTACAGCCCGGCCAGGTGCTCAGCGACCGCCTGCCGATCGGGGCCGAGCAGATCACCCTGAAACTGCCGACGGGAGAAACCCAACGACTGACTCCGGCAGCCGACGGTCGCGTGACCTTCGGTCCGCTGGTTTCAACGGGCATTTATGAACTCTCGTGGGTCGGACCCGCCGGACCAACCGACCGGAAGGACGGCAACACTGCCAGCCGTGGGTACGCCGCCAATCTTTCCGATCCTTTCGAGTCGAACATCGGCGCGGTGGAGGTCATCGAAACCGGCTCACGGGTCGCCTCCGCTTCCGCGTCATCCTCATCCGTCGCCGACAAGCGGCTCTGGCCCTACCTGCTCCTCGCGGCGTTGGCCATCATCATGATCGAGTGGTTCGTCTACAACCGAAAGGTGTACATCTAGCGAGTGGCACGAACCGGAATCTCCGCACCTAGTTTGGGATCATGCCGAACTTCATGTCCCGCCATTCTCGAACCTCCATCGTGCTGTATCGCCTGGCTTTCGCGTTCATCGCGATCCTGCCGGGACTGGCAGTTGGTCAATGGTGGCCGAAGCGCGATCCTCCCCCGCTTTCACTCACCCGGGTGGAGTTCGGGTGGGACGGTACCTTGGTGCCCGAGCGCTTCAGCCCCGTGTTCGTGCACCTCTCCAGCGATGATGCGGCCTTCGCGGGCGAACTCATCATCGAGTACAAGCAGGACGCCACCCAACGCACCCGGTACAGCCTGCCCGTGTCCACCACCCCGGGCAAGACCGTCCCCTTCGAGCTGACCGCCTGCGTGCCGCGGCAGTGCAATGAGCTGGACATCATCGTGCGGAACAAGGACGCCGAGTTGATTCAACGCTACCGGCAGATCCCCCGCGAAGGCGAGTTGGATATGCCGGCCGTCGATGATGCCATGGTGTGCGTACTCCTGATCGGTGATGTAGCTGGCCGCATCGCGTTCTCCTCAGACAATCAGTCGCTCGAATCGAATCCAGATACTGATTCACAGAATGAGGACGAAGCCGCGCCCCCTCCACCCCCGGTAACGACATGGGGAATGCCTTCTGGCTCGGCGAACAACCAGGTGCCGTTGTGGAAGAGGGCCAAAGCGGCGCGCCGAATGCCCGCGGATCTGCCCCGCACCTGGGTTTCGTACCAATCACTGGACCTGGCGGTGATGAACGCAGACGACATCACCGCCATGGATCGGCGTGCCCTGGATGCGCTGCTCACGTGGGTGGATGCGGGGGGACGCCTTCTCATCATCGCCTCATCGCCCGGCACTTCGTGGCGGACCATCCTGCCCCCGGGGCCGGAGGGCGACATGGTTCAACTGGGTGAACCCGAACGGGTCACGCCGATTTCAACCGAGCTCGCCCGCCTTTCTTCGCTGTCGCGTCAAACCGAACTGCCACCCTTCACCCTCCTGGCGCGTCCGGTGACGATCACGCAGGAGGGCGCACGGGAAGGCTGGACACCGATCTGGAGTCTCGATGGCGAATCGCCACGCAGCATCGGAGCGTTCGGGCCACGCCGGTTCGGGTTGATCGCCGTCCTTGGGGCCGATCCCACCCGGGTTTCTCCCGTCTCATCGCTTCAGCTCCAGCGCATGCTATGGCGAGAGGTGTTCGAACTCGCACTGCCTACTGCGGCACGCCTGCGCACACCGGATCAATACTACTGGGGCGGTCCGTACAACGACTACTCGGCCAACATCGCTCACGGCTTGGCGCTCGATCGAATCACTGGAACAGAGCCGATCGGGGTGGGTGTCTTTCTTCTCATCGCCGCGAGCATGGCCGCGCTGGTCGTTCTCGTGGGTCCGTTCGATGGCCTCATCACCCGCCGCCGCGGCCTCGGATCCCTCGCCGGCCTCGTCGCGATCGGCTGGATCGGTCTGGCCGGGGGGCTGGCGTATCTCTCCCCATCCTGTGCTCGCTCGGGGGAGACACATACCACGCGTTTCACCATCGCTGAGACCCTGTGCGGGCCGGACGGCCTGCCAGTCCGCAGCGCGATCACGGGCTACACCAGCATCTTCGGAGGAAAACCCGGAAGCCTCGGGGTCGGCGACAAACGACCCGGTGTCTGGTGGCGGGGTGTGAGCGCCATCCATGATGCGGGCAGCGCGGCGCGGACCTTCCCCCCAATGGCCGCTCCGATTCGCACGGAGTTGCTCGACGAATCCGAAGTGAAACAGGCCATGCCCCGTGCGGTGACTCAGGGACAATGGACGTTCCGAACGTTGCTCGATCTCTCACCCGCGACGTTCAACGCCGCCGCTGTGAGCGGGCGAATCGCCCGCCATGAGGATGGTTGGTCTGTCACGCTGTTCAACGTGCACGAGAACACGATCATCACCGATGCGGAGTTGCTGATCGGCGGCGATCTTCTGGGTTTCGGCGGAGAGGAACGCGGCCCGGGCGGCCTGCGTCTGCTCCGCACGAGCAGGCCCGTTCCCGCATCACAGCGGGCCTGGGTCAGCACCGCCGCGTATTGGAACTGGCAACAGCAGCAACAGACCCGCCGGAGCGCACCCCAGCGTTTTCATACACAGCAGGCCGATCTTCCCCACGCTTTGCCCACCACGCGGAACCGCGTTGACGCCGCAGAGGCCCGCGTATTCCGGGGCGAATACGCCCTGTTGTACATGACGCTGTCGCACCAGCCGGACGACGTGACACTGACGGGACTTGAATCCGTATCGATGCGCAGTCTCGGCCTAGCCCGACTTTCGATGCCCGTGCCCCGGGGGGACGCCCGCTACATCACGCGGCCAACACCCGAGGCCGTGGAGGCCAGCCGCCGAGCAGGAGCGAGCGTGCAATCAACCGAATCCGTTACCACCATCGCGCCGTCCATCCCAACAACGCCGCCCGAGCCCGCCGAAGCGGAGCGGGTAGATGACCCGTCCCCGCGTTGAAATCGAGATGTGCCACCCATGATCGAGACTCGCCACCTCACCAAGACCTATGCCAGCCTGAAGGCCCTCGACGACCTCACGCTCGACATCGGGCCCGGCGAAGTCTTCGGCTTCATCGGACCCAACGGCGCCGGGAAGAGCACGACGATGAAGATCCTCGCGTGCCTCCTTCGACCCGACAAAGGCACCGCGAAGGTCTGCGGCTTCGATATCGCCAAAGACGGCGACGAGATCCGCCGCTGCATCGGCTACATGCCCGACTTCCTGGGCGTGTACGACGATCTGACCGTCGATGAGTACCTTCACTTCTTCGCCGCCGCGTTCAAACTCCCCCGGCGGCAACGCCGATCCATCGTCGGCCAGGTGCTGACGCTCACGGACCTCACCGAGAAGAAGGATGCCCTCGTGGACAGCCTCTCCCGCGGCATGCAACAGCGGCTGGGCGTCGCCCGCGTTCTCATCCACGACCCGAAGGTCCTCCTGCTCGATGAGCCCGCCAGCGGACTCGACCCCCGCGCCCGAATCGAGATGCGCAGCCTGCTGCAGGAACTGGGCCGCATGGGCAAAGTTCTCATGGTCAGTTCGCACATCCTGAGCGAACTGGCGGAGATGTGCTCCAGCATCGGCATCATCGAACGGGGCAAACTCCTGTACGCGGGTTCGATCGAGGATGCCTACGAACGCACCAAAGCCCTTTCGGGTGGCGGCGAGGTCATCCTGGTCGGCCTCGAAGCCGGGAGCGCCCCCGGCGAAGCGGTGAAGGCCAGTCTCGCGCGATTTCCCTTTGTGATCGGCGTCGAGAGTTCCCCCCCAGCCTCCGAGCACCCCGGGAGCGCCCCTTCGGGGGCACTCCGTGTGCGTCTGGCCTCCGATGCGGGCGGCCACCACGCGCTGATCGAGGCCCTTCTCGCTTCCGGCGCTCGGATCGGGAGTTTCGAACCCCAGGATGTCAAACTCGAGGACGCCTTCCTGAAACTCACCACGGGGGCGCTGCAATGAGCGCTCCACGGCTGGCCCGGCGACTCCGCCGCGCCGCGGAGATGCTCCGCCCTTCGGTCTTGCTCGCATCGGTCCCCGGACCCCTGTTTCTCAAGGAAGCACAACTCATCGGGCGGCGCCCCTCCACGTACTGGACCCGGGGTGCCGCCAGCGCCGTGCTGCTGGTGCTGATCAGTATTCTCTTCGTGGTGCTGTGGTTCGAGAGCACCGATCAGAGCGCCGCGTCCCGCTTGCAGCAACTCCAGATCATCGCGCCGTCCGTCACCATCGCCGTGCTCTGGTTTACCTACGTGATTCTCACGGTCTGCGCCCTGGGGATCAACGCCGGAGCCATCTGCGAAGAGCGCCGCAAGGGAACTCTCTCCGCTCTGCTCACGACGCCGCTTGCCGCGTGGCAGATCCTGCTCGGCAAGATCGCGGGCCAGAGCGTTCAACTGATCGTCATCGCCCTGCTCGGAGCCCCGCTGCTCCTCGCCGTGCGGGTCTTTGGCGGAGTGGGACCACAGACCATCATCATCGGCTATGCGCTGGCTGTTTCCTCCGCTCTGCTCGCCGCAACCCTCGCCGCCTGGCATTCCATCCATTCCCGCAAGGCGAGCACCGCGATGCTCGCCGCCATGCTCTCCTTCGCGCTGATCCAATGCGCTCCCCCTGTTCTTTTCCTCCTGTTGAGTCACTACGGCATCCCCGGCGCGCGTCAGTGGCACATCTTCCTTTGCTCCCCGATCGCCATGTTCGCGGTCTCCGCCGAGCTTTTCGGCAGCATGGGTATCCCGGTTTTCGCCCGGAGCGCGGCGACCCTGAGCGCTGCCTACGCCCTGGCGTGGAGCGTGCTGATCTACCTGATCTCCTGTCTGCACCTGCGCTGGTATCTGCGCCGTGAAGCGGGATTCTCCGCCCCCGCCGCCGCCACGGTCATCCCGGATCCGGCTCCGACGCCGGGAAGAAGGACACGACGGCCCGCCCATCGATCCGCCGCTCGGGTTTCGCGTGATGTCGGAGATCACCCTGTTCTCTGGCGCGAACTGCGCCAGTCCGTCTTCAAATCCCGGCGGAATCTGATCATCGTTGCGCTGGCGATCGCGGCCTTGTTCATCTACTTGTACTTTGAAGCGGGCATCGACGAGCGCAACCTGCACACCGTCGTGACGGCCATCGCCTCGATGATCTTGCTCTGCAGCGCCGCCGCCGTTTCATCGGGTTCGTTGAGCGGAGAGCGAGAAAGCCGCACACTCGACTCCCTGCTCTCCACGCCCCTCTCTGCGTTCGAGATCATCTCGGGGAAGTTCGCCGGGGCTTTCCGAAGGCTTTGGTTCATCCCAGCCGTGATCGGAACCCACTTCACGCTATCGTATCTCGCGGGCGTGGTCCGCCCCATCCTCCTGCTTCATCTTGCACTCATCTTGATCCCCCCCGCCGCGGCGGTCTGCGCCTCGGGCGTCTGGTTCAGCACGATGTTCTCCAAATCCACCACCGCCGCGGCGGTGAACATGGCCCTGGTGTTCGGTTTCTGGCTCGGGCTGCCGCTGATGGTTGGCTTCACGATCGACACCATGACCACGGGCCGAATGGCCGATGATATTTTGGAGATCATGTTCATGCCCAACCCGGTGCCCATCGCCGTCGTTGCCGCGGGAGGAGGAGTCATCGAGCGCAGTACAAGCACGGTGCCCTATCCGATGCTCAGCATCGGGAGGCTGAGCACGTTCTGGTTCACGGCCTACACCTGTGTTCACGCCCTGGTGTACGCCTTCTTCACACTGGTCTTTCTCTGGCTGGCAACGCGGCGACTGGCGGGTTCCTCGGGGCGCTCGCTGTGGAGGTCGGGCAACTGAGCGGATCAAGTCAAGCCCGCGACTGATAGGATCCGTCGGCGGTGTTCACGCGGAGCGTCTCGCCCTGCTTGATGAACGCGGGCACCTTCACCACCAGGCCCGTTTCCATCGTGGCGTCCTTGGTCTGGTTCGTGACCGTCGCCCCCTTCACTTCGGGCGGACAGTCCTTGACCATCAGCTCGACGCTGGCGGGCATTTCGAGCGAGATGCCGTTGCCGTCGTAGAAGAGCACGGTGACGTCGGTGTTGGGCCGCAGAAACTTGAGCGCATCGCCCAGCACATCGGGGTGCAGCACCACCTGGTCGTACGTCTCCTTATCCATGAACGTCGCGCCCGTGTTATCGCTGTACAAGTATTCCATCGGGCGGCGGTCCAGATCAACCACTTCAACATCATCGCTTGAACCAAGGCGACGCTCGATCGTTCGGCCTGCGATCACGTCCTTGATCTTGATCTGAATGAACGCGCGAAGGTTGCCCGGCGTGCGGTGCTCAAAGTTCGTGATGACGTACAACTTGCCGTCGATCTTACAGCCCAGGCCGGGGCGGAGGTCGGTCGCTTTCATTGATCTGACTCGGTATTTGTTCGGCACACGACCGCGGCTACTGACCGCGAGCGCACACTCGCAAGAAATAGGCCTCGATCATAGGCCTTCCTGATCGCCCCCAGTGAACGAGATCACTTTGCAGGTTGTTTCTCTTCATATGTACAGAAAGACCTCGGACGAACGGAAGTTTACTTTTCATAGACATGATTCAGTCCAATGTTTGAGATGAGGCTCAGTTTGTAGTCCTATAATAACTAGGCCGAGTATTTCGATAGTTATCTACTGAAAATCAGTTGGCAAATCAGTTCCGAGACAGTACACTATGAAACTGTTTCTGGTTGTTTCATACTCAGTTTCACAGGAGAGATCGAATGGCAAAGACTCGTGTATGGCTCGCGGCGAGCTTGGTGTGTGCCGGCGCGGCGAACGCCGCCGTCATCAACGTCGGAGATTCAACCGCACCGTGGCTTGGGTTTATGAACGTGTTTGAACTGCCCGCGAATGGCGGCGGATACGTATTCGGCAGCCCATGGGGCATCGGGGACCTGCGGGCCACGTTTGACGATCCCAACAGCAAACTCACCCTGTGGGCCAACTCTATCGGCGATCCTAACCCGTACTGGTACATCGGCGGCGGCGGCCCCGGTGCACAGGGAAACAAGGTCATGGAAGCCAATCTCTACCAGGAAACCACGGGACTCCTGCACGGCCAAACCGTGACTTTCCAGGGCATCGTCCAGACCAACACTTTCACCCAGGCCCATACCGCCGTCATCTTCGTCAAGGACTTCGCTCCGGACTATTCATCGGTGGTCACTTCAATCATCCCGCTCGTGCCCGGTCCGTTCAGCGTCAGCCTGAACACCATCAACGACCCCGCCCGTCACGTACAGGTTGGATTCACCATCACAGGCCCCTGCGTTTGGATCACCGATGCCGAAGCCGCCGGCAACGCGATGATCACCACGATTCCCACTCCTTCTGGGGCCATGCTGATGGGCCTTGCGGTAATCGGAGCAGCCCGTCGTCGGCGCGCCTGAACCCTGCTGCAACTCTCGTTCACTCTTCGTGGCCGACCGGTGATCCGGTCGGCCATATTTCTTTCCCCACTTTCCCCCCACCACACTGGAAGTGGGTTGGCCTTCACAATTTGAATGGTGCCGTGGAACCGAAAATACTGTTCGGCGTCCCATCGGGTGCGGCAGGCTACGGCCTCAACTGCCACAACTTCCTCTACCTATTATCCTGCGATCGCACCGAGCACCCCCGGCGAACACCGACCCTCGCCGTGACAGTGCTACCGGCCCGAGCCGATTCTGGCCGGGTCCATCAGTTCTGAACCAGCCCTTTCAACAGGGGCATGAAGGAAAGTCGAGCATGAACCGTCGCGCACACGCCGGAACCAAGCACCCCCGCACACTCTTCGCCTGCCTTCTCTCTGTGGCCGGCATGATCTGCTCAGCGACCAATCCTTCGCTGGCCTACGCGGAACCACCCAAGGCCGTCGCCGGTTCGGGGGCGGACATACTCATTTTCCGCGATGGTCGAACCCTGACAGGCACCATTCTGTCCGAAACCGCGACCAGCATCAAGTTCAAAGGTGTAGTCAGCGGCATTCCATTCGAGTCCGAGTACGATAAGAAAGACATCCTGAAGACCATCAAGCGTGACGCCAGCGCCGAACCCGCCCCTGAGAGCAAGCTGGCCCCGGTTGCAGCAACCCCCGAAGCGCGTACCGCATCACCCGAGCCCGTCACCCACGCCGCGGACGGTCAGAAGTACTACTGGATTGATCTGACAGGAACCTTCGGCGAGCAGATCACCCAGACCCCGCTGAGGGATGCCATCGAGGACGCCCGAAAGAACAACGCCGACTGCATCATCATCATGCTCGATGCGGAGTGGCGTGCCAACCCGCTCGAAAAACTCCCGGACGACACCTCCAACTTTGACGAAATCTTCCGCTCCGAAAAACTGACCGAAATTTTCACCGAGGACATCCCGAAGAACTGGACGACCAAGAAGCCCCGCATCGTCTTTTGGGTGAAGCAGGCGATGGCCGGGGCCGCGCTGCTGCCCCTGGTCTGCCCGGAGATCTACTTCGCTCCGGAGGCACGCCTGGGCGGGCTGGGCAATCTCAGTTTCATGTTCGAGGGCGTTGGTGACGATGTGGTGCGTGAAAAGCAGCGCTCACTCCGGCTTGCGCACGCCGAAGGGTGGGCCAACGCGGGAGGGCACGACGTGCGCCTGATCCGCGCCATGGCCCGCATGGAGTACGTGCTCTCCTACCGCATCGTGAACGGCAAAGCCGAACTCTTCGAGGGGCTTCCCACCAGCGGAAACGAGTTTCTCCTCACCGATGACGGCAAGGAACAGAACGCCGATACGGTGCAGGACCGCGTCGCGGGTGTGGGCAACGACGTTCTGACCCTGAAGGCGGATACCGCCTACACCATCGGGGTCTCCAAAAAGACGGTCGAGACCAGGGAAGAACTCCTGAGCGCGATGGGGCTGGATCGAACCGGCGTCTTCGTCAAGGGGCGCTCGGCGCAGATCATGAAGGACTGGAGCAACGGCCTCGAGAACGTCAAGCGCCGACTCAAGAAACTCCGCGATGACCTCGGCGATGTACGGGTCCAGGCCCCCGGGGATTTTGCGGCCCGCACCAAGGCACGCGGCCAGCGAACCAAGATTCTCACCGAGATGCTCGGCATACTCGAAGGCAGGTTCTCGGAGGGCCTCACCCCCCGTTGGCTCGGCCAGAACCAGATCCCCGATGTGCAGAGCATCAAGTACGCGCTCGAGCAGATCAAGGTCGAGCAACTCAAGGACAAGAAATAACACGATCCGTCCGCCCCGGACACGGACAACGACTTCACAAGGGCACCTCCCATGATCTCACTCACCACGCTCCATCGTTCCGCCCGGCAACTCCTCCTTTGCCTGGCGCTGCTCGCGGCGATGCTGACCGCCAACGCCCGCGCTGCCGACAAGATCACCCTGAAGGACGGCAAAGTCCATGAGGGATCCGTTGTCAAGGAACTCGAGGGCTACATCTGGTTCAAGTTCTCCACCGGCGGCATCGAACAGACCAAGATGTTCACGCCCGATGAGATCTCCAAACTCGAGCGCGACACGCCCGCCATCGCCCCCGCCTCGGCGGAGGCGGCGGACGAGGCCAAACCCACGACACCCGCCACCGTCACGCGCAGCCGCCCCGGGGTTCCCAAGGCCGCCGTCATCACCATGGGCAACGGACGCGACGACAAGCAGGGCGACATGGTCGGCATGTACATGACGGCCTACGCCCTTGATCAGATGCTCCCCATGCTGGAGGAGGAACTGGGCAACGACGGCACCGGCGTGGTCGTGCTGCGTTTTTCCTCCGGCGGCGGCGCGCTGCTCGAGATTCAGCGGCTCTCCGACGTGATCCACAACAAGTACAAGAAGAAGTTCCGCACCGTCGCGTGGATCGACTCGGCCATTTCCGCCGCGGCGATGACCGCGCTCTGTCTCGAGGAGATCTACTTCACACCGCAGGGCAACTTCGGGGCCTGCACCGGCTGGTTCGGTCGGCTCCAGGCTGTCAAGGACCGCGAACTCGAAGAGGTCCTGTTCATGATGCAGCGCATCTCCGCACGGGGCGGTTACGACCCCAAGATCATGCGGGCGATGCAGATCCAGGAACCGCTCTCGTGCACCAAACTTCCCAACGGTGAAATCAAGTATTACCAGGACGCCACCTCGGGTGAGATTCTCGTGAACCGCCAGAACGAGGTCCTGACCTTCAACGCCGTCACCGCGACCGAGGCGGGCTTCAGTGACGGAACCGCCAAGGACGTCAACGAACTCGCCAAACTCATGGGCTACAACGAGATCGACTGGGTCGGCGAAACCATCGCCGGCACACCGTGGAAGGTGAGCAAGGCCGAGAAGTGGAACAACGCCTACCGCCGTCAGGTCAAAGTCGATGAGGATAACTTCAACAACTACGTCGCCAACTTCAACCTCAATATCGCCGCAGCGCAGGGCGAGCAGGACCGCCAGTCTCGGGGCAAGTTCGTCAACCGCGCCCGCCAATCATTCGAGCGGATCAAGAACATGATCCGCAACAACCCCAACTTCATGCTCTTCAATCTGAACATGGCCACCGAAGAAGAGTACAAAGAGTGGGTGGACCGCACCGAGAAACAACTCCGCGACCTCATGCGGTAAAAGACCATCACGGACAGTTCAAGAACGCGGCGGGCGCGAAGCGCC
>DDSA01000233.1:1104-4877 GCA_002343715.1 Phycisphaerales bacterium UBA2402 | reverse complement strand
GTGTCCGAGGCGTGGGTCTCTCCGTCTATGCCACGAGTGGTCAGACACCCGACCCCGCGACGGACACCCTGCTCGGCAGCCGGACCATCTCCACGCTCAGCGCGGGCGAAACCGAGACGGAGGATGTTGAGTTCCGCGTGCCCGCCTCGCTCGCCGGGCAGGCGCTCCGCCTGTACGCCTTCATCGATCCTTCGGGAGTGTTCGCCGAACCCAACGAGGCAAACAACGTCTCCACGCCCGTCGAGATCGCCTTCGCCCCGACGGTGCTGGACCTTGGCGGATCCATCACGACATCGCGCCTGTCCGATGATCTCATCGCCGGCACATCGAGTCGGTCCAGCGTGCGTTACACCATCGCCAACGAGGGCAACCAGAACCTCCCCCGCGGGGCCGCGGCGATGATCGGGGCCTATCTGCGCCCCGCCGACGCGCAGGACGATTCCCGCGACATCTCCCTCGGCGGAACGAAGCGAGAGTCGCTCTCCGGGCTGCAGTCGGGTCGCTCACGCTCGCGCGACTTCTCGCTCTCCATCCCCTCCACGATCGCCCCCGGCGAGTACCGGCTGGTCATGAAGTTCGATGACTCGTTCAACGATCCAGACCGCTCGAACAACACCGCCGTCGAGGACCGCGTGATCCGCATCGCTCCCGCGGTCGTGGACCCGTCGCTCGCCGCCGCCGCCGGGGCCGCCACGGCCAAAGCCGGCGGTCGTGCGTTCAAGGCGTCGGCCACGATCACCAACCTGGGGAACAGCACCGCCGGGGGCAGGGCGGCCATCACGTACTTCCTGCGTGATGCCGAAGGGAATGAGACGTCGCTGCGTCGTGCCGCGAGCAAGAGCCTGAGCCTCAAGGCCGGGCGGTCGGCGACCATCACCGCGAACCTGTCGATCCCCTCCGGTTTCGCGCCCGGCGCCTACACGCTTGTCGCCCGGATGACTACGACGGGAGCGGACGCCGACACGGGGAACAACTCCTTCGTCATCGGGGCGTTCAGCGTGACATGAATCGTTACTCGAAACGCACGGCATTCCGGAGGATGCCGATGCGTTCGACCTCGACTTCGACCTCGTCGCCGGCCTTCAGGAACACCGGCGGGGTCCGCGCGAAGCCCACGCCCCCCGGCGTGCCCGTCATGATGAGCGTGCCGGGCAGCAGCGTCGTGCCCCGGCTGATCTCGTGGATCAGCGTCGCCACGTCGAAGATCATGTCGCCGGTGTTCGAGTCCTGCATCGTCTCGCCGTTCACGCGGCAGCACACCCGCAGCCGCTGCGGGTCGCCCAACTCCGCGGGCGGCACCACCCGCGGCCCGATCGGGCAGAACGTGTCGAAACTCTTGCCCCGGTTGAACTGCCCTCCCGAGCCGTCCTTCTGCCACCAACGCGCCGAGACGTCGTTGCCCGCGACGTAGCCCAGCACGCACGCGAGCGCCTCTTCCTTCGGCACATCGCGCACCATGCGCCCCGATGGGCGCCGGCCGATGATGACACCGAGTTCCGCCTCGAAGTCCACCTGCGGGCGGTCCTGGCAGATTGTCGGCACCACGATGTCGTCGCCCGATAGCCCCGCCGAGAGCGGGTTCTTCGTGAAGAGCATGGGCCGCTCGGGCACGCCCTTGCCCTGCTCCTTCGCGTGGGCCGCGTAGTTCATCCCCACGCCGATGATGTGCCGGATCAGCACCGCCTCCGGGCCTTCCACCACCACACCCATGTCCGTTCGAGTCAGTTTCACGCGCCGAGGATAGCGCCGCACGCGACCCGGCCGTACGATTCAACGGGTGGACACGACAACACTTCGACAGGTCCGCGAGGCGCTCGACGCCGTGGCCGAGGCCCCGCTGCGGGATGTGCCCGCGCTGCTCGACCGACATTGCGCCACCCCCGAGGTGCGGCGGCAGGTCGAGGCAGCGCTCGCCGAACTGCACGAGGACGAAACGCTCGGGGGCTTTCTCGACCAGCCCGCGCTGGGGGTTTCCTCGGACGCCTCGACCGACACCGTCGCGGGTCGCCGCATCGGGCGCTACGAACTCGTGCGCATCCTGGGCGAAGGGGGCATGGGCACGGTCTACGAAGCACACCAGGAGAACCCCCGGCGCGCCGTGGCCCTCAAGGTGCTCAAGGGCGGCGCGTTCTCCCCCAGCGCGCTGCGGCGCTTCGAGCGAGAGAGCGCTGTCCTGGGTCTGCTGCATCATTCGGGCATCGCGCAGATCTTTGAGGCGGGCGTCGAGGTCACGCCGCTGGGGCGAGTCCCCTTCTTCGCGATGGAACTGGTGAAAGGAGAACCGCTCGACACCTGGGCCCGCCTCCGCTCGCCCGAGACCCAGACCGTCCTCGAAGTCGCCGCGCGCATCTGCGACGCCGTCCACCACGCGCACACCCACGGGATCGTTCACCGCGACCTCAAACCCGGCAACATCATGGTCGTGACCGAGGAGGCCGGCACCGGCTCTCGCCACGGCGAGCACGCGGCGGGCAGCGGCGTCTTCGCCCCCGGCCTCACGCCCAAGATCCTCGACTTCGGCGTGGCCCGCATCGTCAGCCCGGAGGTGGGCGTCTCCAACTCAACGCAGACCGAGGCGGGCCAGATCGTCGGCACGCTCACCTACATGAGCCCCGAGCAGGTCTCAAGCCGGTTCGGCTCCGTCGGCCCGCGCACCGATGTCTACGCCCTGGGCGTCATTCTCTACGAGTTGCTCGCGGGCAAGCCGCCGTTCGATGTGCGGACCCGCACCCTGCCCGAGGCGACCCACATCATCGTGAATGAAACCCCACCCCGCCTGCGCCGCGTGTCGCGGCGACTCCACGAGGACGTTGAGACGATCGTCGCCAAGGCGATGGACAAGGAACCCAAGCGCCGCTACGCCTCCGCCGCGGAACTGGCGATGGACCTGCGGCGGTTTCTCCACAAAGAGCCCATCGCCGCCCGCCCCGCCACGACAATCTATCAGTTGCGTCGCTTCGCCGCCCGCAACCGGACCCTGGTGGGCGGGATCGTGGCCACGTTCATCGCCCTCGCCGCGGGCCTCGTCGGGACGGTCGTCTTTGCGCGCAAGGCCGCCGAGCAGGGGGAACTCGCCGCCCGCCGCGCCGAAGAGGCCGAGCGAAAAAGTTACCTCTCCGACATCCGCGCCGCGCAGGCGGCGATCCTCAGCAGCGAATCCTCCATCGCGCGGGCCAGCCTCGACGCCGCCACGCCCGCGCTGCGCGGCTGGGAGTGGGAGCACCTGAACTGGACGCTCGGCCGGGGCGGCGAGGTGATCGCCGACCCGATCCAGGGCGGAAACGCATATGCCACCGGGTATGGTTCGTTCATGTACGTGGGCCGGGACGACATCGTCCGGGTCAACGCCGATACGGGCGAGCGCGAACTGCTCATCACCCGCCCGGGCCGCCCGCCCATCCGCGCCCTCTGGTGCACCACCGACGGACGGTTCATCCGCGCCTCGCTGGGCGCGCCCAACATCGAAATCTGGGACACCTCTACGCGCCGGCTCGTGCGCGAATACACCACGCCCGAGAGCGCCCCGCGACTGCTGGGCGACCGCGTCGTCGTCTCCGCCCGCGAACCGGGGGCGCAGGCCGTCATCACCGACGCCTTCACCGGCACGCTCCTGGGACGGCAACCCAACCGCGAACTCACCGCCGATCTGATCACGCCCGATGGACGTCCCGGACGATTCATCTGGGACGCCGCGAACATGCGCTACATGCCCGTGCCCGCGGACACCCCCCCCTGGCCCGTGACCGGCGTGAACCACTACAGATCGGAAGAGC
>DDSA01000233.1:557-899 GCA_002343715.1 Phycisphaerales bacterium UBA2402 | reverse complement strand
CCCGTGACCGGCGTGAACCACTACGTCAGCCCGCTGGGACGCTACCTCACCCGCTACGCCGGTCGGTTCCGCAGTTGGGATGTGCTTCGCATCGCCGACGGCTCGCGGCAGGGCACCATCGAAGCCACGGGAGACATCGCCTCGCACGGATTCAGCCCCATCCGCCACGAGGTCGCCATCTCCACCAACCGAAACACCGTCGAAATCTGGGACCTCAATGCCGTTGCCAGGCGGGTTACTCTTTCCACCCGCGGCATCGCCCGCGGCATACGGATGACCCCCGACGGACGCTGGCTGCTCGCCACCGAACACGACGGACGCATCCTGCGTTGGGACGCGAAT
>DDSA01000233.1:0-317 GCA_002343715.1 Phycisphaerales bacterium UBA2402 | reverse complement strand
CCTCGCCCTCTCCCTTCACCTTCGTCGTCGGCCAGCCGCTGGCCATCTCCCCCGACACGCGCCTTGTCATCGGGCGGGCCTGGGGGGCGGTGCGATGCTGGGATACCGAATCCGGCGGCCTGCGATGGACACGGTTCATCGGCCACACCTACGCCAACGCCGCGGCCTTCAGCCCCGATGGCTCGCGGCTGGCGCTCGCGCTCAGCGGGCGGGTGCTGATCCTCGACGCCGCCACGGGCAACGAGATCGCCCGCGCCGACGGCATCGAGCCTTCGCTGCTGCTGGCCGTGGCGTTCGGGCCCGGCGGCGACTCGCTC
>DDSA01000251.1:1098-3915 GCA_002343715.1 Phycisphaerales bacterium UBA2402 | reverse complement strand
ATGCCCAACGGCGTGAACTACGACCACTGGCGGCCCAACGGGGACGACCTTTCCCCCACGCTCTCGCCCCTCGCCCCGGTGCGTGACCGCGTCAACATCATCACCGGCCTGACGCAGGCCAAGGCCCGCGCCAACGGCGACGGCCCCGGCGACCACGCGCGATCCTCCGCCACGTTCCTCACCGGGCAGCAGGCCCGCAAGACCGCGGGCAACGACATCCGCATCGGCATCAGCGCCGATCAGGTCGCCGCCGCGCGAATCGGCAACGCCACTCGCTTTCCCTCGCTCGAACTCGGCTGCGAGAGCAGCCCCGCGGCGGGCAACTGCGACTCGGGCTATTCCTGCGCTTACACCTCCAACATCTCCTGGCGGGGTGAGGACGCCCCCGCGCCCAAACTCACGGACCCCGGCGCGGTTTTCGAGCGCCTCTTCGGCGATGCCGCCAACGCCGCCGCGGCGCAGGCACGACTCAGCCGCCGTCAGAGCATCCTCGACTTCGTACGCGTCGATGCCGCGCGTCTGGAATCCCGGCTGGGGACGAGCGACCGCCGCAAACTCGACCAGTTCCAGACCGCCGTGCGCGAGGTGGAACAGCGCATCACCCGCGCCCGCGATGAAGCCGGGAAAACACCCGCGCCCGCGATGGCACCGCCCGAGGGCATCCCGCGCTCGGCGGGGACGTACATCGACCTCATGTACGACCTGCTCCTGGTCGCCTTCCAGACCGATTCGACGCGCATCAGCACGCTGATGCTCGGCGTGGACGGCAGCAACCGCACCTACCCCGAGATCGGCGTCAAGGACGGCCACCACCACCTCAGCCACCACCAGAACAACCAGGAGATGATCGAGAAAATCCGCCGCATCGACCGGTTCTTCGTGGAGCGCTACGCGAAGTTCATCGAGCGCCTCGCCGCGACCCCGGAGGGCGAGGGAACCCTGCTGGACAACTGCATGATCCTCTTCGGCGGCGGCATCAGCGACGGCAACAAGCACAACCACGAGGACCTGCCCATCCTCCTCGCCGGGCGCGCGGGCGGGACCGTCGAGCCGGGCCGGATCGTCCGCCACACCACGGGCACGCCGCTGTGCAACCTCTATGTGTCGATGCTCGAGCGCGCCGGCTGCCCCGTCGGCGCCTTCGGCGACAGCACCGGCCCGCTCACCGGCCTGTAGCGTCAGACCTCCACCCGCTCGAACCGTACCCGGTCCCCCTCCAGACGCGCGAAGTAGGCCTCGATCGCTCCCAGCCCCGTCACGCGGTGCACGAACGCCGCGGCACGCACCAGGTCCGCCCGCTGCACCAGTTCCAGCCTCGGCTCCTTCAGTTCAAGGCGGGATGAATAGAACGCGCACCCCTGGTGGGCCAGCAACACGATCCGCCTGAGTTTGTGCACATCCACCAGGAACTTGAGTTCGTCCACCACGCCCTCTTCCTCCAGGTGCGCCTGCGGGTGCCCCGCGACGCACGCCGGGCCGCCGGGCAGGCAGAGCCGGTCGTACCGCGGCAGGTTCAGGCTGTTCTGAAGGAAATCATCGAAATGCTCGCCCAGGCGGCCGTCGGAGCAATACATGGCCGCGGCGTGGATGCGGCTGGAGTCGTAGCGGACGGTGCTCTGGTAGGTCATGGCTGCGGCCCTTCATGTTGCTCGCGCGAGTGCGCGGACGATGCTAGCCGATCCCGGGCCGCCGCGACCGTCGGGACGATAAACCGCTCCCCATCCCGACGATCGGTCGTCAGCCGCGTTCAAGCGCTGGCGGCGTTGAGCGGTCGGTCAGCGCCTGCACGACACCACGCGCCGCACCGCGATTGGCACTCCCACCGAACGAGCGAACCCGTTGAACGTCATGCCCGGAAGCAGCCCCCATACTATTGCATTGTTCTCTCGGAAATCATCTTCACATGCTTGCTTCATCCATGCGTTCGCTCCTCCTGTCGTTGGTGCTGGCCTGTTTCTTCGCTTCGCCCGCTCGCGCCCAGACGCCTCTTCGCCCCCACATCGTGCACATCGTGGCCGACGACCTTGGCTGGAAGGACGTCGGGTTCAACGGCTGCACCGACATCAAGACTCCCAACCTCGACGCGCTGGCGAAGGGCGGCGCGGTCCTCTCCCGCTTCTACGCACAGCCCATGTGCACGCCCACGCGGGCCTGCCTGATGACGGGCCGCTACCCCTTCCGCTACGGCCTGCAGACCGCGGTCATTCCCTCGGTCTCGACGTACGGGCTGGACACCGATGAGCGGCTCCTGCCCCAGTGCCTGAAGGACGCGGGGTACTTCACCGCCATCATCGGCAAGTGGCACCTCGGCCACGCGGACACGAAGTACTGGCCCAGGCAGCGCGGGTTCGAGTACCAGTACGGCGCGATGATCGGCGAACTCGACTACTTCACCCACAGCGAGAGCGGCGTGCTCGACTGGTTCCGCGACAACCAGCCCGTGCACGAGGAGGGGTACACCACCACGCTCCTGGGGCAGGACGCCGCCCGCCTCATCGAACGGCACGACCCCGCCGTGCCCCTCTACCTCTACCTCGCGTTCAACGCGCCGCACACCCCGTACCAGGCCCCGCCGGAGTACATCGCCCGCTACGCCGCCATCGAGGACCCCACCCGGCGCACCTACGCCGCGATGGTTTCGTGCCTCGACGACGAGATCGGGCGGGTGGTGGCCGCTCTGGACAAGTCCGGCATGCGCTCCCGCACGCTCATCCTCTTCCACAGCGACAACGGCGGCACCCACAACGCGCTCTTCGCCGGGGTGATGGCGGACATGTCGAAGGTCAGGATCCCCTGCGACAACGGCCCCTACCGCGA
>DDSA01000251.1:0-806 GCA_002343715.1 Phycisphaerales bacterium UBA2402 | reverse complement strand
GACGGGCCTCATCCACGCCGTAGACCTCTTTCCCACCATCGCCGCGCTCGCCGGGGCGCCCACCTCGGGGTGCAAGGCCCTCGACGGGCTGAACGTCTGGCCGACCATCGCCGAGAACGCCCCCTCGCCCCGCACCGAAGTGATCTACAACATCGAGCCCTTCCGCGCCGCCGCGCGGGACCAGAGGTGGAAACTCATCTGGCGCGCCACCCTCCCCTCCGCCGTCGAGTTGTACGACATCGAGGCCGACCCCGGCGAACAACACAACCTCGCCGCCGACCACCCCCAGACCGTGGCCGCGATGCAGGCCCGGCTCAACGCCCTCGCGGGCGAGGCCGCCAAGCCTCTCTTCCTGAGCGATCAGTTCAAGGTCGTCATGAAGAACATGCACGGCCAGCCGGTGATGCCCACCGATGAGGGCTTCGGCGAAGTTGACCACCCTTGAGCGCTCCCCCCTCGCCCGAACCGGTCTGAGCGCCGACGCCGCGTCGAAATTTTTTACTTTGACCGCTTGACTCGCCCGTTCGGGTTCAAGTAATTTCATCCGCCGGGCCCGCGATCATCGCCGCCCCCGGCTCGGATTGATCTCCGCACGGTCGCGGGGTTCGCCGACACAGCGATCGAGTTAGGTCTGGTCCCGATCTCCGTTCCGGCGGCGATCACCAGACAAGGACAGGAGCCGACCCATGCCAGATGTACGCCCCGCGCCGGCGCGCCCAGCCGACCTCAAGCCGACAGACACAAGGCAGACCGATACCAGGCCCGCCGCCCCGCGCCCCGCCGAGGCGCCGATGAAAGCGCCGATG
>DDSA01000099.1:15458-15600 GCA_002343715.1 Phycisphaerales bacterium UBA2402 | reverse complement strand
GGTGGCGCGGGTGCCGGCCTATTCCCCCCACGCGGTGGCCGAGCACGCCGTGGCGCTCATGCTGACGCTGAACCGCAAGGTTCACCGGGCCTTCAACCGCGTTCGGGAGCAGAACTTCGCGCTCGACGGGCTGATGGGCTTC
>DDSA01000099.1:0-15327 GCA_002343715.1 Phycisphaerales bacterium UBA2402 | reverse complement strand
ATGCCGTGGCGCTGCTGCTGGCGATCAACCGCAAGATTCATCGCGCCTACAATCGGACCCGCGATTCCAATTTTGCGCTCGACGGGCTGATGGGCTTCGACATGCACGGCAAGACGGCGGGCCTGGTCGGCACGGGCAAGATCGGCGAGATCGTCGCGCGGATCTTGCGGGGCTTCGGGTGCCGCGTGCTGGCGCACGATCCGGTCAAGAGCCACGTGTGCGAAGCGCTGGGGGTGGAGTACGTGACCCTGCCCGATCTGTTCGAGCGAAGCGACATCGTCTCCATCCACTGCCCGTTGACCCCGGGCACCCGCCACTTGATAAACACCGAAGCGCTGGAGGCGATGAAGCCCGGCGTGATGCTCATCAACACCAGCCGCGGCGCGGTGATCGACACCCGCGCCCTCATCGCGTCGCTCAAGCGCGGGCATGTTGGGTCGGTCGGCCTCGATGTCTATGAAGAGGAAGGAGACCTGTTCTTCCGCGACCTCTCCGCGGAGGTGATCCTGGATGATGTCTTTGTCCGCCTGATGACCTTTCCCAACGTGCTCATCACGGCCCATCAGGGGTTCCTGACGCGCGAGGCGTGCGAGGCGATCGCGCGGACGACGATCGACAATATCAGCGGGTTCGGACGAGCGGGGGCTGCGGGCGTCGCCCCGTCCAATCTCGTGACCGCGCGGCTCATCGCGCCCGTGAAGGGGTGAGCGCGCGTGGATGTTGGCGAGAAACGAGGATGATTCAATGATCGTCACGCTCCTCGGCGGTCTCGGGGTGTTTCTCCTTGGGATGGTGCTGCTCACCGACGGTCTCAAGGCCGTGGCGGGCGATGCGCTGCGACACATCCTCACGCGATATGTCGCCACGCCCCTCTCGGGCGTGGGCTGGGGGGCGCTGGTCACCACCCTCGTGCAGTCCTCGACCGCGACGACGCTCACCACCGTGGGGTTTGTCAGCGCCGGTCTGCTCACGTTCAAACAGGCGGTTGGCGTTATTTTCGGTGCCAACCTCGGAACCACCAGCACGGGGTGGATCGTCTCGCAACTGGGCTTCAAGGTGTCACTGGGGAGCCTTTCGCCGCCGCTGATCCTGCTGGGTGTGGCGATGCGGCTGATGCTCAAAGGTCGGGCGATGCACGCGGGCACAGCCATCGCTGGATTTGCCCTGCTGTTCATGGGGATCGACCTGCTGCAGAACGGCATGGGGGCGCTGGCATCACGGCTCTCGCCCGGCGACCTGCCCGGAGGAGCCGGGACCGCGGGCGAATGGGGTTCCCGGCTTGTGCTGGTCGGTTTCGGATTCCTCATGACGGTCATCATGCAGTCCTCCAGCGCCTCGATGACGACCACGCTCGCGGCGGTCGCCTCCGGCACCATCGGCCTCGAGCAGGCCGCGGCGCTGGCGATCGGGCAGAACATCGGCACCACACCCACGGCGGTGGTCGCCGCGCTGGGTGCGCCCGCTCCGGCCAAACGCACCGCCGCGGCGCATGTCTTGTTCAACACGTTCACCGCGGCGGTCGCTGTCGTGATTCTGCCGCAGATGCTGCGTGTGTGCGAGCGGGCCGCGCAGGTTGTGGGAGCGGATGATGCGCCCACAACCCTCGCGCTGTTCCACACGGTCTTCAACTTTCTGGGTGTGCTGATCCTGATGCCGGTCATCGGGCCGTTCGCTCGCCTGATCGAACGGATGTTCCCCGAACGCGGGCTGCGATCGACCCGGTACCTGACGCCTTCGGTGGCGACCGTCGGCCCGGTCGCGCTCGAGGCCGCACGCCGGGCGCTCGTCCACGTCTTGGGCGATGCCTCCGCTTTGTTGGTGGGCGCGTTGGGCCGCACCGTGTCTCGTCCGCTCCCAGCCACGGCGCTCACAGACGCCCGCACCGGGCTTCAATCCATCGTTCGCTTTGTTCATAGTCTGGGGCACGCGGCGCAGGGCGCGGGAGAGTTGAAGCAGGAACAGGCCCTGCTGCACGCATCCGACCACCTCGATCGGCTTATTGATGCGCTGGCACGATCGCGCGAAGTGTCGAACCATCCAGAGTCGCCCGAGGCGGATCCGTCGGCCGCTCGCGCACGCGAGGACGTGGCTGAGATTGCCGTAAAACTCGCCTCGCTGCTCCGGCAGGATGGGGGGTCGGCCACGCCTGTCACGGAAGACCCGACACCCTTCGCGGACGAAGCCGAGAGGGTGTCGCGCGGGCTGGCCGAGCTCCGGCGCGTTCAGCGGCGCGAATCACTCCGCATGGCCGCGGCGGGCGAACTCGACCCAGACCTTGCGATGCGCCGCATCGACCTACTCCTCTGGCTCGACGGCGCCGCCTACCACTTATGGCGCGCAACCTCTTACCTCCGCGCGAACCCGGTCGCACCGGATGTGGATGCCAGGCCGGGAGCAACCACCGAACACGAGCAGCGAGGCGGCAACGGCGATTCACTCTGAACGCCGGAGAGACGTACCGGCATCGCGGCACCACTACCACCACCCCCGAGACTGACGACGGCGCTCTGGGATCTTGATCGAGCGCGATGAGTCCATCACCGCACGATCCGCGGCACGGCTTGGGGTATCAAAGAAAACCGCCGCGGGCGATGAGTCCCGCGGCGGCTGTGTGTGGTCGCGTGTCCGTTCAGGAGTGGGATCAGGCCGTGCGGCGGCGCTTGATGCACAGCATCATGCCCAGCCCGGCGAGGGCCGCCGCGCCCGGGGCGGGCACGGTGACGATCTGATCCTGGTACGAGCCGCTGGTGACGCCGGCCAGCCCGGCGGTGCTGCTCGACGCGTTGCCGGTGTTGAAGAAGAAGGCGTTGAGGTAGTTGGTGACGCCGCTCCAGAGCGGAGACCCGTCGGTGCGGGTGGCGCGGAAGCTGCCGCCGGCCATGCTGAGGCTGGAACCGCCCAGCGACCAGGAATAGTCGGCGACGATCTCCCAGACGGCGAGCTGGAAGGCGCAGGCCAGGTCGGCGCTGGCGCCCTGCTCGAGCTGAACCCCCAGGGCGTAGTCGTAGAGGCTGGCGATGGCGCGGGCCTTGTCGGAGCCCATCGCGCCGCCCACCGGGGCGGACTCCAGCGGGAGTATGGTGTAGGTGCGCGTCGATGAAGTGACTTCCTGCGTCAGGTCCGTGCAGAACGTGATCATCTCTCCGGAGAGTTGAGCCCCCAGGCCGGTCCCGTTGCTGAAGACGTGCCTGAGTTGCCCGGCGAAGACGTTGAACGATGAAGAGGGTGTGGTGATTCGGACGGTGCGACCCTGACCCCTCCCCACGTAGCGCATGTCCACAAGATCGGCGTTCGCTGCCGACACCAGGCCCACGGCGGACGTGAGAAGCGCGATCATCTTGCTGCGTGTGTTCATATGTCGATCCTCCACTGTGTTCGGTTGTACAGGCCGCGCCCGTACACTGGGCGAGGCGCCGCGCTGTGACGCGGCGGGAGAGTCTCCAATTCAGCGGGGAAAAGTGCAAGAGTCCCGGCAGCGTCACGGTCGCGCCGGAGTCCGTGTGTAGGGGTTAGACAGTGTGCGCCGCACCCGAGTGGGCTTCACAACCCGCCGGGATGCTTACGCACCGAGCAGGTCCGGCCTGCACACCGATGCAACGTGCGCCGTGATCCCACGCGCGAACGTCTCGAATCGGGCTTCGGCATCCGGCTCGCGATACGCCCCAGAGGATCCATCGCAAGCGCGGGATGTGAGCAGGCAGACTCCGTCGTACAAACGATCCCGCTTGAGTTTCTGGATCAGAAGTTCATATCGTCTCAGGTACGATGCTCCGCAGAACTCGGAGAAGACCGTGAAGTGCGACTGACTCACACGCACTGGTTCCCGTGATGCCTCACATTCCTCGAGGAGCATGAGATAGCCCAACCACGGCCGCGGCGATGGAGAGAACGCTCCCTCCCTGTACGCCGCCCATAAGTCGGTTGCGCTGCCCAGCGCCTCTTCGGTGCGGTTGTTGAAGTTGTTGCCGAACGACGGCCCGACCTGGGATTTGAACTCAACAGCGGCAACGAGTTGCTTCTCGTGCACGACGACAAGGTCCCAGTGTTTTTCGGCCCGGAACCAACCGGGGAGTTCGACTCGCCTGCCGACATGCAACGATGTTTCGGGACATCCGGCACTCCGCAGCAGTTCGCCCACGAGTGAGACAAAGCCGTTCATCTGTCTGCCGCCGGTCACCGCGGAACGTAATCCCGTGTCCCTCGCTCCGGTCGAACGTTGACGCGAACGCTGAGACTCCCTCGTGAGCCAGAAGGACTTCACGGCCTCGGCAATCCTCTTCCCGAAATCACTCACAACGACCCTCGGTAGAAACCCGCGCCGTGAGGGACTTGGTCGAATATAAATCACCGCTGAACACGGACATCCGTTGTCGCGCCGACTCGAAGTAGACCGGATCCACCTCGATGCCGATGCTGTTGCGTCCCCAACGGCCCGCGGCCACGTTCGTCGTCGCCGTCCCCATGAAGGGATCCAACACGGTGTCGCCCACGAACGAGAACATCCGTATGAGGCGTTCGGCGAGTTCCTCGGGGTACGGGGCAGGGTGCTTCGCGGTCGACACCCCGGTGATATCCGACCATATCTGCCTGAACCAGATCTGGTACAGGTCCGCGGGCACGATGCTCAACACGCGGTCGAGCGGACCCGGGCTGCGATACCCACCGGGCTTGCGCTGCATGAGAATGAACTCGATATCGTTCTTGATGACCGCGTTGGGTTCGTAAGGCTTGCCGAGAAACCCGCCGCCACTCCCATCGGCCTCATAGTTCGCGTTTGAGATTTTGTGCCAGATGATCGGAGAGAGATTGTCGAACCCGATCCGCTTGCAATGCTCCTGGATCGTCGCGTGGAGCGGGACAACCGTGTGGCGACCGTTATTCCTCCGCCGTGATAAGCAGACATCTCCAACGTTGATGACCAGGCGACCGCCCGGCACCAGCGCGTCGTAGCAGTGCTTCCAGACGCGGTCGAGCGATTCGATAAACGCATCATACTCAGAAACGTGCCCCAACTGCGCGCCGCTTTCGTTGTATCGTTTCAACGTCCAGTACGGCGGAGAAGTCACCACCAGGTGAACCGTCGCGGGCGCAAGCCGCGCGGCGCAACGAGCATCGCCGAGGATCAGTTCGTGCGATGTGTGCCTGCGTCGGACGACCGATTCGATACGTCGGAGCGCCTTCGCATCCTTCGCCAGAAGCGGAATATGCGTGTCCAGGTCGCCCCTCGCCGCAAACTCCCGCAGCAGGGATTGTTCCGTGTCCGCCGGGCTGTCGGTTGCCGCCGTTGCGCTCATGTGTGAACAGGGTAGCAAGCCCCGAACTCACCGCACGGGCACATCGAAGCGTCTACTCTCCGAGTTCTCGCGTGCGCGGCGTCTCCATGGCCGGATTCTCCCCAATCCATGACGACAACCCCGCGACTACCCTTTCCACGCGGGAGGTGTACATGGACCGGAAAGGCTCACACGTCGAAGTCAAGATGACAGCGCGCAAACGGATCGCGCTGGTCGCGCACGACAACAAGAAACTCGAACTGATCGAGTGGGCGACGTGGAACCGCCCGGTGCTGGCCGCGCACGACATCTACGCGACGGGCACCACGGGGCGGGTGATCGAGGCGGAGCTGGGCATCAAGGTGCACCGCGTCCACAGCGGGCCCCTGGGCGGCGATCAGCAGATCGGCGCGAAAATTTCCGAAGGGCAGATCGACTTCCTGGTCTTCTTCTGGGACCCCATCGCGCCCATGCCCCACGACCCCGATGTGAAGGCCCTGCTGCGGATGGCCGTCATCTGGAACATCCCCGTCGCCTGCAACCGCGCCAGCGCCGACTTCATGATCCAATCCCCGCAGATGCGTACCGAGTACGTCCGCCGGGTGCCGGACTACGGCGAGAACACAGGCATCGACCCGCTCAAATCCTGGACCGAGAAAGGCTCGCCCGGCGTGTGAGAAGCACCCCGGCGCGATACGCTCCCCGCGTGCGCGAATCCGATCTGCTCCGGCACATCCAGACCCGCTCGACCCTCGGCGAGGGTGTCCTGGTCGGCCCAGGTGATGACTGCGCCGTGGTCGTGGGGACATCGCATCAACTGCTCAAAGTTGATCAACTCGTCGAACACCGCCACTACCGCGCCGGCACGCCCATCGACCTGATCGCGCGCAAGGCCCTGGCGCGGCCGCTGTCGGATATCGCCGCGATGGCGGGCCGCCCTCGGTACGCCCTCGCCGCGGCGACACTGCCCGCTGGCTATCCCCACGCGCGCGAACTCTTCGACGCGGTCCACGGCTGGGGTGAGCGCTTCGGCTGCCCCGTGGTCGGGGGCGACATCGCCACCCACGACGGCCCGCTGATCCTCTCCATCTCGATCATCGGCGTGGCACACGCGGCCCGCGGGCCTGTCTTGCGCCGCGGGGCGAAGTCGGGCGATGACCTGTTCGTCACCGGCTCGCTGGGAGGCTCGTTCGACGCCGCGACCGGGCTTGGGAGGCACCTGACCTTCACTCCACGCCTGGACGAAGCCGCGCACCTCGCCGACGTACTCGGCCACGACCTGCACGCGATGATGGACCTCTCCGACGGGCTGGGCATCGATGCGGGTCGGCTCGCGGAATCCTCGGGAGTCAGGGTCATCATCGAACGCCGTCGGATCCCGCTCTCGCCGGGCATCACAGATCCATCCCAAGCCTTGCAGGACGGTGAGGATTACGAACTGCTCTTCACCGCCCCGCCCGGCGCGCTACCGGATTCGGGCGTGCTGCCGACCGGATGCCCCTTCGCCCGAATTGGGCGCATCGAGATCGGCGCGGGCGCGACCGATGAGACCGGCCAGGACATCGCCGCGATCGGCTGGGATCACCGCTGAACCGGGGCCGAGGCGGCGAGTTCGCAGAACAACTCGATCCCCGTCGGCAGGGCCTCATCGTTGAAATCAAAGTCGGGCTGGTGCAGCGTGGGGTACGCATCGCGCCCCGTGGGCCGCAGGCCCAGGAAGAAAAAGCACGCGGGGACGTGATGCCCGTAATAGGAAAAGTCCTCTCCGCCCATCGTGGCGTCGGGCACGACCTCGACCCGCGACTCGCCGAGCGCGGCCCGCGCGGTGCGGAAAAACGTCTCGGTCGCCGCGGGATCGTTGGCGGTGACGGGGTAGCCCTCGTGCCAGTCGATCTCGGCGCGGCAGCCCATCGCCATGGCCGTGCCTTCGACGATCTCGAAGAAGCGCTTCTTCGCCAAGGCGCGGGTAGATGCGCGGAGCGTGCGCACGGTGCCGATGAAACGGGCCGTCTCGGGGATGATGTTGTTCGCGGTGCCAGCGTTGATCGCGCCCACCGTCACCACCACGCTCTCGAGCGGGCCGATGTTCCGCGAGGCGATGGTCTGGATCGCCACGATCGTCTGGGCGGCGGCGACGATCGGATCGGCCCCGAAGTGCGGGTAGGCCCCGTGGGCCTGCGTGCCGCGGATGGTGATGGTGAAGTCGTCGGTCGCGGCGAGGATCGGCCCGGGCCGAGTCGCCACGCGCCCGACCTCGAACGTGGGCCAGCCGTGAAGGCCGTAGATCTCCCCCACGGGCGTGCCGATACCGCCGCGCTCTTCGCCCGCCAGTGCCCCTTCCCGACACATGATGTCGGCCCCGCCGCCCCCTTCTTCCGCGGGTTGAAATACAAAGGTCACGGGCCGGGAGCGGGGCATCTTCGCCAGGATTTTCGCCGCGCCCAGCAGCATGGTCGTGTGCCCGTCATGTCCGCAGGCGTGCATGAGGCCCTGGGTGAGTGAGGCGTAGGGCAACCCGGTCTGCTCGACCACGGGCAGCGCGTCCATGTCGGCCCGGAAGGCGACGGCCATCTGCTTCGCGCCGGCGGGGTCCGTCGCGGGCAGGTGCGCGATGATGCCCGTGCCCTTGCCCAGCCCGGCCTTGAAGGCGATGCCCGCGGCCCGGAGTTCACGCTGCACCAGCCCGCTGGTGTACCTCTCCTCGAAACAGAGTTCCGGGTGGCGGTGCAGGTCGTGGCGGATCTCGCGCAGGGCGGGGATCTCCGCCTCGATCAGGCTTTTCAAGCGCTCGTTGGGCATGACCGAAGGGTAGTGAAGTAACTTGTTGGATGCCGCGGCGGGGCGAGACGTGCTCAGCACTGACTCCTTTACACACTTTTAGCGCGGATCAAACGCAATCCAGCGGGTTCATCATTGTGATTGAACTAATCTGGATTTCTGTTTCCGAGGAGTGATTTCCGTTTTTTTATTGAGGAGAAGAGAGATGACGATTCGTGCGATGCTGTGCCTGGCCGGACTGGCCGGGGTCGTGTCCGCTTCCGGGGCCGCCGTGCTGACGGCCACGGGGACAATCAATCTGTATGGTACTTCGTACCCGGTGAGTCAATGGCGCACCCTTGGCGATGCGGGCACCAGTGCCTTTGATGCAGAAGCTCTGACCTTCTATCAGGGCGTGCTCTACGCATCGGCCGATGAGGGTGCCTCCGCGGGCAACGGGCGGCTGGTGTACTACACCCCCGGCCCGACGGGCAACCTGTCCTCGCCGTCCTTCTACACCATGGGCACCAACGGCGCGTTCCGCTGGGGTGGGGAGGGTCTCACGGTCAATACCAGCGGCAGCGGGTACGGCTCGTTCGGCCCGGGTGGTTTCAAACTGGTCAGTGTCGACAGCCGCGGCGACAACGCCAACGGCGCCGTCATCAACGTGAATGATCCGGGACCGGTCAAATCCCTGAGCGACATCATCCCCCTGCCCGAGACCGATGATGTGGCCTGGGTCGGCAGCCGCAACCAGTTCGCTCTGCTGCTCGATGCCGACGGCAGCATCGGCTGGTACGACAACGCGATGAACGCCACGGGCCTGGTCGTCCCGACGTTCACGGAGGCCAAGGGACTGACGGTCGTGTCCGCCGGATGGGCGCAGCGGGTCTTCGGTTTCTCGTCGATGACCTCCGAGGTGCTGATGGTGGTGGGCAAGGAGACCAACCGTCTCCAGTTCTTCGATACCAACGGCGTACCCCTCGCCCCGATCACAGCCCTCTCTCCCTTGGGCCTGAACTTCGCCGAGATCGAGGGCGTGGCGGTCGATGAGGTCAACGACCTGATCTACCTCGCCGATGAAGCCGCGATCTCGATCCACGTCATCCAGGTGCCCGGCCCCGGCGCTGGGGTGGTCCTCGCGCTCGCCGGCTTGACAACACTTCGCCGCCGCCGCGATTGATGCTCACCAATTCTCGCACCCTCCCCCGCCCCTCCCGGCGAGCCATCGCCGGGAGGGGCATTCGTTCTGAACTATGACGCGATCCTGCATCTGCCCGCTCGTTCTTTCCCTTTTCCTCGGCGCGTGCGCCGGCCCCTCCGGCGGCACGGCCGAGGTTCGCGCCAGGGGTCAGACCTTCCCCGTGGCCGACCGCGATGATGCGGCCGATGATCCGGCGATCTGGATTCACCCCACCGACCCGGCGCAGAGCCTGGTGCTCGGGACCAACAAGAAAGCCGGGTTGTGTGTCTACAACCTCTCGGGCGATCAAGTGGCCTTCTTTCCGGTGGGAAGACTCAACAACGTCGATCTGCGCCAGGGTGTGCTCGCCGAGGACGGCTCCCGGCTCGACATCGCCGCGGCATCGCACCGGGATCACATCGGCATCAGCCTTTTTGTCATCTCACCCGGCGGTGTCCGGGAGTTGACCGGCTCGCCCGTGCGCGTGACGGTGAAAGAGCCGTATGGACTCTGCTGCGCCCTGCCCGCATCCGGCACGGGGCTTCGTGTCTTTGTCAATGACAAGGAAGGCCGCATCGAGGAGTGGCTGGTCCGGGTCGATGCCGAGGGCGTCGCGGGCGCATCGCTCACGAGCACCAGAAAACTCCCCTCGCAGGTCGAAGGGATGGTCGCCGATGAGGCCAACGGCCGACTCTTCGTGGGCGAGGAACGGGTGGGCATCTGGTCCTTCCCGCTGGATGGCCCCAACTCGACCCGCGGCACGCTCATCGCTCGTGCTTCGTGGTTCGGACCTCTCAGACCGGACGTCGAGGGTCTCGCCATCGCCCCCACCGGGGCGCAATCAGGCTATCTGCTCTGCTCCAGCCAGGGGGACAACACGCTTGTGGCCTATGACCGGGCACCCCCGCACGCGTACCGCGGCAAGTTCCGAATCGTCGCAGGAGCCGTCGGTTCGGTCGAAGAGACCGACGGCATCGATGTCTACACCCGCTCGCTGGGTCCGCTCTACCCCGCGGGCGTTCTGGTCACCCAGGATGGAGAGAACACCCCGGCCCCGCAGAACTTCAAACTGACGCCCTGGGACGAAGTAGCACAGGCGCTGGACGCGACGGCCCGGCGTGCAAATTGAGCGCGTTCTTTGCGCAACGATAACGAAGGTTCTGGGCTGGAGGCAGACCCTTATCCATGCAGCGCATACACCACTCCCGTCGCGGCGCCGCCGGGTTCACGCTCATCGAGTTGCTCGTCGTCATCGCCGTGATCGCGGTGCTCATCGGGCTGCTGGTGCCGTCGCTGAGCGCCGCGCGCGATGTGGCCCGGCAGACCAAATGCGCGAGCAACCTGCGTCAGATCGCGGTGGCCGCGACGGCCTACGCCGGCTCGGAGAAGGGTTTTTACTGCAGCGGGCCGTTCGAGAACCGCGTGGGGATGAACTGGGGGCCGATGCACGAGCGCTCGTGGATCGCGGATTACATCCGCTCGGGACTGATGATCCCCGGCAAGTTCCTCTGCCCCGGCAGCCCCGGCACCGTCAGCGAGGCCTGGCAGGACACCGCCGGAATCTACGCCTATTCACAGCCCGATCTGGAGCGCCTGGTGGAGGAGGGGTACAACTCCAACTACTGCCAGAGTTGGTACATGGCCTACACCGACATGAAGTCGGCCAGCCCCGGCTCGGGCTCGAGCAACTGGGATGATGTGCGCCACGTGGTCGGCCCGCTCAACGAACGCCACACCGGCCAGCGCACCACGCCAAGCCGCGTGCCCCTGATGGCCGACGGGAACGCACAAGTTTCCGCTATGGTGACCATCAACGGTCAAACCCTGACCTGCGCCAAGAACCAGACCGACGGACCCTCGGGCATCGCCCGCGGCCCCTCGGGAGGAACCGTCTGGGGCCGACAGGACTGGGAGAACTGGGGTCCGGCCCACGGCAAGTCGAGCAAGGTGGCCAACTCCGGCAACTCCGGGCACGCCGCCTTTTACACGAACATCGCCTTCGCGGATGCGCACGTGGACACGTTCTCCGACTCCATCCGCGACGGCCGGCACTTCGGCTCGGTGGGCACGCTCAACGGCTGGCGCGCCTGGCTCACGCCCGAACTCGACGACAAGGTCTTCGGCGGCTCGCTGACCCACGCCTCGGGAGTCCCCTTCTAACAGCCGCCCCGACTATCACGCCCGATCTCGCCCGGCGTTCGTACCCGCCGGTCGCACCCGACACCGCCTTACCCGGAGAATCTCATGACCGCATCCCGCGCCCGTTTGCTGCTTCTCTCGCTCACGCTGCCGGTGTCTGCCGCCGCGGCGACCGACATCGGCCACATCACCCTCTTCGGCCAGGAGTACCGCGTTCAGCGCTTTGATTACTCGCAGGACGTCCGCTGGCCCGACCCGCTCGATCCGCGATTCAACCTGAACCTGATCGAGTGCGAGGGCGCCCACTGGCTGGGCAACGACCGCCTGCTGCTCTCGACCGATGGTCTCGATTCGCTGCTGTCGCTCAAGAACGCCGTCGTCGAGGTTCGGCTGCGGCGCGATGCCGACGGCGACATCCAGGGACTCGAGTATGTCCGCACGGTCGTCATCAACGATCCCTCTGACGTCGCGTACGGCGGCTTTGATCTCTCGCCGTGCGGCGTCACGATCAACACGTCCACGGTCGGCCTGGCCGCCAATGGCGACCTTCTCGTGGGCGACAGCGAGGCCAACGGCGTGCGCGGCTACCGTCGTTCCGACGGATTTGACCTTGGCGGTTTCTCCGGCGGTCTCGCGAACTACAGTTTCGACGACCTCGCCTTCGCGACCAGCAATGGCCTCATCTACACGATCAACGAGGATGCCAGTCGCCTGGTCACGTTCCGTCCCACGGGCGAGTTCGTCACATCCACAGACATCCCCGGGTTCACGGCCCTCAACCCGCTGTGGATCCCCGGCTCGCCCAAGGGCATGGCCTATCTCCCCGATGCCAACACGGTCCCCGCCGCGATCCGCCGACCCGGCGGCGTGATGCTTATCACACTCGACGACAATAACCCCGGACTTCAGGTGTACGACCTCGCCGGCAACGTGATCGCCACCGAGCCGCTCTCCGACAACCCGGCGGTGGGCGGCAACTCCCTGCTGGATCAAGGCACGGATTGCGGCAACCCGCTGCAACTCGAGGCCGCCGCGTTCGACCCCTCCACCGGCACGATCTTTCTCATCAACGAAGGCTCATTCTTCGATTGCAGCGGGTTCTATGTGCTGACGCCGACCGGCTCGTGCGGCTGCCCCGCCGATTACAACGGCGACGGCGGCGTGGACGGCGGCGATGTCGAGACCTTTTTCACCCAGTGGGAAGCGAGCGCCGGCTGCTCCGACGTGAATCAGGACGGTGGTGTCGACGGCGGCGACGTCGAGGCCTTCTTCAACCGCTGGGAAGCAGGCGGCTGCGACTGACCGATCTCCTACGCGACGGCGGCGCGATCCCGGGTACGCTGAAGGCTTGCCGAAGTGCGAGCGGCGGTCACACTCGCCCCCGGAGCGCACTTAGACTCCCATCGTGACCGATCAGGCCCCGCAACCATCCCGACGGGTGGGTGAGTCTCCCACCGAGTTCGGCCGCCGCCGCGCGGCCGGTGCCATCCCGATCCTGGCCGAGGCATTCACCGAGGCGTCCCCGGGCGATCTGGCCGACGCCCTCGCCGCCCTGCTCGAAGCGCGGGTCGAGCTGGGTCGGACCACCGACTTCACCGCCATCGTGGCCGAGTGGCCTGACCTGCTCCGCCACAGCGAGGCCTGCCGCGCTGCGCTGATGCACGAGTTCGCGCGGCTCGGCCCGGCGGGACAGGCCGCCGCGGCGACGAACCTGGCATCGCGCTACCCCGACATCGGTCCGGACATCACCGCCGTGGCGGACCTGTGCAGCGCCATGGCCGCCGCCGCGGATGACTTCATCGTCGAAGAAGGGGCCGACCTGGGCAAGTACCGCCTGGTCACGAAACTCGGATCGGGGACCTTCGGCGATGTGTGGCAGGCCTTCGACACCGAACTGGGTCGTTATGTCGCGCTCAAACTGCTGCGCAACGCCTCCGGAGAGGATGACGGGGTAGGCTCCATCGGCCTGCGGCGGGTCATGGCCGAGGCGAAGGCCGCCGCGGGCCTCGACCACGCCCACATCGTCAAGGTTCACGCCGCGGGTCGCCTGCCCGACGGGCGTGCGTTTATCGATGCGCAACTCGCGGGCGACCCCGCACCGACCCCTTCGGACCCCGCCGCCGTCGCCATCGGCACACCGCTCGACACCCTGGCCGCGCGGCGACCCACACCCGATCCGCGATGGGCCGCAGCGCTGATGGAGGGCATCGTTCGCGGCGTCGCCGCGGCCCACGCCCGCGGCGTGGTGCACCGCGACATCAAGCCCGCGAACATCATCGTCACCCCGCGCGGGCACGCGATGCTGACCGACTTCGGCCTCTCGGTGCTCGCGGCGGATACCGACACGATCTTCCGGGGCATCACCGGGACACCCGCCTTCATGTCCCCCGAGCAGGCGCGCGGCGAGCGGGCCACACCCGCCTCCGACATCTACTCGCTGGGCGGCACCCTGCGCTTTCTGCTCGTCGCCGATCTGCCCGTGAAACCTTCCGGGCGCTACGACTCGCACGGCCGGCGTGATGTGATCGAGCAGGTGCGGCGGGGCGAGATCACGCCGCTGGCAAAGGAACCCCGCGCCGCTTCGCTGCCCCGCGCGCTGGTATCCATCGTTGACCGGGCCATGGCCGTCAAGCCCGAGGAGCGGTACATCTCCGCCGAGATGATGGCCGATGACCTCGCCGCGTACCTCTCTCACCGCCCCACCATCGCCGGACGCGAAGGGCTCGTCTCCCGCGCCGGGCTGTGGCTTCGGCGCAACACGGCGGTCGCGGTCGTCACCGCCGCGGCGTTGTCGCTCCTGACCTTCTCATCGTGGCGCTTTGTCGAGCGCATCACCAGGGAGCGGGACCGTGCCGTCGCCGCGGAACTCGAAGCCCTGCGCCAGCGGGCCGAGGCCGTCGAAGCGGGCCAGACCGCCGCCGCCGTCACCGGGTTCATGACCGACACCCTCACCGCCGCGCAGAGCGATAAGGGCGCACGGAGCATCACCCTCCTCGACGCCATCAGAATCGCCGCGGAAAAGATCCCGCAGGCCACTTCCGACAAGCCGCTGGTGGAGGCGGGCGTCAGGCACGCCATCGGGCGCAGTCTCTCGACCCTCGCCGAGTTCGAGCAGGCGGAAGAGAATCTCCGGCGGGCGCTGGAACTCCGCACCAAGCGCCTCGGCCCCGAACACCCCGACACGCTGCTCATCACCTTCGGCCTCGCCGAGATGCTCGCTTACGCCGAGCGCCTGGACGAGGCCGACTCCCTCGCCACACCGCTCCTCCAGACCGTGCGCCGCGTGAAGGGCGATGGCGATTACCTCGTCGTCTCCTGCATGGAACTGCTCGGCTCCATCCGCATCAGCCAGGGGCGGCTCGACGAGGCCGAGACGATCTACCTCGAAGTGCTCTCGCGGCGCGAGGCCGAGCAGCCGCCCGATGAGTTCAAGATCGTGCGCGCCTACGGCCACCTGGGCAAGATCGAGAAGGGCCGCGGCGAGCGCGAGAAGGCCGTGGAGTTCTTCTCCCGCTCGCTCGAGGTCAACCTCCGCCTCTTCGGCGAAAACCATCTGAGCACCGTCAGCGACATGAACGACCTCGGCTCGGTCCTGGCGGAACTCAACCGCCCCGCCGAGGCCGAACCGCTGCAGCGCGCCGCCTACGACTGGATGCGCGAGAACCTGACACCGCGTCACGTGAACAGCATGACCAGCGGGTACAACCTCGCGTGGATGCTCCTGACCAAGAAGAAAGCCCCGGAAGAGGCGCTCGCCATCGCCCGCGTGGTCGCGGACGATTCCGCCGCGGTCTTCGGCGAACCACACCCCGTGACGCGGCGGAACCGCTTCCTCGTGGCCCGCGCCCTGGCGGCATCGGGCGCTTGCGATGAGGCCGTGCCCCTGCTCGAGACCGTCGCCGAGCGGGCCGCGAAGGAAGGCCGCTCCGGGCTCACCACCGAGGTCCTCGCCTGCCGCGCCCTGGCCGAGTGCAT
>DDSA01000218.1:5183-6694 GCA_002343715.1 Phycisphaerales bacterium UBA2402 | reverse complement strand
CCGCGGCAGGCGGGCCACCCGCTCCAGGTACGCTCGCGGCGGCACTGCATGAACTTCTCAAGACTCAGACCCTTCGCGTCAGAGATGCCGTGAGCGCTTTGAAGGAATCCGGTTACAAGTCGAAGGCAAAGAACCTGCGAACGATGGTGAATCTCGTTCTTTCAAAGAACAAGCACCTCTTCCGAAAGAAGGGCCGCGGCAAGTACGCGTCCATCTGATCTCTCGACTCCATGGTGGATGACCGGATCAGGTATCGGAATAAAAAGCCCCGCCGTGTATGAGCGGCGGGGCTTGCTCCTTTAGATCAGTCTCGCTCGACAAGTGCGTTCGTCAGCGCGGCACGGAGTAGGGCGTCAGATGGCTGGGCCGATCCGTGTAGAATGCTCGTGAAAGGTCGTCCCAGAACATCCGATTGTTCGTGTTCCACGAGAGCGAAGTCATGTTTGACATGTCTACGCGCCGCTGACTGGTTCCCATCAACTCCGGGGTAATGCTGTCCTGGATGGCCCGATGCTCGCGCCCGCCCTCGTAGCACCCGCCGAGCAGCACCACCGCACTCAGCCCGAGTCCGGCGCACACACTTCGAAAACCGCCATTACGCTGCTTCATTCAGTTGCTCCACTTGGCCCACACGCTTCTCAATCCTAGTCCCTCATGAGCAGAGGGGGCTATTTGTAACCAACCACGAGCGAAACGTCAATCCGATCACTACTTCATATTGTTGTTTGTTTATTGTTCGGTTACGGTCCGAGCGGTCTCGTCCGCTGCTCGTAAAAAACAACATTGATGCTGCCGATTCGGCAGATGCAGACAGGTGTTTTGATGAAAATAGTCAGCAAATCTATGGTATGGCCTTTGCATTGATGCATAGGCATGAAACCCGATCGGTTCACTACCATTGCTCAAGAGGCTCTCGCTGCGGCCCAATCTGATGCGCTCACTCGGAGCAACCCGGAGGTTTCCGGGCTGCACATTCTGGCCGCGCTCATTGCGGATCGCAACGGACCGGGGGCGTCGGTCGTTCAGCGTGCCGGAGCCGATCCGTCACGCGTCAGGCAAGTGGTAGAGGCCGAACTCTCCAGACTGCCGAAGACCTCATCCGGGGCGGGAGCCACCGGACGGGCGGTCATGGAGATTCTGACAAAGGCCGAAGCCGAGTCGAAGCGCATGGGCGATGCCTATGTTTCCAGCGAGCATCTGCTCCTGGCGCTGGCCGATTGCTCCGGCGGACCGAAAGAACTTCTCTCCCTGGTTGGCCTCTCCAAGTCGCGCCTGGAAGAGGCCGTCAAGGCCATCCGCAAATCGAGCGGGGTCGAGACGATCACCGATCAGAACGCTGAAGGTAACTTCGAGTCGCTCAAGAAGTACGCCATCGACCTGACGGAGAAAGCCCAGCAGGGCAAACTCGATCCTGTCATCGGCCGCGAGGAAGAAATCCGCCGCTGCATGGAGGTCCTCAGCCGCCGCACGAAGAACAACCCCGTCCTGATCGGCGAGCCGGGCGTGGGCAA
>DDSA01000218.1:0-4970 GCA_002343715.1 Phycisphaerales bacterium UBA2402 | reverse complement strand
GGCGTGGGCAAGACCGCCATCGCCGAGGGGCTGGCCCTTCGCATCGTGAACCGGGACTGCCCGCTGAGCATGCGCGACCAGCGGATCATGGCGCTCGACGTGGGCCAGCTCCTCGCCGGGGCCAAGTACCGGGGTGAGTTCGAGGACCGGCTCAAGAGCGTGCTGCGCGAAGTGCAGGCCTCGAAGGGCTCCATCATCCTGTTCATCGACGAACTGCACACGATCATCGGCGCCGGCGCTGCCGAGGGCGCTGTCTCCGCGGGGAACCTGCTCAAGCCGGCGCTCGCCCGGGGTGAACTCCGCTGCATCGGCGCGACCACGCTCGACGAGTACCGCAAGCACGTGGAGAAAGACCCGGCCTTCGAGCGGCGTTTCCAACCCGTCTATGTGGATCAGCCCAGCGTGGAGCAGACCGTGGCGATTCTCCGCGGCCTCAAACCACGATACGAGGCCCACCACGGCGTGCGAATCCTCGACAGCGCCATCCTCGCCGCGGCACAACTCTCACACCGCTACATCGCCGATCGCTTCCTGCCCGACAAGGCCATCGACTTGCTCGACGAGGCGGCGGCGCGGCTGCGGATCGAGAACGACTCGATGCCCAGCGAACTCGATGAGCTGCGGCGCAAGATCATGCAACTGGAGATCGAACGCGAGGCCCTGCGGATCGAATCAAAGGACGGCGGGGCCGCGCGGGAACTGGCCCGCGTGGAGAAGGAACTCGCCGCGCTGCAGGAGCAGAACCGCGCCCTCACCGCCCGTTGGGAGTCGGAGAAGCAGGACCTCGACGCGATCAAGGCCATCAAGGAGGAAATGGCGGCCAAGCAGGTCGCCCTCGATCAGGCCCAGCGCCGCGGCGACCTTGAGTCGGCGGCCCGCATCCGCTACGGCGATCTTCGAGAACTGGAGTCGCGCCTCGCGGCGGCCGAAAAAGCCTCCGCCGCGCGAGAGGCCAAAGGCGATGCGCTGGTCAAGGAAGAGGTCGATGCCGAGAGCATCGCGGAGGTGGTGGGGCGGTGGACGGGCATCCCCGTCTCGCGCCTGGTGGAGAGCGAGCGCGAAAAACTGGTCCGCATGGAGGCGGAACTCGGACGCCGCGTGGTGGGGCAGGAGCACGCGCTTCGGTCGGTCTCCGACGCGGTGCGTCGTGCCCGCGCGGGGCTGGGCGATCCCAACCGGCCGATCGGATCGTTCCTCTTCCTCGGGCCTACCGGCGTTGGCAAAACCGAGACGTGCAAGGCCCTGGCCGAGTTCCTGTTCGACACCGAAGAGGCCGTGGTGCGCATCGACATGAGCGAGTACGGTGAGAAGCACGCTGTCTCACGTCTCGTGGGCGCACCCCCCGGCTATGTCGGCTACGACGAGGGCGGCCAACTGACCGAGGCAGTGCGCAGGCGTCCGTACTGCGTCGTCCTGCTCGACGAGATCGAGAAGGCGCACCCGGACGTCTTCAATATTCTCCTGCAGGTGCTCGACGATGGTCGTCTCACCGACGGACAGGGCCGCACCGTGGACTTCAAGAACACGCTCGTGGTGATGACCAGCAACTACGGCAGCGCCCAGATCCAGGAACTCGCCCAGAGCGGGGCCGAGGATTGGGAGATCGAGGCCGCGATCCGCGAGATGCTCAAGCGCGGCCCCGCAGGCCTCATGGCCGACGAGTTCGGCAAGGCCGCGGGACTGCCGCCGAAGGTGACCAAGGTCATGGCGAAAGCCGCGGCGACGCTCTCGGGGGGGCTGATGCGCCCCGAGCTGCTCAACCGCATCGACGAGGTCGTGGTCTTCCATCAACTGCGCAAGGAAAATCTCCGTGCGATCGTGGATATCCAACTCGCGCGGCTGAGGGCACGCATGAAGGAACGCGACATGACCCTGCGTCTGACCGATCAGGCGATCGCGGAACTCGCCGCGGAAGGCTGGGACCCCGCCTTCGGAGCCCGCCCGCTCAAGCGCACGATCCAGCAACGGATCGAGAACGCGCTGGCGGGCAGCATCCTCGCCGGCGAGTTCGGTCCGGGCGATGGTGTCGAAGCGCACTTTGAGAACGGTCGGTTCGTATTCAGCAAGATCGCGAACGGTGGTTCGGCATCCTGACGCGGGTAGATCGCGACCGCGGCGACACGCGCTGGGGTGATACTCCGCCCGCCGCTCGGATCGACCTCCGGGCGGGATAATCACGCATGAACAGCCCTCCCGGCGACCACACGGTCCCGCACATGACCGGCTCGGAGTTCCGCGCCCTGGCCCACCGCATGGCCGATTGGATCGCGGACTACTGGGAGCGTGCGGAATCGCTGCCCGTGCGTTCCGTCGCGAAGCCCGGCGACATCATGGCACAACTGCCGGTGTCCGCGCCCGAGAATGGAGAAGAGTCGTGGGAGGCGGTCTTCGCCGATCTTGACCGCATCATTCTTCCGGGACTGACGCATTGGCAGCATCCCAACTTCTACGCGTATTTCCCGGCGAACGCGAGCGGCCCGGCGGTCCTCGGTGATTTTCTCGCCTCGGGTTTGGGCGTGCAAGGCATGCTGTGGGCGACCAGCCCGGCCTGCACCGAGGTCGAGCAGCGGATGATGGACTGGATGGGTAAGGCACTCGGCCTGCCCGATCGGTTTCACTTCCGCGCCGGCGGGAGTGGTGGGGGAGTGATCGCGGGGACCGCGAGCGAGTCAACGCTCATCGCGATGCTCGCGGCGCGCGACCGCTCGCGCCGGCACGGCGGGGAACGGCTGGTCGCCTACGCCTCGGACCAGGCCCATTCATCGGTCATCAAGGCCGCGATGATCGCCGGGCTGGCGACGAGCGCCGATGACCGCGAGGGCGTGCGCCTCATCCGCACGGACGACCAGCATCGGATGGACACCGCGGCGCTCGTAGAAACGATGCGCTCTGACATCGCGGCGGGTCGGAGGCCGTTCTTTGTTCACGCGACGGTCGGCACCACCGGGGTCACGGCGGTGGATGATGTGAGCGCCGCGGCGGACGCGGTTGCGCGGACCACGACGGGCACGGGCGCGGCGGGGGGCGTGTGGCTGCACGTGGACGCGGCACACGCGGGCGCGGCGTGCGTCTGCCCCGAGTTCCGCTGGATGCTGCGGGGCATGGAGCGCGCGGACTCATTCTGCTTCAACCCGCACAAGTGGCTCCTCACGAACTTCGATTGCGGATGCCTGTGGGTCGCGGATCGCGGGGCCGTCACGGAGTCGCTCTCGATCACGCCAGAATACCTCAAGAACGCCGCGAGCGATACCGGCGGCGTGGTGGATTACCGCGACTGGCACATTCCCCTCGGGCGTCGCTTCCGGGCGCTCAAACTCTGGTTCGTGATGCGGCACTACGGGCTGCAAGGGCTGCGGGCCTACATCCGCTCGCACATCGCCCTCGCGGCGGAGTTTGAGTCACTGGTGCGTGCCGATGCCCGCTTCGAGGTCGCGTCCCCGCGGACGATGAACCTCGTGGTCTTCCGGCTGCGCGACGGCGATCAGGCAACGCGGCGTCTGATGGACCGGGTGAACGACTCCGGCAAGGCATACCTCACACACACCGTGATGCCGCGGGGCGGGCCGCTGGTGCTGCGCCTGGCGGTGGGGGGGGTGCGGACGCAGCGCCGTCACGTCCGCGAGACGTGGGAGTTGATCTCTCGCCTCGCGGGATCGTAAAAAGCGCGTGAGCGAGTGCGGGCATCCCGCGTTCCTTGAAGTGAACCGGCGACGGCCCCGCCACCATCGTGGCACCAACGGGCCTCGCCCCAACCCGGAGACTCGCTCATGCTCGCTCGCTCGTACTCGGCGCGGCGCCTCGCCGCGATGGCCGGACTCTGCGCCTCGTTCCTCGCCGCCCCGGGCATCGCGGCGGATGTGCCCGTGACGACGGAGTTCACATACCAGGGCAAACTCACCGACGGGGGCGAACCCGTGGCCAACGCCTGCGACTTCCGCTTCCGGCTCTTCGACGCCGCGGCAGGGGGCTTGCAGATCGGCGACACGCTCGAGGCCAACAACATCACGCCCAGCGACGGGCTTCTGACCGTGTCGCTGGACTTCGGCGCGGCGGCCTTCCGCGGCAGCGCTCGGTATCTTGAAATACAGGTGCGCAACCCCGCGGGTGTGGGCGGGTTCGCAACCCTGAACCCCAGGCAACCCATCACCGCCACGCCCTACGCGCTGCACGCGCTCAACTCGGTGCCGGGTCCGATGGGCCCGATCGGGCCGATCGGTCCGATGGGGCCTCCGGGTCCGGAAGGTCCGATGGGGTTCATGGGGCCTCAAGGGCCGCAGGGACTGCAAGGGCCGCAGGGCGACCGCGGCATGGACGGCTGGCCGGGTCCCGCGGGACCACAAGGCCCGCAAGGCGAACCGGGCCGCGATGGCTGGCCCGGCGAACCCGGCCTGGTCTGGCGTGGAGAGTGGAACCCAAACATGTTCTACAGCCGCGGCGATGCGGTGCGTTCGCGCCTGGGTTCGTTCATCGCACGACAGTTTGTCGACCCCCAGACACCGCCCCCGGAGGATGATCCGCGCAACCCGATCGACCTTCAGCCCTACTGGCAGTTGCTCGCGGAGGACGGCTACCCCACGATGCGCTGGAAGGGCGGGTGGGTTCCCCAGTCCGTGTACTTCCGGGGCGACGTCGTGGAACTCGGCGGCTCTTCATACATCGCGTTGACCGATGTCCTTGACGGCACCCGCCCCGTGGGTGACCCGCAGAGCATGACCACCTGGCAGTTGATGGTCATGCGCGGGCACGATGGCGAGGTCGGTCTGGTCTGGAGAGGCGACTATGACATCAACCGGTTCTACGACCGCGGCGACGGCGTGAACTTCCAGGGATCGGCGTACATTGCCACGGCCCCCAACGCGCCCGGTGACATTCCCGGCGGCTTCTTCAGCAACTGGGAGATGCTTGTCGCGCGTGGCGCGGCCGGCCCTGTCGGCCCCGCAGGGCCTGCCGGCGATGAGGGCCCGCGTGGC
>DDSA01000184.1:539-14754 GCA_002343715.1 Phycisphaerales bacterium UBA2402 | reverse complement strand
TCGGCGGAGGCGGCCCGCGCCGCCGGGCTGAACGTGCTGCGCGTGCCGCAGGCCGCGGCCCGCCACGGAGAGTGGTCGCTGCGGCGGAAACTGCACACGTTTCTCACGATCCAGCGTGTGAGCGCGATGGTCGAGACGCTGCGGACGACCCGGCCCGACCTGGTCCGGGCCGTCACGCCCCAACCGCTTCCCCTTTCTCGCGTGGTCGAGGTGCTCCGTCGCTTGGTGCGCGAAGGCGTGCCCGTGCGCGACCTGGAGGGCATCTTCGAGTCCCTGGCCCGGCACGGGTCGAGCGGGCACAACGCGCACGGCCTGACGGAGCGTGTCCGCCGAGACCTGGCCGATGCGCTCTGCGCCGCCTTCGCCCAGCGTCCGGGGATGCTGAGTTTCTACGCCGCGGACCCGGAACTGGAGAACCTAGCCGGGCGGGGCACGGAAGATACGTCGGAGGGCCAGGTGGTGACGCTCTCGCACGAGGAGCAGCGCCGCATCGTGGACTCCGTGCGCCGCGCGATCGACCCCCGGCGTCACGCCTCCAGCCCGCCGGTGCTCGTCGTCAGCGGCGCATCGCGCCGGGCGGTGCGGACGGTGATCGAGGACTCGCTGCCCGAAGTCGCGGTCCTCTCGTACGACGAACTCTCGCGCGATGTGGAACTGGAGCGGCTGGGCTTGGTGGTGTTGGACGAGGGTTGAATCGCCCTACGCTCCGGGGTGCCCGTGTCCGATTGGCAGTTCTGGGCCGTGACGGCGATGGCGGTTCTCGCCGCGGCGTACATCGTGCGCGCTCTCATCCCTCCCCAGTACCGCCCGCTGCGACGTCGGGGCAAGTCCACCACGCTCACCATCGACGGCCGCAGCGTCGGCAGAAAAGGGTGAGGTTCGCACTCTTCGGAGATTCCCCCGGCATGCTCTTTCAGGCTCCCGCCCACGGCCTCTGGCCTCTCTTCATGCAGTCCTTCGACGTGTTCACCGTGCTGCTGCTGCTCGGGTCGGTGGTGGGCATCGCCCTGGTCTTCATCTGCATGTTCGAGGTGCGGGAAAGAAACATCGTGCCGCCCACATCGGTGAACCGCCTGCGCGACCTGGCCCGCGCGGGCCGGTGGGAGGACCTCGCCGCCGCGGTGCGGGATGATGATTCCTTCGTCGCCCGCGTGGTGCGCCCCGCGATGGAGGAGAAGGGCCAGGACCGCAGCACCATCCGCGAAGCGGCGGAACTGGCCGCCAGCGAAGAGTCGGCCCGGTGGTTCCGCCGCATCGACATGCTCAGCGTCATCGGCAACCTGGGGCCGCTGGTGGGCCTGGCGGGAACGGTCTGGGGGATGATCCTCGCCTTCACCTCGCTGGGCGCGACGGGGGGGCAGGCCGGTCCCAGCGACCTCTCGCAGGGCATCAGCAAGGCGCTCTTTCACACGCTCCTGGGTCTGTGCCTGGCGATCCCCTGCCTGCTGGCCTTCGGCATTTACCGCAACGTCATCGACCGTCTCTGCACGCGTGGCACCGTCGTCGCCGCGGAGATCGTGGAGCGGATCCCGGCGAAGGAGGCTCCGCCGTCGCGCGGTCAGTAGCACCGCCCGAGCGGAGCCTGTCTGAGATCACGCGCTTACGCAACCCCCGCACCCATGCGTCCCCGTCCACGCCATCCTCAGCCGCCCGCGGGCAAGATCAACGTCACGCCGCTGATCGACGTGGTGATGGTGCTGATCATTTTCTACCTCATCGTGGGGAAACTCGCCTCGGATCGCAAGGCCAAGGTGGACCTGCCCCCCTCCCGCATCGGTGTCTCGGAAGATACCGGCCGTGTCCTCGCCATCACCGTGCAGAATGACACGGGCAAGGCCCGGATTCTGGTGGACGGTTCCGAGGTGCGCCCCGGCGAACTCGAGGGCGTGCTGAGGACCGTCACCGGGCGGCAGGTGCAGATCCGGGCCGACAAGGGGTTGGAATACGGCGCGATCTCGCCTGTCATCGCGGCCTGCCGCGCCGCGGGGCTGGCGAGCGTGAAACTCGTGGCCGACCGGCAAGGGGGCGCGCCGTGAGACGTTCCTTCCGTGTGCGCAGCGCCCGCTCCGTCTACGAGATGCACTACGGGCCGAACATGACGCCCATGGTGGACGTGGTGATGGTCATCCTGATCTTTTTCATGGCCAGCGCCGCGATGCTCGGGCCGGAGTGGTTCCTGCGGACGAGCCTGCCGGTGGTCGCTCCGGGCGGGGCCGCCTCGACCGAGTCGGTGCGCCTCCGCGTGGCGCTGACGCGGGATGCGGGCCGCCCACGCGCGGTCCTCAGCAGCAACACCCGCCCGCAGCCCCGGGCCGTCCTGTTGGCGGACCTCGAGGCGGAGTTGGAAAACGAACGCCGGGCCGCCAACGCCCCGATCATCGTCCTGATCGCCCCTGATGCCCGCACGCCCTACGAGGATGTGGTCCGCGCTCACGAAGCCTGCGCCCGCGTCGGGCTGACCGAGGTCGGCCTGGTGGACGCCACAGACGTCTTCGCGCCGCTCACCCCGCCCGAACGATGATGGAGAGCGACACCCCCGCCACCGCCAGCCACATCAGCACCGCCTGGAGCAGCACGCGCCACCCCACCGACGCGATCGCCGCTTTGGACAGACCGCTGCCGATCAGGAAGAGCGCGAGTTGAAAGCCGAGCGTGGCGATGATCTTGACCGTATCCGCGGCGAGCGCGACGGGCGGGATGAACGTGCGGGCGGCGCTGGCGACGAGGAACAAGAGAATGAACCATGGGAAGGGAGTGCGGGCCGCGGAACCGCCTCGGCGCATGACCCACGACGCGAACAGAGCGCACGGCAGGATCCACAGGACGCGGGTGAGTTTGACGACGTTGGCCGTGTCGAGGGCCGCGGCGGAAGTCGGATCGCCGGCGTGATAGTGGCTCGCGGCCCCGACGACGGACGAGACATCGTGGATGGCGACCCCGGCCCACAGGCCGAACTGGGCATCCGTGAGGTGAAGGGCGTGGCCGATCGGGGGGAAGACGTAGAGCGCGACGGCGTTGAGGATGAAGACCGCGCCGGTGGCCACGGCCATCGCGCTCGCGGAAGCGCCGATCGAAGCGCCCACCGCGGCGATGGCCGATCCACCGCAGATCGCCGTGCCGCTGGAAACCAGCAGCGTCAGTTCCTTCCCCGTGCGCAGCAGACGTTCGAGGATGAAACCCAGAAGGAATGCGCCGATGATGGTCCCCGCCGCGAAGAGGAACCCGCTCCTGGCCTCGCGCGCGATGGTGAGCAGGTCCACCCGCAACCCCAGCGCGATGACGCACGCCTGTATCAGCAGCCTGGACAAGCGCTTCGCGGGGTTGTTGAAGTCCGACAGCCCCAGCAGCGCCAGCGCCGCACCAAGGGCCAGCGCGAGCGGCGTCGAGGCCCAGGGGGTGGCGCAAAAAACCGCCGCGAGCAGGAAGAGCACGCGGCGGGGAACATGCGTTGGCTGTTGTGCGTCGGGCACCGGGTTCCGAGCGTATGGCCCGTCACGCCAGCGCGGGCGCGGCGGGCAGGTCCACCACGGTCTGATTGACGTGATTGAAGAAGTTGGTGTACAGATTCAGGGTATAGACGGCAACCGCCTCGGCGATGTGCCCGTCGTTGAAGCCCGCAGCGCGGAAAGCGGCCAGGTCCGCATCGGTGACGTGCCCCTGCTTTTCCTTCAGGGCCAGGGTGAAGGCCGCGAGCGCGTGCAGGGTGGGGTCCTGCATCCGACCCCGCCGGGCCTCGATGGTCTGCGCTTTGGTCAGACCGGCCGCGGTCCCGAAGTGCGTGTGGGCGGCGGCGCAGTAGTCGCAACCGTTGGCCTCCGCGAGCGTCAACGCGATCACCTCGCGCTGAGCGGCGGTCAGGCTTGACTTGTTCAGCGCGCCGGCAAGGGCGAGGTACGCCTCCAACGCGGCGGGGCTGTTGGCCATTCCCTTGAAGATGTTGAAGTGTTTGCCTTTCAGCGGACCATCGAAGATGGCTTTGGCCGGAGCGGGGGCGGTGGCGGGATCAACGACAGAGAGTCTGGGCATGGAGTTCCTTTCACGGAGGTTTTCTAATCTTGTGGGCGTCAAATAATATACAGAACTGTATGTACAATCAATCTATTTTCAAGCGCTTAGTTCGATCATGGAGTTTGACATTTAGATAGAAGTTAGATCGCGCGTTGTTCGAGCATCGCCGCGGCGAGATGTCGGGCGCGGAGGGCGCTCTCGGGTGAGGATTCGGCGAGCGCGGCGACGGTCGCACCATCGGCGAGCATGGCGAGAGATTCACCCACATCACGATGGTTGGGATACCCGGCCTCAAAGGCCAGCCGCGAGAGGTATTCGCGCACGAGTCGGCGATGCTCGGCGCAGACCTTCCGGCCGGGGTGCTGCGGGTCGGCGAGTTCGGTCACGCAGTTGACGAACGCGCAGCCGCGGAAGGCGGGATCGGTGAACCACTCGGCCAGAACCTCGAATAGACAATCGAGCTTGCGGCGCGGCGAGTCGGCGATTCGGTCGAGGGACGATTCAAGGTTCGCCCGCCATCGCTGGCTCTGACGGCGGAGCCATTCCGCGATGAGCACATCTTTGCTCGGAAAGTGCTTGTAGAGCGTCATCTTGGCCACGCTCGACTTCGCCACCACGGCATCAATACCGGTGGCGTTGATCCCGTGAGCATAAAAGAGTTCGCCCGCCGCATCGAGAATCCGGCTCCGGGTTTCGGAGGTACGCTCCGTCTGAGTTGCCATGTAAAAGTATAGACAGGTCTGTCTGTTTGTATGGGTATTAAAAAAGCCCGCCGATCGGCGGGCTGCGCTGGACTGGTGACCGTTGCTGCACTTACTTTGTCGCGGAGCGTTCCAGTGCTTTCAGCCGGGCTTCGAGGGCATCGTTCTGGGCTTTCAACTGGGCGATGGCCTCATCCTTTTCGCGGCGGAGGTCGCGGAGGGCTTCGACCATGAGGGCGGTGGTGGCCCGCTCGGTGACGTAGCGGTAGCCCTGCCCGTCGCGCTCGACCCAGTCGGGGAAGACTCGTTCGACTTCATCGGCCATGAGTCCGATCTGGCGGCCCGGCAGGGCGAGTCGGTTCTCGACGGCCTCGGTGTTGTACTCAAAGGTGTAGCCGTGCAGTTGGAGGAGCCGGTCGAGCGTGCCGGAGAGGGGCTCGATATCGTGCTTCAGTCGGGAATCGCAGAAGATGGACCATGTTCCGCCGCCGACCTTGGCGGCGCTCCCGTTCACGGCGAGGAGGAACGAACCGGGGCTGCTGGTGCCGATGCCGACCGAATGATTGGTTGTCGTGATGCTGGAGATTTCCGTCCACCCGCCGGTGTGGTCGATGCCGTCCGCAAAGCCTGAGGGTTTGTTGTTCACGCCCGACCAGGATACGTTCTGCGCCGTCGTTGCGGTGTTGGCCGTGCCGGCGCTGTTCGCGGTGTCGGCCTGCTGACACCAACCCGCCGAATACGCGTAGTTTGCAGTTGTGGCCAGTGTGGCGTTCTCGGCCAGGGTCGCGGTCTGCGCGGCAACCGACTTGAACGCATACTGAGCCATCGGGGCGGGTGTGATGGGCCGCCGCTCCAGTACGCGCCAGTTCGGGCTTTCTTCGCCCGTGGGGGTCACCTCGACTTGCAGATAGACCTGCGTGCCGTCGAACGCATCGGCGCCGAAGTCTACGGGCAACTGAACCAGGCCCTGTTCTACATCAATGTTGTAGAAGGTCTGGCCCGTCCCGCGTCGGAGGTAGTTCGCGTTCGCGGTGGGGTGCGTCCACAGACTGAATCGGAAGTCGTGCGGGCCGCTCGCCGGCTGACCGTCCTGGCTCAGGATGCCCTGGTAGGTGATCGCGGTCGAGACAGGGCCGGTTGCGAAAAACTGCTCGACGTGGAGGACATATGTTGAAGCCATGGGCGTCAGGCTGTTCACCTGGACGTAATACGTGCCGGCGGGTACCGTCGCGTTGACATTCGCGGGGTAATCGATCATCGGGCAGTAGAAGTCCGCATCGTCGTTGTACGCCAGTTCGACCCCGCCGGCATCACGCAGACGCAGCGTCAGGTCCTGGTTGGTGCAGTTGAACCCGGCGCCCGGCCTGGTCGAGATTCGCAGCCGCATCGCGTGGGGAACAACGATCCGGAAATAGTCCACATCGCTGAATGAACTCATGGTGCCGCTGATGGAAGAGGGCACCGTGAACGGGCCGTTGGCCTGGGCGATGGTGTTGTTGGGCTCGGTCTCGCTCTGGGCCAGGGCTGGGGCGGCGGCGAGGGCGAGCAGGGCGAGTTGGCGGGCGAGTGTGTGACGCATGACGGATGCTCCTGGTACGGGTGTGTGGTGCTGTGTGCTGTCACTCACCGTGCGAGAACGAGGCACGCCGGGGCTACCGGCGCGAAGAAGAAACCGCCGGAAACGCATTCTCCCGTGCCGCGAGGTTCGATAACGCCCGGGCCATTGGCCGGTCCTACGAATATCCATGCCCGAGACGCTCCCGACGCCCTCACCCCTTGCATCGCGCTTCGCCCTTGACCCCGCCGTCTGTTTTCTCAATCACGGTTCTTTCGGGGCCTGCCCGCGCGAGGTGCTCGAGGCGCAGCGGGCGATCCGCGACCGGATGGAGGCCGAGCCGATCCGCTTCTTCGTCCGCGATTTCGAGGGCCTGATGGACGAGGCCCGCGCTGCGCTGGGAGAGTTCCTCCGTTGCGATTGGCGCGATCTCGCCCCCGTCCCCAACGCCACCGTCGCCGTGGCCACCGTCCTCGATCATGTCGTGGACAGCGGCTGGCTCGGCCCGGGCGATGACATCCTGACCAACGAGCACGAGTACCCCGCCTGCCAGAACAACATCCGCCGCGCGGCCCGCCGCGCCGGGGCGAAGGTGGTCTCCGCGCCCATCCCCTTTCCCTGCCCCGGCCCCGGCGCGGTGATCGATGCCATTCTCGAGAAAGTCACGGCCCGCACGCGACTGGCCCTGCTCAGCCATGTCACCAGCCCGACGGGGCTGGTGCTGCCGGTCGAGGCGCTGGTTCGGGAACTCGAGTCCCGCGGCGTGCGGACACTGATCGATGGTGCCCACGCCCCGGGCATGGTGCCCGCGCTGGACCTCGGAACACTCGGCGCGAGTTACTACACCGCCAACTGCCACAAGTGGATCTGCTCGCCGAAAGGCTCGGCGTTTCTGTACGTGCGTCGAGAGTTGCAGGAGGCCGATGGCGGGTTCAGGCCCCTGGCCCTCTCGAACAACGCCGAGAAGCCCAAGCCGGGGCGGGCGCCGTTCCTGACCGAGTTTGAGTACGTGGGGACGAGCGATTACACCCCGTTCATGTCGATTCCCGCGGCGATCCGGGCGATGGGCGCGATGCTGCCGGGCGGGTGGCCCGCGGTGATGCGCCACAACCACGAGTTGTGCCTGCGCGGGCGGGATGTGATCCTCGCCGCACTGGGCGTGCCCGCCGCGGCCCCCGATGAAATGATCGGGAGCATCTGCACCATCATTCTGCCGCCGCACCCGCCCGCCGTGCGGGAGAAACTGATGGCCAGGAAGAGCATCTACCACGATGCGCTGCAGGACGCGGTCCTGGAGCGGTGGGGGGTGCAGGTTCCCTTCTGGGGTCTGGCGGGGAAGCCCGATCGGTTCGTGCGGATCTCGGCGCAGGTGTACAACAGCCCCGGGCAGTATGAACACCTTGCGAGAGCGATCGGCTCGGAGTTGGAACGGGAACGCCGGATACAGGTGTAAAAATCGAGGTCGCCCGCCGCGAGGGGTGCGATGCCGCGTTGCTCCCGGTGGTTGAGCACGAATGCAACGCCGCCTGCAAGGTTTGTCGATGAGCCTCGTATCAGGAATCACGATGCCCCAGTTCCGTTGGCCGCTGCTCCCCCTTTCCTTGTTTGTGATTTCCGGCGGCGTCTGGTCCTGCACATCTTCATCGCCGCCGCGGGCACCGGCCACGCCCCCGGCCGTGAAGGCCCTGGCGCCGATCCCGATGCCGACCCCCGACGATACCACGCCGAAGGATTACCCCGGGGTTCACAACGTCGTGGCCTATCACCCGGGCTACCTCTCCGGCGGTCAGCCCGAGGGCGATGCCGGTTTCGAAACACTCGCCGCGATGGGCATCAAAACCATCATCAGCGTCGATGGGGCCGCGCCGGAGGTGGAGAAGGCCACGGCCCGGGGGATGCGGTACATCCACCTGCCGATCTCGTACAACGGCATCGGCGAGGAGCGCGGCCTGGAACTCACCCGCGCGACGCGCGACGCGATGCGAGTCGGCCCGTTGTACATTCACTGCCACCACGGCAAGCACCGCAGCGCGGGCGCGGCGGCGATGGTCTGCGTGCACCTGGGTTGGTCCACGCCCGAGCAGGGCGTCGCGCGGATGAAGGTCAGCGGCACCTCGCCCAACTACACCGGGCTGTACGCCTGTGCGCGGCGGGCCGCGCTGCTGGATGAGAAGGTCATCGACGCGGTCCCGGCGGACTTCCCGGAAATCAGCAAGCCCACGGACTTCGTTCAGGGCATGGTCGATGTGGACCACGCATTCGAGCATCTCAAGGAGATCGAAAAGGCGGGGTGGAAGACGCCCGAATCCAGCCCCGACCTGGTGCCCGCCGCCGAGTCCGGTCGCCTCGCGGATCTGTACCGTTCGCTCCAGGAGACACGGTACGTCAAGGAGGAACCCGTCGGTCTCACCGAACTGCTCCGCGATGCCCACGCGAAGGCCCACGCGCTGGAAGAGTGGCTCGCCGCGGGGGAACAAGACGGGGTGAAACTCTCGGCCCAGTTCAAACTCGTCGCGGCGTCCTGCAAAGATTGCCACGTGAAGTACCGAGATTGATCGGACCTGTTCCCGCGAGAGAACGCACGGCCACTTTCGAGGGTTGCGTATGCGCTCTCTGAAGAACCGTTCTGTTTCAGCGTGTGGACAAACGGCGAAGCGGTCCCCGTCTATTGACTTCGACGGCTCCGCCGTTGAAGAGCGCTGCGCCTGGAATAGGGCACGTTCTCGCGGGTTCATGCCCGACGGTCTTCCCGAAGGGGCACCACCGCAGCGCATCGCCGCAGATGCCGCGCGCTCCGTTGGCTCCGCCTATGAACAAGAAAACACCCGGCTGTTCCTCCGGAAGAAGGAACCCGGGTGCGTTGGAACCTGATCGGTGCGTGGGGGTGCCGCCCGCAATCGAGCAGGAGACGTTCACCGCACGAACGGGAAGATGACGGTGTACTTGTCGTTGCTGTAGGCGGGGACGCGGTCCCACTGATCCGGGCTGGGAGGGTTGCCGCCGCCGGGGATGACATTCAGGTACGAGGCGTGGGCATCCATGAAGCCCAGGACGCTTCTGTTGAAGTCGTCGTAGCCGTTCTTCACCCGGGCGTTTGGATTGCTGTCGTTGATCGTGATATCCGCCCATTCGTCGTTGAGCCAGACCATCCGCGACGGCATGAAGGAGTCGGCCATCTTGTAGCGGCGTGCGCCGATATCAAAGAGGCGGACGTAATCGGCGGGCATGCCGGGCGTGGCCTGCAACTGCTCGAACCATTTGGCTTGCCAGTGATAACTGGTGCCGACATCATCGAAGCAACTCAGGATGCCGCCGCCGTACTGCTCATCGCCTGCATCAAGAGAGCGCTGCGCCTGCGGCCAGTTGCGCTGGTGCGTCACCCTGTCGCTGGGGTCCTTGAAAACCGCCATGTTGTTCTTGGTGCGGGACGCGTCGGTTGAACTGAGCGCGCCCCAGCGACGCTGGCCGATATCCGGGTAGAGGTAGACGTTCAGCGGGCGGTTCTGCTGATGAACATCGAAGACACCGCCGCTGCGGGTGGTCCAGTAGGGGCTGGGGTTCTTGCCCCACGAACTCCATGTGCACCACGCCTGGATCGGGATCCAGCCGTCGCTGGGCTGCCCCGGCGCGGGGTTGGCGGTGTATGTCATGGAAGGCTGCAGCGGCAGCATCCCCTTTTGATCCGCTTGATACGTCGCGCCCGCGGCGGCGATCTGTCGAACGTTGCTCAGCGAAATGGTGAGCCGGGCCGATTTACGGGCCTTGCCCAGCGCTGGGAGCAAGAGGCCGATCAGCAGCGCGATGATCGCGATGACGACCAGGAGTTCAATCAGCGTAAAACCACGGCGATGTACCAGCATGGAGAACCTCATGGGTAGTAAGAACAAGTCATGAACGTATCAGCGGACAAAGGGGAAGATCACGGTGTACTTGTCGTTGTTGTATGCTTCGACACGATCCCAGAGATCGGTGGAGGGCGGAGTTCCGCTGCCGGGGATGATCGGGAGATACGCGCCGTGGCCGTCCATGAAGCCCAGGACGCTCTTGTTGATATCGTCGTACCCGTTCTTGACCCGGGCGTTGGGATTGGTGCTGTTGATGGTGATGTCCGCCCATTCATCGTTGAGCCAGACCATCCGGGAGGGTGCGAAGGAGTCCGCGAGTTTGAAACGACGCGCACCGAGTTCAAACTTCTTGACCAGCGTCAGGCCGCTGTAACGGGGGTCACGGTCGATCTGCTCGTACCACTTCGCCTGCCATTGATAACTGGTGCCGACGTCATCAAAGCATGAGGGGGTTGTCCCGGTGGTCGAATCGAACATGTTCGGTCCGGGCCAGTTCCGCTGGTGGCCGACCTGATCGCTGGGATCCTTGAACGCCATCAGGTTGTTGTTGATCCGGGAAGAGTCCACGGAACTGATCGCGCCCGAAGTGCGAGAGCCGATGCTCGGGTAGAGATAGATGTTCAGCGGGCGATTCTCCTGGCGGATTTCAAACACGCCCCCGTACTGCCCCTGCCAGTAGGAGCTGTTGGTCTTGCCGAACGCGCTCCACGTGCACCACGCGTTCTGAGGAATCCAGCCATCCGAAGGCTGACCGGGTCCGGGGTTCGCGTTGTATTGCATCACTGGAGTCAACGGAAGCAGACCCTTCTGGTCGGTCTGGTACGTGGCACCGGCGGCGGCGATCTGCCGGATATTGCTCATCGAGATGGTCAGGCGGGCCGATTTTCGGGCCTTGCCGAGCGCTGGAAGCAGCAGGCCGATCAGCAGCGCGATGATGGCGATGACAACAAGCAACTCGATGAGTGTGAAGGCGCGACGCTGATGGCTCATGGCAAAATGCTCCTGTCCGGGTATCTGTATCCCGTTGCGGGCTTGGCCAACCCCGGTGTGGCCGTAAGCGCGAACGCCCGCCTCGTGCTGCACTCTCCAGATGCCGTCGTGATGAGCCGGGCGACCCGCCACGACACAGCCCCGACAGTCTCTTCACCGAAAGATTCGGTCAAGAGTGAAGGTCCATCCCACAGGTACGCCGGATCCGGTCCGGACGTTCCGAAAATCGCCCCACAAAACACTCGGATCAGGCTCTGACTACCCGCCGATTCCGCCACGAGAACCGTGCGGAACGTTACCGATCATACGCAGACGCCGGGTCGGGTCATCACCCGAGTCTACGCCGCGGCCCCTTGAAATGGAAGCCGTTCCAACCACAGAAGAATCGACCAAAACCAGCGCCGGCGGAAGAATACCGCCCCGGCAAAGCGGTGAAATCACCCGCTTTGCTCAAAACTATACCTCATCCGGGCGGTGAGGGTTGCCTGGATCACACAGAAATATCTACGTTAGGAAACTGATTGGATGGCGTGCTTCATCCACAACGGTCTCAGCTCAACAAACTTGAGCGGACTGTATCCAGGCGTTGCTGCTCCCCGGGAATTCGCGGGCCGCGTTAGGTTCTGTTTGACAGAACAGTTTTTTAGTGGCACCGTTCTCCAGAACGGTGTTCTGTAGGCTGAATGAAGACTCCGCTATGGAGAGCGGACCCACCAAAGGCATCTCTCAAACAGCACCTAGCGTCCCGGGCGGACAATGTCCTTCGCCAGGCCGACCCAACTCATGGCAACGATGGTGAGGTAGGTGGGGTCGATCTCCCACCAACGGCGGCCGTGCGCGGCGGCCCGCTGGTGCGCGTGGTGGTTGTTGTGCCACCCTTCGCCGAACGACAGGAGGGCGACCCACCAGAGGTTCCGAGAGTCGTCATCGGTGTCGTGGCTTCGGTAGCCCCAGGTGTGCGAGGCGGAGTTGACGAACCAGGTGATGTGGTACGTCACCACCATGCGGATGCAGACGCCCCACACGACCCACGAGAGGCCCAAGCCGCCGGCCCACTGACCCAGCCCGTAGAGCAGGGCCGCGAGACCGATCTGGGGAGCCCAGTGGTACTTGTCGATGAATCGAAGGAACGGGTCGCGGGCCAGGTCTTTGGCCGCGTCCTGGGGCGGGACGTTGCCCCTGTACTTGGTGACAACCCACAGGACGTGAGCCCAGTTGAAGCCGTGCTTGGGGGAGTGCGGGTCCTCCTCACCGTCGGAGTGCTTGTGGTGGAGACGGTGCATCCCGACCCACTCGATGGGGCCGCCCTGCCAGTTCAGAACGCCCAGGACGGTGAGGAAGTACTCCACCGGTTTGGGCGTCTTGAAGGAACGGTGTGTGAGGAGTCGGTGGTAGCAGAGGCAGATGCCCAGCCCGCCGCAGGCCCACCAGAGAAAGACGGCCAATGCAACACCGCTCCAGGAGAAGTAGAACGGGGCCGCGAGACAGGCGGCGTGCATCAGGGCGATGGGCGTGAAGTGCCACCAGTCGATATCCGCCCAGGTGACGGTGATTCGTTCGTGGTGGTGGTGGGCGTGGGGGCGAGGCTGCTCGGTCGCGGCGGGGGTGGGCGGTGTTGGCGTGACCGGCGCGGGGCGCGACGGCGGGTCGAGGGTGGCGGGCATCAATTCTCCGGACAAGACCGAACCGATCGGGGAGGGGACAAAGCACTCTGAAGGGGGCCGTTTGGTCGGCGCTGCGATCGGGTGGATCGTTCCAGAGAGTGGAAACGATACGCACCCGGCGGAGCGGACGCGCACCGGCGTGCCCGTTGAAACCGCTGGGGTATTCCACCCAATCCCGTCCGGATTGCGGCTCGACGGCGTGCGGTGCGCGGCGTCTGATCCGGGCGGCCGTCGGGGGTGAAGTCGGATGGTTTCTCGGTCCTCAGCGCCGCCCTTTCGGCACTCCAACAATGATGAGCCGAAACGATCTCAAGGTGATCGGGCACGCATGAACCCACAGACCTGGACATCCACCGCGATTCTCGATGGTCTGAGCGATCCGAACAACCACGCGCTGTGGGCCGAGTTCGATGCCCGTTTCCGCCCGGTGATCGAGGGGGTGGCGATGAAGATGGGTCTGTCGCGCGACGAGGCGGCGGACGTGGCCCAGCAGACGCTGGTGGAGTTCGCGGCGGCGTACAAGGCCGGGAAATATGAACGGGGGCGGGGGCGGCTTCGGAGTTTCCTGCTGGGCATCGCGCGGTTCCGCATCACGGACGTGATGCGGGCGAGGGCGAAGCGGCGGGGCCAGCGCGGCGACAGCGCGCTGCAGGACCGGCAGGCGGGGACGCACTTCAAGCCCGCGGAGCAGGCCCTGGCCGACGCGTGGGAGAAGGCGCGGCTGAAGTTCATCCTGAAGGCGGCGATGCGCGAACTGCGCGAGAAGACGCGGATCGACGAGAACAACCTCGCGGCGTTCGAGATGCTGGTGGTCAAGGGCCTTTCGCCCGAGCAGGTCTCGGCCTCGTGCGGGATGAGCGTGGCGCAGGTGTACGTCATCAAGACGCGGGTGTCGGCGCGGCTGCGCGAGATCGTGAACCGCATGAAGACCGAGTACGAAAAGGACGAGTGAGTGGCGGCCCCACGTGGGGGCGCACGCCCGCCGGGCGCCGCCGTCGTCGCTCCCTACTATCGCCGCCTATGCCCGAAGACGGGAAGATCAGCCCGGTGGTCACGGTGCGGCGGCTGGCGCCGAGCGACTCGATCAGCGAACTCACACGCCTCCTGCACCGCGCGTACGCCAAGCAGATGGCGATGGGTCTGCGGCCGCTCGCGGGGCGGCAGGACGACGCGACGACCAGGAAGCGGGTCTTCAGCGGCGAGTGCTACGTCGCGGTGCGGCACGAGAAAGACCCGGAGGGGCGTGACCGGCAACGCCTCGCGGGCACGATCCTGTTCCACGAGGTCGAGGAGGCCCAGGGGCCGCCCTATTTCAGCAAGCCGGGCGTGGCGAGTTTCTCGCAGTTCGCGGTGGACCCCTTGTGCCAGGGCGGCGGGATCGGGCTGCGGCTGCTCGACGTGTGCGAGCGGCGGGCGCTGGAGTCGGGCGCGACGGAACTGGCGTGCAGCATG
>DDSA01000184.1:0-245 GCA_002343715.1 Phycisphaerales bacterium UBA2402 | reverse complement strand
GGCAGTGGCCGTACACGAACTATCGGTCGGCGATCCTGAGCAAGACGCTGGGCGGTTGAGCCTGCCAGAACGTCCAGGGATCCGGCGCGGCGAGGACCTCGCACGGCACGAGACGCTCGCGGATCAGATCCGCGAGGGCGTCGATGCCAAGTGAACCCGCGTGTAGCCCGCCCAACGCCGCATCGTGCGCGAAGGCGGGCCGGCCCAGGTCCGCCCGCAGGGCCAGCCGCAGCGCGGGGATCGAT
>DDSA01000269.1:1934-2710 GCA_002343715.1 Phycisphaerales bacterium UBA2402 | reverse complement strand
GACGGCGGCGGCGATCGACCAGTCGTGGCGCTGGCGACCGTCGAGCATGGAGACCAGCTCCCGCAGCGTCAGGGGCCCGGGGTCGAGGCCGAGGGCTCCGGCGCACTGGTAGATGAACTTCCAGGCGTCAGCGGCTCGGGGATGGGTGGGACCATCCGGTTCACGAGCTTGTCCAGCTCGCTCTCGCTGGTCAGCGTCTCGATCCGCTTCTCCGTCAGGTCGCGGGCCTTGTCCATCACGCGGTTGGTGGCCTGGAGCACCCGCCCGAGGTTGGCCCGGTCCCTCGGGCTCGGGCAGAAACTGATGAGTTCATCCAGCACCGCCTGCGTGGCGGCTTCGATGGCGTCGCCCGCCATCGCCTTGCCGAACTCCTCGTCCGAGACCCGGGGGGTTGCCGCATCCGCCTCGGGCTTGCAGACGGCGTAGACCACATCGCACAGCAGCACCGGGTCGCGGATGAGCTTCTCGATGAGCGTCCCCTCGATGACCTGCATGAGGTCGACGCCCGTGAGCCCGCGCACGCGCTTGAGCGTGGCGACGTTGATGTCCACCGTCCAGGTCCGACCCGCGTTGTCCTTGAACTGCCGCATCCGTGCCTCCGTGCTTAGCTGCCGATCCATGAGGGCGCCGTGGTCGAATACGTCACCTTCGCCGTCACCGACACCGTGATGGCCTCCTCGAGGGCCTCGCTGCGGCTGAAGTTGGTGATCGAGAAGTCCGCCTGCAGGCCCTGGCCCGCGGCCGCGTCGAGGATCTGCAGGCCGATGGGGTCGTTG
>DDSA01000269.1:0-1701 GCA_002343715.1 Phycisphaerales bacterium UBA2402 | reverse complement strand
GGGGTCGTTGTTGAAGAAGGCGTTTTTGATGGCGGTGAACCCGGCATCGCCGGTGTCCCAGACCATCTCGAACTCGACGCTCGCCTCCTTGAGCGTGGCGACCGTCGCCCGCCAGCCGTTGTTGGCTCGCGTGGTGACGTCCGCCTCGCCCGCTTCCAGGTTGAGCGTCACGTCCCGCGTGTTGCCCAGCGCCGTCCACGCACCCGCGCCGCCCTGACCGCCGACCTTGTACTTGAGGGCGGCCTCCATGCCGAGCTTGATTGCCATCGCTGACTCCTTTCACTCGGCGCTGTGGCCGACCACAAAGACCATCTCGCCCGCCTTGCTCTTGACCAGAATGTCCGCCAGGCTGACCCGTTCGAAGTAGTACTGCGTGCCCGGCGCGACATCGATCGGGTCCGTCTTGCCGTCCGAGAGCAGCAGGTCCTGCGTGTTCTTGTGCGACGCGGTGAGCGTGAAGGTGGCGATGGTCTTCTGGGTCGCCAGCGGCTTGAGCTCGTCCGTCATTGCCACGCCGAAGATGATCGTGTTGCGCATGGCTACCTCCGCTCCCGGTAGGTGACACTGAGCACACTCGTGAACACCCGGTGCTGTTCGAGCGCCTCGCTCGACACCACCGGCTCGTTGCTGATCCCGACCCACGCCGCGTCGGGGAAGCCCCCCAGCCGCTTGAACCGCAGGTGATCCGCGATCGCCTCCACCAGCACGAGCAGTTCGTCGATCGCCGCGTCCGCCCCATCGGCGGGGAGCTTCTTCTGCACGCCGACATCCACGACGTACTCGATGGCCAGGCTGTCCCGCGTCACCGGCGACATCTGCAGCGTGCGGGGAACCACCGAGACCCGCAGGTCCTTGAGGTCCTCCAGCGTGAACGCGGGCTGGTACATGCGGACGGCCGTGACCGGCTGCCCGAAGGACCCGGCGCTCACGTGCGCCGCAACGGCGTCGGCGAGGGCGACGATCGTGCTCACGGGCCACCTCCGATAACGGGGGATCCAGTGGTCGGCACGCTCTGCCGCGGCGAATTGGAAGTCAGCCCGGAGAGCTTGCCCTCGAGGAACCAGATCTTGCGTTCCATCTCGGCATACTGAGCGCGGATGCTGCGGGCCTCGCCGATGAACTCATCGAGCCGCTTCTCCACCTGCTGGAGCTTGGTGGTCACCACGCCCCATTGGATGGTCATCGCGCCCGCCGCGAGCACGACGGTGACGACCACGCCGGCCCACCGAGCACTGCCGTTCTGTCCGTTGCCTTCTGCCATCGTTACTCCGTTGCGATGTGCTTGGTGTGAATCCGAAGAACCCTGCGGTACGGGTCGCTGTACCGGAACGGCGGCTGCCCTCCGGGTGCATTGACCTCGTACACGAACACGCTCAACCCGACCACCTCTCGCACCTGATCGCCCGCCCGCGGGAGGATCGGGCCAGCGCCCAGATCCAGGTCCCCCGTTCGCACGAGGAAGTCCCGCGACTCCACTCGGTGGATGAGGCCTGCGTCGTCGGCCTGCTCGAACTCGGTCTTGCCGATGGTGGCTTGGACTTCCTCCTCGTCCGTGCCACGCCGGTAAAGGACCGGGCGGGAGAGGTGCTGGTGACGCTGGGCATCGAGGAATGCCGCGCCGCGATCGAGCAGGTCGCCCACAGGTGCTCCTTATTGCTGCAACCGCACGCGAACGATGGTGTCGGCGTCGACGGTGGCCTT
>DDSA01000264.1:3986-4125 GCA_002343715.1 Phycisphaerales bacterium UBA2402 | reverse complement strand
CACCTTTTCACCCTTACCCCGGCGCGCCGGGGCGGTTTGTTTTCTGTGGCACTGTCCCTCGCCCGTGGCCGACGTTTCCGCCGTGACGGGCGGGTGGGTGTTACCCACCACCTTGTCCTGCCGTGCTCGGACTTTCCTC
>DDSA01000264.1:0-3743 GCA_002343715.1 Phycisphaerales bacterium UBA2402 | reverse complement strand
TGCGGGGGGGGCGGGCGCTGGCGCCCGGGGGGGGCGTGCGCCGCCCGCCGCTCGGGAGCCGGTCCATGCCGCCGTACACCCTCAACCTTCACGTGCCGAGCACGCGCTCGCACCATGTTCACACCGAGCCGATCATGGCCAGTTCCCGCGGGATAGGCTCAGAACGATGCTTCGCGGACAGGGGTCGGTCCCATACACGGGTTGATTGACGGAAAACCGAACAGACAGGAGTTGACACGGCCGATGAGTTAGTGTATACTAACTAAACGGGCTTCCGGCCCTCGGGGAGGTCGAACCATGAGCATCGACAACGAGAAACTCGCGCGCGTCCTGGAATCATTTGATCGCAGACTTCGGGGGATCGAGGACCTGCTCGGCGTGCGGACGCAGGCACAAGGTCCAGCCCCAGCCGGGGCCGAGCCGCCGCCCGAAACGCCCGCTGCCGCGATCACAGTCGATCCGCCGGCGCCGCCGCCCGAAGCGCCGCCCGGTTCCGCGCACAAACTCGCGCCGGATGAGAAGCCGATCGAAGCGGCACGGTCACCGATAGGCCCAGAATCGCCCCAGCCCACGACGATGGACGTTCCGCCCCCGGCAGAACCAATGCGCCGACGCGTCGAACCGCCGCCGATCCCCGTGTGGGCCACCGAACCCGACTCCGCACCCCCCGCGAACTCGGCACAACAAACAACGCTCGCCGAAACGCTGATGCAGTCATCGCGCCGCGCGGAACGCGAGCGTGCCGCTGATCCGAACACGGACTCTTCCCCCGCCGCCGTCGCTCCCATCAGCGACGTCACGAGTGCGCACGAACCTGTCACGCAAGGGCCGTACCCCCTCGAGCCCGAGCCGCCCCGCGAACCCCCGGCCACCGAACCCCGCACCGCGGAGTGGGCGCTGCCCGTCGATGAGCGCGCCCCGCTCTTTTCACGACAACTCTCGTGGGCCGATGCGGAACGTCTCATCGGCGGGCGCTGGTACGCCGTCATCGGCGCGGTGGCGGTGGTCATCGGCATCGGCCTCTTCTTCAAACTCGGCTACGAGCGGGGTTGGTTCGCCGTGGCCCCGTGGCTGCGCTGCGCCCTGGGCGCGGCCTTCGGGTTCGCCCTCCTGGGCGCGGGCGAGTGGGTGCGGAAGAAGGTGAACAACGCCGCCGCGGCTGGCATCTATTCCGCCGGGCTGGGCACCCTCTACGCCAGCGCCTACGCGGCGTACAGGCTGTACGACCTTCTGCCCGACAGCGCCGCGTACGCGCTGCTGGCCGCGACGGCGATCCTGGGCGTCGTGGTCTCGGTGCGGACCCGGTTGGTCTTTGTCGCGGTCCTGTCGCTCGCGGCGGGGTACCTGACACCCTTCCTCTTCACCGAGGCGCAGCCGCGACCGCTGGTGCTGCCGGCGTATCTGCTCATGCTGCTGGCCGTGGGCCTTGTGGTGTGCGGACGGATGGGGCGGGCCTTCGCCCCCGCGCGGTCGCTGGTCTGGTGGGGCACGCTCATCTTGGGCGGCCTGTGGGAGTTGAATCAAGGCATCGCGCTGGGCGTCGCCGGCGCGGCCTTCGCCGCGCTGGTGTGGGCGGCGCTGCACGCGGAACTGGCCTTCTCATCGGGTCGCTGGGGCCTTCGCCGCGGCGATGAGTCCGACTCGGACACGACGGTGCCCCGGATCCGGCGCTGGACGCCCCTGCTGGCCAGTTTCACCACATCGGCCTGGGCCGTCACGTTCGCCTCGCTGGCGCTCGAGCGCACCCTGGCGCCGGCGTGGGTGGCGGCCGCGGCGGGGATGGTCGCGACCGGCCTGCTGGCATCGCTTCTTTCGGGCGGGATGCGGGGCCTCTTCTCACCTCCCGCGAACGATGCGCAGCGCCTGGGCGTCTGCCTGTGGGTGCAATCGGCGGGGTTGCTCGTCTCGACCATCGCGATGGCCTTCGCGGGCTGGGCCGAGGTCGTCTGCTGGATGGCGCTGGGTCTCTCGGCGATACTCGCGGCGCGCTGGAACAGGGCCCGCGCGTTCGATGTCTACGGGCTGGCGGTGCTGGTCTTCTGCATCGGGCGGCTCTTCACCTACGACCTCTGGCTCGGCGATCTCACGGCGGGCGCACGCGAAGTCGCCGGGCTGGCCCTGAGTTCGTGGACGCTCCTCACGGCCCTGGCGGGCGCATCGGTGCTCGTTGCGGGCCGCCTGATCCTTCCTCAACGCGATGAGGAAGAGGGCCGCTTCACCGAGTCATGGCGCATCGTGAGCGATGCCGCGACGTGCCTGGGGCTGTGCGTGCTCGCCGGATCGCTGGTGCACCGGGGCATGTCGTTACTGACATTTTCGTATCTGGTCCTGGCCGCTTCGGGCCTGACCTTCGCATGGGGTTGCCTGCTGCGTTCGCCCCGGGTCACGGCCTTCGGGTCCGTGCCGCTGGTGCTGGCGACGATCCTGGCGTGCATGCAGCGGTTTGATGCGGTGTGGAGCGGTCGGGGTGCCACGCAGGAGCCGATCTTCTCCGCCGGGTCGTTCCTGGTATTGGGGTGCGCTGCGGTGTGGATCGCGCTCAGCGCCTACATGCGGAGGCTGAGCGACCGGATGGTCTGGGGGATGGAGGCGAAGTCTCTCTCGGGGTTCGCGGCGGGGGTCTGCTTCACGCTCCTACCCATCGCCTTCCTCCACCCGCGGATCACGACGGCGCAAACCTCGATGCTCTTCTCGGCCACGGCACTGCTGACGCTGGCGCGGGCCCGCATCGCCCGGTCGGAGGCGGGGAGCGTCTACGCCGCGGTGCTGATCCTGATCGCCACTCTGGCGGCGGTAGGAACCTCGTGGTGGGTCCGGTCGGTGCCGCCGGCCTTCCCGTGGGCCGGGCTGGTCTGGTCGGAGGCGACCCCCGCGCCGCTGCTCTGCGGCGCGGCCTGGCTCGCGCTGGCTGTGGTCTGGCTGACCTGGCGCGATGCCACGGGCAAACCCTCCTATGAACTGAACAAGGCGGCGGCGTTCGCGGGCCACGCGGCCGTGGTGATGGTCGTGCTGGGCCTCATCCACCGAGACATGGCGGCGGGGCAGAAGGTGCTGGTGCCGTTGGCCGCCGGCGCGGCCGTGCTCGCCGGATCACGGTTCGCGCCCGCGTTGCGCCTGGCGCCGATGGGCCAGGGGGGAATCCTCCTCGCGGCGGTGATCTGGGTGCGGGTCTTCATTCTCCGCGGCTGGGAGGCGACCTCCATGAACTGGCCCATCCACCCCGGCCTGTATCTGGCAGCGGTCCAGGCCGCGGTGTGGGAGTGGGCGGCCCGCCGGGTGGACATCGGCGGCGACAAGCTCCGCGCCGCGTGCCGCACCGGCGCGATCGTCATGGCCTTCATCTCCACCAGTTACGAGGCGGCCCGCATCGCGGCGCGCCTGGCGGAAGACCCGCAGGTGCGCAGCGCGGCGGTCACGATCTGGTGGGGACTCTTCGCCTTCGGCCTCATCGGGCTGGGGTTCTGGAAGCGCCTGGCCGTGGCGAGGCGCTTCGGGCTGCTGCTCCTCTCCGTCGCGACGCTCAAGGCCCTGCTGCTCGACCTGTCGGGCGCGCCGGCGGTCTGGCGCATCGTCAGTTTCATCGGACTGGGCCTGCTCATGCTGACCGTGGCCGTCTTCTACCAGAAGGTCGCGGCCAAGGCCGGGCTGAAGGAGGAAGAGGCGATCACCTGACCCGCTACTTCGGCCCCGCCGCGGGCGGCGTGGGCGCGGCGGGCCGTGACCCGGGCGCGGACTTCTCCGAC
>DDSA01000270.1 GCA_002343715.1 Phycisphaerales bacterium UBA2402 | reverse complement strand
GCGTTGTGGCGAATGCTGACTGGATTGACGGCGTCATGGCAGAAGGGTTCCGTGCGATGTCCCGCGGCACGAGCCGCAAAGGGTCGTGCCGATAGACGGGTGAAATAGATTGTGACGCGCTCCGCGCTTACGAGAGTCGTGCGACTGCCGGAGTGCCAATGATTCGGCGGAGCGTACACGCTGCCAAACCCGACTTTTCCCGTCCGCTGACTCGTCGCTGGTTCCCTCCGCGACAGTGCCAGTATCGACGGAGGCGGCATTGAACCTACAAATTACCACGGAATCCCCTGTTTGATCATAAATGCCTGTCCCACATAGATTTATGTACAATAACCGGGGTGCGGACCCGAAAGTATTTTTCCAGATTTCTTCGGTTCTTCAATCAAGCCGCGCGATTCCCGCACCGATACGCCGTGCTTCCCCCGCATGGGTGGTTACGGCAGGATTGGTGGTGCTGGGACTGTATTCTTCCGCGGGATGTACTCAGCCTGATGCAGAACAAGTGGTTGAGCACCCCGATCGTCCACAGTTCGCATCGCCCTGGGATAAACCGATCGAGAGATTCCAGGGACCGCGCACTGATCCAAACTCACCCGTGCCCGGGGCAGCCCTCGCGGAGACATTGACTCGGGCGGGCATTGCAACACCGATGCTTCAAGGATCGGCACGGGTCGGAGCGGGTGAAGGCACATCGCGCACCATCAAGCAGATGGGCCTCGCGGACACGTCCGGATCCACGAGTTGGTCCATCGCCCTCGCCACTTTTCGAGCCGATACCGAGGCGGGGGCCGCGAACTCCGCGCTGGCGAGAGTCAGGATGATGCCGGGGATGAGCGAGGCGTATCTCGATGACCGGGGCCGCACGCTTGTTGTAGCCTATGGACGGTACGAAGCACCCGGCTCAACGGCCGCGAAACGCGACCTCGCCCGGATCCAGCAACTCAAGGTCGGTGGTGAACGCCCCTTCTCACGCGCGGTGCTTTCGCCCCCGTCGTCGGGATCGCGGGTGGGGGACGCCGCCGGGCTTGAACTGAGGAATGCGCGCCGAAGCGGCGGTGATGGTGAGGTGCTCTACACGCTCCAGATCGGCGTCTATTGGCGGCCCGACGGCCAGGAACCGACCGCCGCGGAGCAGGCCGAGTTCCGCGCCGCGGCGGAAAAGGCCGCGGCGGACCTGCGCCGCGAGGGGATCGAGGCGTACTACTACCACGGGCCGCGTAAAAGCATGGTGACGGTGGGATCGTTCGCGGCGAAGGAGTACGACCCCAGCCCGCAGCAGATCAATCCGATGGCGCCGCCAAAGCAATCGTCGGAGTTACTGCAACTGCGCGAAAAGTTCCCATACAACCTCGAAAACGGCCGGGCGATCAAGCGAACATTGGCCGGGGCTACGGAGGGGCGGATCGATCCGAGTTTTGTGGTGGTGATCCCGCCATAGCATCCGGTCGTTGAGCGAGACGCTGCCTCAATCACCCGCACCGATTCACCCACCGATCTCACCGGGCTTGCCGTCAAAGATCATTTGCGTGCGGTGCGGCTATTCGCTCGTGGGTATTCAGCGAGAGGGTGCATGCCCAGAGTGCGGTACATCGGTCGAGCAGACGTTGAGCGGCGACCTGCTGCGCTTCAGCCCTGCGGAGTATCGGCGGGCGGTCCGGCTCGGGCTGCTGCTCGTGCTCGTCAGCGACGGCGTGCAAATACTGAACATGCAGTTCTCTGAGCTGGCAGACGCACAGCAATGGGCGGTGGTGGGCATGTTAGACGCGTTGGGCACGTTCTTTTCGTTGGTTGGGTTCGCGGGCTGGTGGATCGCCAGCCGCCCGGACCCGTCTCACCTGGGCCTTCACCGCGCCGACCGCACGCGGCTGGTGCTCCGTTGCCTGCTCACGGTCGTTGTGCCGATCGAGTTCTACGACATGGTTCTGTCGTGGATGATGCCACTGCCGCTGTGGATCGAGATACCACTGGCACTTGTGGGCGCTTCGGTGTACATCGTCTCGTGTCTGTACCTCGCCTGGCTGGCGGGGCGGGTGCCGGCGCTCCGCCTTTCCCGCTGGTGCGGCCGGGCGGCCTGGTTGTTCCCGGTGCTGTTCATCAGCTTCGGGGCAGCGCTGTTCGCGACGGTTTTGATCTTGTGGCCGGAGGGCGAGACCGAGGCGGAGTACTTGTTTAGAATCGGAGCCGGAGCGCTCGTCTGCGTGATCTACGCGTTGTACCTCGTGCTCGTGTGGCGGGTTCGTCGGGCGGTCGGACGCATCGACACGCATGATGTCACTCCACCTTCAGTGCCCTCCTCAACTCGTCCGCCTTCAGGTTCGTCAGACGCACCAACAGCGGCATGAACGAGTGCTGCTCATCCTGAACCGACAGAGTGATGCGTTCATCCACGGATCTGCCACCAGGACCGGTTTGCCTCATGGAGCCGGTGATGCCGCAGGTCACGCCGTCTCCGCCGAGCCGGATGACGCCGTCCGCGGGTATGGCGTAGGGCCTGGTGTACACACCGCACTCCGATTCGGACGCATCGGCCCTGTTTCTGTTCGCGGCCATCGCTCGCTCGAGCATCGCCAGCGCACGCGCCGCCTCGGACCTGCTGAACCGAAGCGTGGCGAGCGGAACGCCATCGCCCGTTCGTGCAATCCGCACTACCACCAATCCGCCAACCGGCTCCCCCGTAATCGCGAACTGCTCCTGCAGCACTGCCTGGCCGAACTCCCCGAGCGTCAAACCGCCGGTGTGCAACTCAGCGGTGAAATCGGGGTATTCAGGCGGAAAGAGCGTCCTCCGGATCAATCGGTCCATCTCCTGAGGCGCACCACGGCTGTTGGTCAGCACAACCACCGCCGCATCTTCTTCGAGCCACCTGGTGAAGAACGTCACAAACCCCAGCACACCGCCGCTGTGTGAAACGACTCCTCCCCGCGGGGACGTGACGCGGAACCAGCCCAGCGCGTACCCGTTGTTGACCACGCGAAAGAACTTCTCGCGTGCTCCGGCGTTGAGCACCTTGTCCGTCCGGAGCGTCGCGTGCCAGGCGAGCAAGTCTTCGACGTTGCTCACCACGCCGCCCGCTCCACGATACCCCCAGGTGAACGCGTACGGCCACTCCGCCGCGGTGCCCGCCTTGCGGCCCATGTCACTGACCCGATCGGCCACCATCGCCGCATGGGGCATCCCGTCTCCCATGACCCGTGTGGTCGTCATCCCCGAGGGGATGAAGATCGCCTCCCGCAGATACTCCTCGTAGGAACGGCCCGCGGCGCGCTCGATGATCGCCGCGAGCGCAACGTACCCGGCATTGCTGTACTCCCACATCTCGCCGGGCTTGTGCCCGGCTCTGAGCGTGAGCGCGGCGGTGGCGACCAGATTCCCGTCATCCTTCAGAGCGGGCTTGACGTCACGCTGACTGATGCCGCTGGTATGTGTCAGAAGGTGAAGGATCGTGATACCGTGGTTCTCTCGCGGGACATCATCGATCCACATCGCGGCACGGTCGTCGATACTCAGTTTACCGTCCATTTCGAGGCGGAGGATCGCGGCGGCGGTGAACTGCTTGGTGACACTCCCGATGTCGAAGAGGGTCTTGGCCGAGTTGGCTGTCAGCCCTTGATTCGCCAGGCCATACCCCTTGGCAAGCACGACCTTGCCGTCCTTCACGACCCCCACCGCACCCCAGAACTGGCCCAACTGCTGACGGAGGATGGCCTCATCAATGGCCCGGCCGGTCTCACCCTCGACGATGTCGCCGGCGCTCGCCGTGAGTGTGAGAAGAACTGCCGTAACGATGCGGAGGAATAGAAGCATGGGGCGGCTCCGTTGTGGTCCTTTCATTCAGACATTCCGGTAGATCCCGTGTTCCCGTGCATTTCATGGATTGAAGAAAACAGCAACACCGGTCCTCGCCGATGGCAACGGATTCCGCAGCACAGCACCCTGCCGCGGCGCGGGCGTCGGCGACTGCGTTCTCGCGTCGAGAGTCCGCCTGCAGTCTTCGCCGTGCTGAAAGATGCCGCTCCGCCCGAAACACCTCAGTCACCCGGGCAATAGTGATTGTTCATTCACACGACAGCCCGATGCAGACATTCTTCGGCTCGGTAAAGAACCGCAGGGCCTCGAGGCCGCCTTCACGCCCGATGCCGCTGTCTTTGACGCCGCCGAAGGGTGTGCGCAGATCCCGGACCATCCAGCAGTTGATCCAGACGATGCCGCTCTCGACGGCGGCGGCGATGCGGTGGGCACGTGACACATCGCGCGTGAAGAGCGTGGCCGCGAGGCCGTAGGGCGTGGAGTTGGCAAGCATCAGCGCCTCGGACTCATCGCGGAAGGGCTGCACGGTAACGACCGGGCCGAAGATCTCCTCCTGTTCGACGCGGCAGGACGGTTTCAGACCGGAGATCACGGTGGGCGCATAGAAGTACCCGCCGCGGCAGCGCTCGGGAAGATCGGCCACCGGGCCGCCGCCGCAATGGACCGTGCCACCGAGTTCACGCGCGAGGTTGACGGCGGCGGCGACTTTCTCGAAGTGCGGGCGGCTGGTGAGCGCGCCGAACTCCGTCGTGGTGAGTTGAGGATCGCCGATCGTGAGTTTTGTAGCGTGCGCAACCAGCCCCTCCACCACCCGTTCAAAGATGGAGTGATGAACCAGCACCCGAGACCCGCACAGGCAGATCTGCCCCTGGTTCGTGAAGGCCGCCCTTCCGGCGGTCAGGATCGACCGATCCACATCGGCATCGTCGAAGATGATGAACGGGTTCTTGCCGCCGAGTTCAAGGCTCACCCGCTTGAGTTGCTCGCCGCACTCCCGGCCGATCCATCGGCCCACCGTCGTGGAGCCGGTGAACGTCACCGTGGGGACATCGGGGTGCCGCACGAGGGCAGCGCCGGCGCGCGGTCCCGTACCGTGAACGATGTTGAGCACCCCTGGCGGCAAACCCGCCTCCGCGACCAGATCCCCGAACATCGATGCGGTCACAGGTGTGACCTCGCTGGGCTTGGCGACAACGGTGTTCCCTGTCGCCAGCGCGGGGGCGATCTTCCACGTGAGCAGGTACAGCGGCAGGTTCCAGGGCGAGATGCACGCCGCGACACCCCGGGGCTTGCGCAGGGTGTAGTTGAGGGCGGGCACGCCGCGGGGCACCCCACCGCCGTCGAAATCGTGGCACTGTCCTTCGGCGTGCAGGATGGCGGTGGCGAAAAACCGCAGATTCGCCGCGGCGCGGGGGATATCCACCTCGGTCGCGAGACGGATCGGCTTGCCCGTGTCCCTGCTCTCGGCGGCGGCGAACGGCCGGAGGTTTGAGTCGATGAGATCGGCGAGGCGTACAAGTATTCGAGATCGTTCCACCGCGGAGGTGCACGACCACCCCGGAAAGGCACTCTTGGCCGCTCCCACCGCGGCAGCGACATCGAGCGCATCTCCCGAGGCGACCCTGGCGTAGACCTGACCGGTGGCCGGTTCGGTGCAATCGAGATACTCGCCCGAAAGCGGCGCAACGGCCCTGTTGTCAATCAGGTGATTGATCGAGACGAGCGTGTTCATTCGACGGCCTCTCCGCCGCGAACGGAATAACGGATGACCACATCACGCGCGGTCGGGTTGGAAAACTGAAAGATCCACGGGCCGGTGGCCTGCCAACTGCGGTTTTCGCCGGGCGCGACGGAGTCCCGCGCGGGAGATGCCGCGCCCGTCTGGATCTCAACCGACACAGCATCCTCGCCTTTATTCGTGACCGAGAGCATCGGCGCTTCGCCAAAGAGAGTGAGACGTTCGGCTTCGCCCGGCTTGAGGATGAGCGTGCCTCCCTTTCCCGGGATCGATGCACAACCGGGCAAGGCCGTGGACCAGGCACAGAATGCCCAGAGCACGCAGACCTTCAACGTGCTGTGTGCTCGGGCCATTTACAGACACCCCAATCTCCCGCCATCGACCGGCAGGTTGATCCCGTTGATGTACCCCGCGGCTGGCGAGGCAAGAAACGCGACCGTCGCGGCGGTCTCTTCAGGCTCACAGAAACGCCCCGCGGGGATGGTGGCGAGGAACTCCTTCTCGATGACCGACGGCTCGACGCCGCGGCTCTTGGCGCGGGCCGCGATGAGAGAGGCCAGGCGCTCCGTGCGTGTGTACCCGGGCAGGACGTTGTTGACGGTGATGGCGAATGGTCCGAGTTCGACCGAGAGGGTCTTGGCCCAGTTGGCGACGGCGGCGCGGATCGTGTTCGAGACTCCGAGGTTGGGGATCGGCTGTTTCACGCTGGTGGAGATGATGTTGATGATGCGCCCGTACCCGGCCTTCCTGAACTGCGGCACCAGCAACTGCACCAGGTGCTGCCCGGCGATGATGTGGGCGTTGAAGGCGGCGATGTACTGCTCGGCCGGGGCGTCGATCGCGGTCCCGCCCGGCGGGCCGCCGGTGTTGTTGATCAGGATGTGATACGGACGCGCCTCGATGAGGCTCTCCTGCACGGTGCGGCGAAGCCCGGCGGGGTCCGTGAAATCCGCGGCGAGCGCGGCGTGCTCCTGACCCGCGGAACGCGGCAGCCCGGAGAGCGTCGCATCGAGTTTCGCGGCGTCTCGCGCGATGAGCGTCACCGAGGCGCCGGCGGCGGCGAGTTCCATCGCGCAGGCGCGACCGATGCCGGCGGTGGACCCGCAGACCAGGGCACGCCTGCCGTGCAGGGAGGTGTTCATGGCCGATGGTACCACCCCGGCGAGCGTCCACGGCTCAGGGCGCGGGTGGACGCGCGGCGGTGCGGCTCTGCGCCCACAGGATCAACCCCGCGCCGGCGATGGCGATGGTCCCCGTGACCCACTGCACCGTTGTGAGTTTCTCGCCGAAGATCATCATGGACGCGAGCGAGACGGTGATGGGTTGGAGCTGCACAACAGCGTTGGCCACCGCCAGGCCCAGCCGCTGGATGGCGAGGAAGTAACAGGTATGACCGAAGCCGATACCGATCACCGCCGAGAGCATGAGCAGCGTGAACTGGGTGTTTGGGAGGTGCCAGGCGGTTGCGCCGTGGTCCTTGCCCGCGATGAGCATGACCCCCACCAGCGCGATGGCCGTGTATTGGCTCACCGCGGCGAAGGCGAGCAGCGGGTTCATGCCGTGCATGAGTTTGCGCACGCTCAGCGCGTACGCGGCGTACCCCGCGCCGGCGATGATGGCCCAGACGGCTCCGATCCCCACCTCGCCGTGGATGCCGCCGGGGCGAAGCCAGAGCGTGAGAACAGTGCCGCCGAGGACCATGAACAGCCCGGTGAGATAGGCCGGGGTCTTGATGACCCGTCGCTCCGCGGCGAACATCACCGCCGCGCCGATGGTCACGAAGATGACCTGGGCGCGCAGGGCGAAGGTCATCAGCCCCGGGTCCATTTTGTACGGCGCGATGCCGAAGGCGTGCTGCGCGATGATATTGAAGAACGCGGGCCAGAGCGCGGCACGCCACACGCCGGGCGGCAACGAGCCTCTCCGCCACGCCAGGATCAGCGGCGGCAGCCAGAGCAGCGCGGAGAAGGCGTACCGCCACCCGTTCGCCGTATACGGGTCGATCTCGCCCGCAAAGTGCTTGAGAAACAGGGGGATGCTCGTCCAACCCGCCAGCGAGCAAAGGATGGTGAGGATGCCCACGGCGGTGCTGCCGGGCGGGCGGGCTTCGGGGGTGGCGGGCATGAAGGAGGTCAGGGTAGCGAACCGGGGCATCACGGATCGCCGGGGAGGTGCCTATCATTTCCCGACTGCTGGTGGACGGTCTGCGCCGACCGCGTTCGCGGGCGGGCATTCGTCAAACTCCACAACCGCTCCTTCACGGGGGCAGGGCTTGGCGGGTTTCTCGCCGAGGCCCGGTACCGATCCCGCCGCTGTATCCACCAACACGCGGGCCGGCACCGAACCCGACGCGGCACGCACCGCATCGGGCGTTCAAAGGATCTGATTCGATGATTGATGAAACGCTGATCGCGTCCCTGGGTCTGGACGACTCCGAGGCGGAGGCCATGCTGCGCGGCGCCTACGGAAAGACGATGGCCGCGGCGAAGCCGGGCGAGTACATGGATTCGTTCCTGAAGGAGCAGGTGGACAACCTGATTCCCGGGCAACTGATCAAGGGGACCATCATCGGCTTCGCCGGGGATGATGTCGTGATCGAGGTGGGCCTCAAGTCCGAGGGCCTGATCCCCAAGGAGGAGTTCGAGGGGCTTGACGTCAAGGCCGGCGACGTGGTCGAGGTGCTGCTCGAGGACCTCCAGGACGAAGAGGGCCTGATCCAACTGAGCAAGCGCAAGGCCGACCGCATGCTCGCGTGGCAGCGGATCGTGGACACCCAGAAGGAAGGGGACGTCGTCGAGGGCCTGGTCACGAAGAAGATCAAGGGCGGGCTGCTGGTGGACATCGGTGTGCCGGTCTTCCTGCCCGCCTCGCAGGTGGACGTGCGTCGTCCCGGCGAGGTGGGCGATTTCATCGGCCGCAAGGTCCGGGCCGAGATTCTCAAGATCGACCTGGAGCGGAAGAACATCGTCATCTCGCGCCGCAAACTGATCGAGACCGAGCGCGAACAGGCGAAGAAGCGCCTGCTGGAAACCCTCAAGGAGGGCGAGATCGTCACCGGCACGGTCAAGAACATCGCCGACTTCGGCGCGTTCGTGGACCTCGGCGGGATCGACGGCCTCCTGCACATCACCGACATGTCGTGGAGCCGCATCAACCACCCCAGCGAACTGCTCAAGATCGACCAGAAGGTCGAGGTGCGGGTCCTGAACATCGACCGCGAGAAGGAGAAGATCGCCCTGGGGCTTAAGCAGCGCGAGGCCAGCCCGTGGGAGGAGATCGAGAAGAAGTACCCGGTGGGCAGCCGCGTGCACGGCAGCGTCGTGAACATCATGACCTACGGCGCGTTCGTGAAGTTGGAGGACGGGATCGAGGGCCTGGTCCACATCTCCGAGATGTCGTGGACGCGGCGCGTCAACCACCCCAACGAGATGGTCCAGCCGGGGCAGGAGGTCGATGTCGTCGTCCTCGAGATCAACAAGGACAAGCAGGAGATCAGCCTCGGCATGAAGCAGACCGAGGTCAACCCGTGGGAGCTGGTGGGCGAAAAGTACCCGCCGGGCACCATGATCGAGGGCAAAGTGCGGAACCTGGCCAACTACGGCGCGTTCGTCGAGATCGAGCCGGGCATCGACGGCCTGCTCCACATCTCCGACATGTCGTGGACCAAGAAAGTCACGCACCCCAACGAGATCGTCAAGAAGGGCGACACCGTCAAGTGCGTGGTGCTCGAAGTGGACCGCGACAAGCAGCGCATCAGCCTGGGCATGAAGCAACTCCACGAGGACCCGTGGCTCCACGCCATCCCCGAGCACTACAAGCCCGGCATGGTCGTGCGGGGCGCGGTCACCAAGATCACGAACTTCGGCGTCTTCGTCGAGCTCGAAGCCGAACTCGAGGGCCTGCTGCACATCAGCGAACTCGCCGACCACAAGGTCGAGAACCCGCAAGACGTGGTCAAGGCCGGCGACGAGGTCGATGTCAAGATCCTCCGCGTCGACCGCGCCGATCGCAAGATCGGTCTCTCCCTCAAGCGCGCCCAGTGGGGCGATTCCTCCGGCGCCGGCTCCGGCGACGAAGGCATGGAGACGCCCAAGTCCGAGCGCAAGGGCAAGCCAGCCCCCACCCGAGGCGGCATGGACGACCACGGCGCCATGGGCACCGATAAGATCCGCTTCGAGTAATCCCCTCAAAGCAGCCTGATTCTGAACCAAACCCCGGCCGCCTTCGGCCGGGGTTTTTTGTCGCCGACCGAGGCTCTGATTCAAAAAGAAAACCGGCCCGGATTGCACCGGGCCGGGAATCGCATCAGATCGACCTGTCGCCTCAGTTCTCCAGCATCCCCAACTGCCACATCACAAAGATGCGCTCGTCGGCCGTATCGCGGATGCGGAGGTTCAGCGGCTTGCCCTGACCGTGACCGGCGTCACGATCAACCCACAGCAGAATCGGGGACGTTGCCGGATCGCTCGCTGTCGCCGCTTGCAACGCCGCGGCCATCTTGCGGGCGTGCAACGGGTGAACACGGCTGTCGTTCTCGCCCGCGGTAAGAAGCGTGGCGGGATACTTCGTGCCCTTGGTGATGTTGTGGTAGGGCGAGTACTTCATGATGTACTTGAACTGGTCGGGGTCTTCCGACGAGCCGTACTCGGGCACCCAGTACTTCGCCATCAGGAAGTTCTGATAGCGAACCATATCGAGGAGCGGCACGTGCACCAGCACCGCCTTGAAGAGATCGGGGCGCTGCGTGAGCACCGCACCGGTCAACAGCCCGCCGTTGCTGCCGCCCCGCACGGCGAGTTTGCCCGGGTTCGTGTAGCCCTTCTCGCAGAGGTACTCGGCCGCCGCGATGAAGTCGTCAAAGACGTTCTGCTTGTTCTCGCGCATGCCGTTGGTGTGCCAGGCGTCGCCATACTCGCCGCCGCCCCGGAGGTTCGGCACCGCATAGACGCCGCCCGCATCAAACCACTGGAAGAGCGACGCCGAGAACGTGGGCGTCAGGCTGACGGTAAAGCCGCCGTAGCCGTAGAGGATGGTGGGGTTCGAGCCGTCGAGCTTCGCGCTCTCGCGCATCACCTGGAAGTACGGGATGCGCGTGCCGTCCTTCGAGACGGCCTCGTGCTGCGTGACCTTGAGGCCATCGGCCTTGAAGAAGGCGGGCAGGCTCTTCAGCTTCTGCGCGCCGTCCTTGCCCGCCGTGGCGTAATAGAGCGTGGTGGGCGTGGTGAAGCCCGTCACCCACATCTCGTAGTCGTCGCTCGTGCGCCGGTCCACCGCGCGCGTGACCACCTGCGTGAGGGCGGGCACCTTCACTTCGCGCGAGGCCCACTTGCCCTTGTCGGCGCGGCGCACCTCGAACAGGCGGCTCGCGACGTTGTCGAGCACGTTAGATCGGAAGAACGTCGTGGAGGGGAAGAGGGTAGATTTCGGTGGTCGGCGGTTCCTTAAAAAAAAAAA
>DDSA01000038.1:18476-18637 GCA_002343715.1 Phycisphaerales bacterium UBA2402 | reverse complement strand
GGCCTTCGGCCGCGACCTCACCGAGCTCGCCCGCAAGTCCGAGATGGACCCCGTGGTCGGCCGCAAGAACGAGATCCGCCGCGTCATCCAGATCCTCTGCCGCCGCACCAAGAACAACCCCGTCCTGCTCGGCGAGGCGGGCGTCGGCAAGACCGCCATCG
>DDSA01000038.1:17959-18262 GCA_002343715.1 Phycisphaerales bacterium UBA2402 | reverse complement strand
GGCAAGACCGCCATCGTCGAGGGCCTGGCCCAGCGCATCGTCTCGGGCGATGTGCCCGAGATTCTCCACGAGCGCCGACTCGTGGTGCTCGACCTGGCGATGATGGTCGCGGGCACCAAGTACCGCGGCCAGTTCGAGGAGCGCATCAAGGCCGTGATGAACGAGGTCCGCCGCGCCAAGAACGTCATGCTCTTCATCGACGAACTCCACACCCTCGTGGGCGCCGGCGGCGCCGAGGGGGCCATCGACGCCAGCAACGTGCTCAAGCCCGCCCTGGCACGCGGCGAGATCCAGTGCATCGGC
>DDSA01000038.1:1548-17696 GCA_002343715.1 Phycisphaerales bacterium UBA2402 | reverse complement strand
TCGAGAAGGACGCCGCCCTCGCGCGCCGCTTCCAGGCCATCACCGTCGATCCGCCCACCAACGAGCAGACCATCGAGATCATCAAGGGCCTGCGCGACAAGTACGAGCAGCACCACCGCGTGCAGATCACCGACGCGGCGATCAAGGCCGCGGTCGAACTCTCGGGACGCTACATCCCCGGACGGGTGCAGCCCGACAAGTCCATCGACGTGATCGACGAGGCGGGCGCGCGCGTGCGCATCAAGAGCATGACCAAGCCGCCGAACCTCGCCGAGATCGAGGGCGACATCGAGCGTCTGAGCGTCGAGAAGGACGAGGCCGTCAAGGCCGCGGACTACGAGAAGGCCGCCGAACTGCGCGACAAGGCCGAGCAACTCCGCAAGAAGAAAGAGGATATGCAGAAGGCCTGGCGCAACCGGGCCCAGGTCGCCGACGGCACGGTGGACGAAGAAGTCGTCGCCGAGGTCGTCGCCAAGATGACCGGCGTGCCCCTCAAGCGCCTGGCGAAGGACGAGGCCGCGCGCCTGCTCAAACTGGAGGACGAACTCCACAAGAAGGTCATCAGCCAGGAGGACGCCATCAAGGCGATCAGCAAGGCCATCCGCCGCGCCCGCGCCGGGCTGAAGGATCCCAAGCGACCGATGGGCTCGTTCATCTTCGTCGGGCCCAGCGGCGTGGGCAAGACCCTGCTCAGCAAGGCCCTGGCCGAGTTCATGTTCGGCGATGAAGAGGCGCTTATTCACCTCGACATGTCCGAGTACATGGAGAAGCACAACGTCTCCCGCCTGGTCGGCGCGCCCCCCGGCTACGTCGGCTACGAGGAGGGCGGCCAGCTCACCGAGCGCATCCGCCGCCGCCCCTACGCCGTCATCCTGCTCGACGAGGTGGAGAAGGCGCACCCCGATGTCTTCAACATGCTCCTCCAGATCATGGAGGAAGGACGCCTCACCGACTCCTTCGGACGCAACGTTGATTTCCGCAACACCATCCTCATCATGACGAGCAATCTGGGCGCGGACCTCATCAAGGGCGGCGCCGGGTTCGGATTCGCCAAGCGAACCGATGCGGGCGACTACGACAACATCAAGGTTGTCCTGATGAAGGAGATCGAGCGTTTCTTCCGCCCCGAGTTCATCAACCGCCTCGACGATGTCATCGTCTTCCGGCCCCTCACCCGCGATGACCTCACCCTCATCGTGGATTACGAGGTTGCCAAACTCGCCAAACGACTCGCACCGCAAGGCTACACCCTCGAACTCGACAACCTCTCCAAAGAGTTCCTCATCGAAAAAGGCTACAACCCCGAATATGGTGCCCGACCCTTGCGCCGTTCCATCGGCCAGTTCGTCGAGGACCCACTCAGCGAGATGCTCCTCTCGGGAGGGTTCGAGGCACCCTGCCTCATCAAGTGCACCCGCCGAAACGGGCCGGACGGCAAACCCGAAGATCACCTCTTCTTCGACAGCACCCCGATCGCCAAGCCCGAGGAATCGACGGTCGAGAACAAGCCGGACAAGCCCGCGGCGACCAGCACCTGAAGTTGAGCGCCGCTCGCCGCGGCCCACACTCGCTCGCCACTTCGAGCCGAAACATGCGAAGTGGTCAACTCCGCTGAGCTGTTGATTATAGGACTACCAGACTCCACGAGTTTATACCCGTTCTGTTTCTGTGCTGCGTTTTCAGGACGTTATAACAACTCGAAAACGCTTATCAATGGCAAATTCGCTTGCATTGAACCGCTCCTTGCGTTAACATTACAAGGTCGGTTGGAGAGCCGGCTGCGGGTGTTAGTCCGCAAGGTTGGAGTTTGCAGAGAGACGGCCACAACAACTGATTCCGACCCGGCCGATGACGGGGGCGATTCGTTCGCCGCCCACGTTTCTTCGCGGGTTGCGTTGCGCGGCGTCGATTCGTGCGTTTCCACGCCAGTGGGTCGGGTCTGTTCGTCCCAACCCGTGGCGTATTCGTGTGTGTCCGTTTCCGAGGAGTTATAGAGATGAATAAGTTTGTCAGCATGATTGTCGTTGGCGCGGCGGCCTCATTGGCCTCCGCCGCCGGCAGCACGTTCGCCACCGCCACGTCCAACAACGGCGGCGGCGTGGTGAGCGGCGCCCTGAACGGGTTCGTGGATCAGGCCCCGATCCTCTTCCAGGTGACCGACCAGGTCATCAACAGCGCCACTGGCCCCTCGCTCCTGACGTACAACGTTCCGGGCCTTCCCGCCGGCGGGCCTTTCACTGCCCGCACTTCTCGCCCTGCTTCGCTGCCCGCCATCTTCGACACCCGTCTGCGGGTGCGCCGCTCCGACAACAGCGTCATCGGCAACAACGATGACGGCGGCGCTGGCAGCTCCACCCCCTACTCCGGCGTCGCGGGCACCATCCCCGGCGACGGCATCCTTAACCTCGATGTCGCCTTCTGGCAGAACTCCGCGTACAGCCCCACCTACACGAACACGAGCGCCTCCGCCTCCGGTTCGTTCGATCTGACGATTCTCGGCGCACCCACCCGAGTGCAGGACGCCGTCTCCATGCAGTGGTGGCGCTTCGAGAACCTCACGCCCAACACCAACTTCACCGCTCAGGTCATCGCCTCCAGCGTGGTCAACTACGACACCTACTTCAAGGTCTACGACAGCGCGGGCACCCTGATCGGCACCAAGGACGACGGCGGAACTGCCCCCAACGGATTCTGGTCGGTCCTCACCGCTGCCGATAACGTCATTGTCCCCAACGACGGTGTTGTCTACCTCGGCGTCACCCACTTCAACATCAACTCCGCGATGAACCCCGCCGCCGCCAACAACCCCAACTGGGCCGGCCCCACCGGCTCCTTTGACATCGAAGTCACCCCCGCCCCCGGCGCCCTCGCGCTCCTGGGCCTGGGCGGCCTCGTGGCCGGCCGTCGCCGCCGCGCCTGAGTTGATCGTCATCCACAAACCGCGGCCGGAACCGTACGGCCGCTCTGTGTGTCAACCTTCAAGCCCCCGGATCGAGAGGTCCGGGGGCTTTGTTTTGACCGCTCTCAGACGGCGTTCGGGATAGCCTTGCATCCCTCATGCCTCCTTACGCCGCGAAACTGCTCGATGCCAAGGCCAAACTCGAATCGGGCAGACCGGAACTCGCGCTGGCCATCCTGCAGCCTCTCGCCGCGAAGCACCCATCCGACACCGATATCACCAGCCTGCTGAGCCTGGTCTTGTACCGACTACGACGCTACGCGCAGGCGGAGTTCTACGCCTCTCGTGCCGCCGCCGTGCGGCCCGGTGATGCCAACCTGCTCGCCAACCATGCCCTGATGCTCGACGCCATCGGCAAGCGCGACAAGGCCACAGCGCTGCTCGAACGTTCCATCACGCTCGACCCCACACACCCCGAAGCCCGACTCGCCCTCGCCAACCGGGCCATGGACGACTGGCGCACCAGCGAAGCGCTGGCACACGCCGAGGCGGGTCTCTCCCGGGGCTTCCACGGTGAACTGGCCATCGGGTATTGCGGCGCGCTGCTGGCGATGGGCGAGATGGAGAAGGCCGTCGAGAAGACCCGCGAGACGATCGTGCGGCTGCCGAACTACCCCAATCTCTGGGGTTCGCTCGCCGCGGGGCTGAACTACGTCTACGGCGCGGATGTTGGAGAGATCGCCGCCGCTCACCGCCGCTTCGGAGAACTGCTGAACAAGTACCGCCCCGCGGCGAACTTCACATACAAGGGGACCAGAGACCCCGGCCGCCGGCTCAGAGTCGGTTTCGTCAGCCAGGACCTTCGCACGCATTCGGTCTCCTTTTTCATCGAGCCGTTCCTCGAACTCCACGACCGCGATGCATTCGAGGTGCACGCCTTTTCCACCTCGCGCCACCCCGACGCCGTGAGCGAGCGGCTCATGAAACACGTCGCCAAGTGGCATGACTGCGCCGACCAGATCGACATCGAGACCGCACGCCTCATCGAGCGCGAAGGGATCGACATCCTCGTGGACCTCGCGGGCCACACGGGCTTCAGCGCGATGACCATCTTCGCCTACAGGCCCGCCCCGGTGCAGATCACATACTGCGGCTACCCGAACACGACGGGCCTGACCACGATGGACTACCGCATCGTGGACTCGCTGACGGACCCGCCGCGCGAGTCCCGCGCGGGCGAAGCGCTCCACCCCGATCACCCCGACTTCGACGAGCGCTGCACCGAACGACTGTACCGCCTCGACCCCTGCTTTCTGTGCTACCAGCCGCCGCGTGATGCGCCCGAACCGGCCCGCGAGCCGAGCGAGGGCGGGGCCGTGGTGTTCGGGTCGTTCAACGCGAACAAGAAGATCGGTCGCGGCGTCATCGGCTTGTGGTCGCGGATCCTGCGGGCCATCCCCGGCTCGCGGCTTGCGATGAAAACCTTTGAACTCAAAGACCCCGCCGCTCGGGCGCGGATCCTCCGCGAGTTCGGCTCGTTCGGCATCAGCAACGAACGGATCGACTTTCTTGAAACAACCAAGGGCATCGCGGAACACCTGGCCAAGTACGCCCGGGTTGACATCGCCTTGGACACGCTCCCTTACAACGGCACGACCACCACCTGCGAGGCCCTGTGGATGGGCGTGCCGGTGGTGACTGTCGCGGGGGCGACGCACGCCGCCCGTGTCGGCGTCAGTCTGCTCACCGCCATCGGCACCCCGGAACTGATCGCCGCGTCCGAGGATGAGTACGTGCAGCTCGCGACGGACCTGGCGGCGAGCCGCCAACGGCTCGATGCGTATCGAACCACGCTCCGCGGGCGTGTCGCGGCTTCCCCGCTCTGCGACCGGGCCGCGTTCTGCGCCAGGTTCGGCGCGGCGCTCCGCGAGATGTGGCGGCGTCACTGCGCCGGCTGAGCGGACCTGCTCAGCCGGTGAACGTCACCACCGCCACCGTCGCGTCGTCGTCCAGGTTGGTCCGTCCCGCGAAAGCGTCGAGGTCCGCGAAGATGCGCCGCACCATCTCGCCGGGAGTCCCCGTCCCGATCGTGCCGAGCAACCGCTCGATCCCGAAGGCCCGGCCCTGCGGGTCGCGCTGCTCCACCACGCCGTCGCTGAAGAGCACGAGGCTCTCTCCGGGAGCGAGCTTCATCCGGTGCTCGGTGTAGCGCATCTGGGGGTCGATGCCGATGGGAATGTCTCCCGGCAGCGTCGGGTCCGGGCCGGTGGCGCTCGCGCCCGATCGTCTGAACCACAGCCCATGCCCCGCATCCACGAAACGCAGCCACCCGTCAGCCTCGATCATGCCAACCCACAGCGACACGAACCGTCCGGAGAGCGCGTACCCGCACAGGTACTCGTTCACCGCCATCACCGCCGCGGCGGGGTCGCCCGTGGCCCGAAGCACAGCGCTCAGGTGGCTCTGGGTCAGGGCCATGAGCATCCCGGAACCCGCTCCGTGCCCCGCCACATCGCCCAGGCTGAGCGCCGCGCGCTCCCCCGGCAGTGTCAGCGCATCGAACAGGTCGCCCGCGACAAAGACGCCGGGCCTCGATACCGCGGCGTAGTCGCATCGACCGATCCGCCCCGACTCGGGCGGGCTGACCACCTGCTGCACTTCACGCGCCGCGGCCAGTTCCGCCGTCAGTTCCGCCTGCCGTCGCTCCAGTTCACCCCGCTTGAGATTCCCCCAGGCCATGCCCAGCACGCTGGCGACCGACTCGCAGAACTCCGCCGCATCGCGCTCCACCCCGGTCTCGGCGGCGCGGGCGTCGAGATACACGTACCCCGCCGCGGCATCGCCGAGCATGATCGGCGCGCACGCGGCGGAGTGAATCCCCATCTCGGCGATGCTCACCCCAACCGCCTGCCCGGGAGCCTGACTGAGCACAAACGTCTGCCCCCCCGAAGCCGCGTGGATAAGGCTGCGGCTGAAGGTGAACGGTGTGTGGTCGGCGGGGTCGGCGCGGCGAACGGCCACGATGCTCACCTCGCCGGGGTCGGTTCCGGGCCGAAGCACCGCCGCGCGTCCGTAGCCTGTGCCCTCGATCAGGACATCGAGGGCGGCCGCCACCAGGGTGTCTTCATCGCGCAGCGAGCCCAGCCTGCCGATGCAGCGTGTGAGCAGGCGCAACCTGCGCCCCGCGAGGGCCGGCTGCTCGGTGTCGATACGGCTGAGACGCTGGCCGGCGCCCGAGCCGTCGTCCACCGTGCTGGTGCCCCCTCGGGTCTGGGGCCCGATGCACACGCGGAAGGTCCACGGCCCGATCCGCAACAAATCCGCATCGGAAACCGGAGCAGGCTCGTGGGGTTTCAGTTTCACCCCGTTGAGGAATGAACCTCCGACACTCCCCTGGTCGGTGGCGTACCAGCGACCGGCCCTGCCCGAGAGCATCAGATGCCGGCGCGAGACCCCCTCGTGCATCAGGCACACGTCGCTGGTGGGCAGGCGACCGATCATCGCCGTTTCGCCCGGGTGCACCGTGTGCCCCCCCAGATGAGGGCCCAGGAGCGCGCGAAGATTCAGCGGTTCGGGGAGTGACACGCGCGGACTGTATCGACCCGTGCGGCCCGCGCGATCACGCGACCGAGGCGAGCACGCCGTCGAGCGGCGTTTCTTCGCGGCCCACGAGCCGCGCCGCACCGATCCCGATCGGGCTGATCCCCGTCTGACCGGGGACGAGCGGCAGGTTCGCTTCGCCCAAAGCCCAGTCTCGCAGTTCGCCCCGCCCCTCTGTGATGCAAAAGATGCCCGGGTGGTCCCGAAGCGCCAACCCCTCCGGACCGATGCGCACACGCCGCAGCGAGAAGTTCGGCGTCCGCAGCGGTCCCGCTTCGAGCCGCACCGGCGGGGGAGGCGGTTGCTCAAAGTCAATGCAGGCCAGCGCCTGCCGGATATGCAACTCCCGATCCGTTCGCCCCCAGTCGTAGACGCGGAAGGTGGTGTCGCTGGCCGTCTGCACTTCCAGCACCAGCACGCCCGCGCCCAGCGCGTGGCACGTGCCGCTGGGCACGTTGTGACATTCACCGGGCACAGCCGGGACCGCTCGCATCAGGTCCACCGTTCGGCCTTCCACCACGGCCCGCTCAAACTCGCCGCGGGTCACGCCGGGCTTCAGCCCCGCGTAGATCCTCGCCCCCGGTTCCGCGGCGAGCACCAGCCAGCACTCGGATTTGACGTACGCGCCGGGGTTCGCGGCGGCGTACGCGGGGCTGGGATGGACCTGCACCGAGAGATTCTCGCGGGCATCAAGGTATTTGACCAGCAACGGGTACCCACCCTCGGGCGAGCGTGCCGCGCCGCCCACGAGGGCATTACCCCAGCGTTCGAGAACTTCATGCAGATCGCGTCCGGCGAACGGGCCATTGACAATTTCGGAACGGAACGCACCCCCGCCGGCCCCGCCGCCGGATGTCGAGGCCAGGTCCGCGACTTCCCAACTCTCGCCGATCCGATCGCCGGGAACCACCGCCTTGCCCAGCGCGGCTAGCCGATCCCCGCCCCAGACCTTGGTCAGCAGACACGGACGCGTGAGCAGCGGGTACGGCTCGAGGCTGAGAGGCACGGTGCTCAAGGCTCGTTGTCGTTGATGGACATCCCGTGCAGCACCGCGTCGAAGGCGATGCGGTCGCCGACCAGCCCCTGCACGTTGGAGACAAAGCGCCGCTTCTGCCGCTTGATCTCGCTGCACAGCACGTACAGATCATCCCCCGGCACCACGGCGGAACGGAAGGCCGCGTCCTCGATCCGCAGGAAGACCGCGACCATGGGCCGCCCTTTTCGCACCACGAAGAGATAGCAGGCGAGCTGCGCCGCCGTCTCGATCTGCAGGACGCCGGGGAAGAGGGGCTTGCCGGGGAAGTGACCTTCGACCCAGAACTCATCGTGCCGCACTCGCTTGCGCGCCATGCCCTGCGTGAAATCCGGGTTGTGCCAGACCAGACCGTCGAGCATCGACATATGCCCGCGGTGCGGGATCAGCGACTCCACCTGCGCCTTGGTGATCATCATGCCCGTTCGGTCGATGCCGGAGATGTCAAACAGATATCTGCCCGCGCCGGGGGCGGGAGGAGCGGAAGTACCGATCGACGAGGCACCTTCCGATGCGGCGGATGCCGCCCCGGGGTCAGTTGGCGTCGCCTGCATTCCGGATCTCCAGGATCTTCTCTCGGACTTCCTGCGCAGCGCCCTTGATGTCCTGCATCGCCTGACGCACACGTGTGCCCGCGGCCTTGTTGCCGCCCTCGGCCTTCATCATGTCGTCCTCGACCTCAGCGACCAGTTTCTTGAGTTTCTCAAATGCTTCCATCCGCGTGCCTCCCAGTGCGGGGCAGAGTCGCCCCGCGGCCCGATTCTAGCGGCCCCCCTGTGCGCCGGGCGCTCTTGCTACCCTGCGAATCACATGCCCAAGGCAACTGCACGCCAACGACCTGCCCCGCCCCGCGGTACGCCACCACCGACACCGCCCGCTCCGCCCGGGGCCACCTTTGTACTTGTGCTGGTGCTCATCGTCGTCGGCCTCGCATCGGCGCTCATGCTCAGCCTCGATCACATCGGGGCCCTCGCCCTCCCCGGCTGCGGCCCGGGGTCGGGGTGCGCTGCGGCCGCCCGGAGCGAATGGGCCAAAGTCGGCGGGCTGCCGGTCGCCTTCATCGGGTTGGGGTACTTTGTCGGACTACTGGTTGTATGGATCGGATCTCGCGGAAAGCGAACAGGTACCGTTTCCATCGCCGCACACCTCGCCGTTGCGGCCTCGATCTTTTACCTCGGCGTTGCCGCCGCCGCCAATCTCTGGTGCGTGTATTGCCTCGCTGTTCACACGATCAACCTGCTCCTGTTCCCGTTCCTGCGTCTGCCCCGCCCGGGCGATCGTTCAGGCCGTCCCGCGCTCCTGGGGCTGGTCACGGCCGCGGCCTGTCTGGCCGTCCTCTTCCCCCTTCATCTGCAAGCCCAGAGGGCTGCCCGCGAGTCCGCCGAGAGCGCGCTGGCGGACTCGATGTCCGCGATGGTCCAGAAGTCCCGCGAGGCGTCAACCCAGACACCCGATCGTTCACCAGCCGCATCGAACCCGTCGGATCAACCCGCCGATGATTCACTCTCTGCTCCCAACGAAGGCCTGATGAAGCCGCTGGCGGGTCGCTACCGCCGCGGCCCGGAGAAGGCCCCCATCCGCATCGTGATGTTCACCGATTACCAGTGCCCCGACTGCGCCAAGATCGAGCAGGAACTGCGGACGTTGATGGAGTCTCGCACCGATCTTTCCGTCGGCATCCGCTATTTCCCGCTCTCCAACAAGTGCAACCCGCAGATGGGATCGACGGACCTGCACCCCAACGCGTGCTGGGCCGCCCGGGCCGCGGAGACCGCGGGCATGCTGTACGGCGCGGACGGCTTCTGGAAGATGCACCAGTGGCTCTTCGACCGAAGGGGGAGTTTCACCGATGCCGAACTGCCCGCGGGCCTCGCGCAACTCGGCTTCGAGCGAACGATGTTCGAGCGCGTGATGCAAGGCCCGCAGACCTCCGCCGCGGTCAAGGAAGACATCGAGTCGGGGCGCGACCTGGGCCTGTATTTCACGCCGATGATCTTCATCAACGGCGTTGAACTCAAGGGGTGGAACGCCCCCAACGCCCTCACCCGCGCGGTGCAGCGTGTCGCCGCGAGCAACCCGCCCGCCATCGACAACGCCGGCGATGTTCCTCCCAACGCCCGCGAGCGCTATCTGGCCGATTGGCGCGAGATGCCGGTGACGACCATCCCCCCCCGCCTCAAGCGGCACACGCTCTCCCCGCCCGATGCCACGGTCGAGGTCGTCCTCATCGGCGACTACCAGGAGAAGAACACGGCCGAGGCCGACGGCCTGCTGCGGGCGATGTTCACGGGTGAGCCCAAACCCCGCATCCGGTATTCCTTCGCGCACTTCCCGGTGCATGCCTCCTGCAACCCTCAGACCACCCTCACGCTGAACAACCAGGCCTGCCGCGCCGCCCGCACCGCGGAGGGGGCCGACGCCGTCGGCGGGCCGGACCTGTTCTGGAAGATGCACGACTGGCTGATGCGGAACCAGAACGCCGTTCACGATGACGGCCTCGCCCATGCCTGCGAAGACCTCGGCATCGACCCCGATGAACTGCGCGATGCCTCGGATCAGCCCTTCACGGCAGAGGCCGTGGCCCAGGACGCGAAGGCCGCGGCGGGCCTGGGCATCACCAGTGTCCCGCTCATCTACATCAATGGAAAGAAGGTCCCCCGCTGGAAACTGAACAACGAGAATCTTCTCGCCGCCATGGTGATGGAGGCCGCGGAACCGTAACTACACTCGCCCCGCCCGCGGCATCCCGCAGTTCATGGCCACACCGTTCAGCCATTCCCGGTACTCGCGCCTCATCTGGCACTACGGCCTGCTGGCCGTCGTCATGGGTCTTCTGGCGGTCTGCCTGCTCTATCCGATTTATCTGACGGTGCGGGGCGGCTTCTACGCCGATCCGGCCACGCGCACGGGCTTCACGCTCAGCCACGCCGCGCTCGCCGTGCAGGACCCGCGCCTGGTGACGGGCCTGATCAACTCCTTCAAGGTCGCCACGGGCACGACGCTGACGGCGATCCTGATCGCGCTCCCGCTGGCCGTGCTCGCCGCGAACTTCAACTTCCCGTTCAAGAAGTTCTTCGGCGCGGTGGTGCTGGTGCCCATGATCCTGCCGCCCTTCGTGGGCGCGCTGGGGATGCGTGCCCTGCTGGGCCGTGCCGGGGCGGTGAACGCGCTTACGGGCCTCTCCCTCGACATCCTGGGCGATGCGAAACTGCTGGGGGTCATCCTGGTGCAGTCTCTGGCCCTGTACCCGATCATTTTTCTCAACGCCACCGCCTCGCTGGCCAACCTGGATCCCGCGCTGAACGAAGCCGCCGAGAATCTCGGCTGCGGGCCGTGGCGGCGGTTCTTCCGCATCACGCTCCCGCTGGTGAGGCCCGGCCTCTTCGCGGGCGGCACCATCGTCTTCATCTGGTCCTTCACCGAGCTGGGCACGCCGCTCATGTTCGGCTACAACGATGTCACCCCCGTTCAGATCTTCAACGGTCTCAAAGAGGTGGAGAACTCGGCCAAGCCCTACGTGCTGACCGCCATCATGCTCGGCGCGGCGGTGGTCCTCTACCTGCTCGGCAAGGTCGTTTTCGGCGGCAAGGGCTACGCCATGTACAGCAAGGCCAGCCGCGCGGCGGGGGAAAAAACCTTGACGGGCGCGCGCGCGTGGCTCGCCACGGGCCTCTTCGCCCTGGTCTGCTTCACCGCGGTTCTGCCGCACCTGGGGGTGATCCTCACGAGCGTGACGGTGCCGGGGCAGTGGTACGAGACGGTCCTGCCCACCGCTTTCACCGGGGCGCACTACGTCGAGGCACTGGGTGCGCCCGACTCCTTCCAGTCGATCAAGAACAGCCTCTTCCTCGCCACCTGCGCCATGGTTTTGGACGGTGTGCTGGGCATCGCCGTGGCGTACCTGATCGTGCGGACGACCGTGCGCGGGCGCGGGCTGCTCGATGCGCTGTGCATGCTGCCGCTGGCCGTGCCCGGGCTGGTGATGGCCTTCGGGTACGTGGCCATGAGCCTTCGCTGGCCCTTCGGCAACGGCGGCCCGCTGACACCCTTCGCCAGCATCTTCGCCGTTGATCCCAGCCCCTTCCCCTTCCTCATCATCGCTTACGCGACACGCCGCCTGCCCTACATCGTCCGCAGCACCGTCGCGGGCCTGGAGCAGACCAGCGGCGAACTGGAGGAAGCCGCGGTCAACCTCGGGGCCAGCCGCCTGACGGCGATCCGGCGGGTAATCCTGCCGCTCATCCTCGCCAACCTCATCGCGGGGGGTTTGCTGGTCTTCAGTTTCTCGATGCTCGAGGTGAGCGATTCGCTCCTGCTCGCGCAGCAGACCGGCGATTACCCCATCACCAAGCAGATCTGGGCCTTCATGGACCGTCTGGGCGACGGCCCCTACATCGCCAGCGCGATGGGCGTGTGGGGCATGGCGCTGCTCACCGTCACCATCTTCGCCGCCAGCACGCTGCTGGGCAAGAAACTCGGATCGATCTTCAGGGTGTAGACAAGCCGGTCCTTGTACAACGCGCGGTTCGACTCGTCAGCGGCCGAACGCGGCGCGGCGGGCGACTCTCGCGGCGGTGCACAACTTCGTGAAAGCAGTCCGGATCACCACTCAACATCTTGCCGGAATGCAGTATGTTGATCCGCGCCGACCCCGACAACCACCCCCGATGCGTTGATCGATGCTCGGCCTCGGATGAAGCACACGTTCCGGCACGTCCGCTGATGCGGTGCGGACAAGAGAAGGATTCAACTGAACCGAGAATGGGAGGACGACAATGACGTGTTTCGTCAAACTCCGAGATGTCGCGGCGAGCATCAGCGATCCCGGAGTTGATGGAGAACGTCACCCTCGGCGCCGGATCGATCGCTCCCGTAGTGCAACAACGTGTTGATCATGGCGGATCAGGGAGATCGTGCCCGGTTGGCAGCGACGGTGACGGCCGAGGTATCGTGTGCTCAAGGCCGCACCGGAATGGCCGGTTCTGTATCACCGGCAACGCCGTACCATGTACGATCCACGTCCGCGGGCACGCCGGCGCGGCATCCGGAAACTGCGAATGATCACATCACAACGCATCGGCAGCACGGCAATTTATGCACTTCTTGCTGTGTTGATTGCGCCATCATTCGGCGCACCCCCGCAGCGCACCCTCCCGGTTGATCCTGTGGAACTGATCGCCGGACGCGATGTGCCGGGGCGGGCCGAGTTGTCGGTCGAACGAGACGGCATCGAGTACCGCTTCGCCACGGATGTGAACAAATCGCTCTTCGAGAAAGACCCGGCCAAGTACGAGGTCGCCGACGGCGGAGCATGCGGGCGGATGGGTGCGCTCTCGGGGATGGGCGATGCCCGGAGGTATGCAGTTCACGATGGACGCATCTACTTCTTCGCATCCGACGGTTGCCGAACCGGATTCCTCAAAGACCCGGCGGCGTACATCGAGCACGACGACGACAAGGTCTTCGGCTCCAACGACCAGGTCGTTCGGGGACGCGCCGCGCTCGATCGGGTGGTGCAATGGGCGGGCGGGGCGGAACGTATCCGCGCGGTCACCTCATATCGCGCTGCCCTGGCGAAAACAGAGAAGCACGGCGACAAGGAATACGCCGTCGCGCGAGAGACCGTGATCGCGTTCCCCGATCGGTATTTTCAGAAAGAATCGTGGAATGAGTCCTGGTTCTCGACGCTGCTCGGGCCCGACGGCGCGGCGATGGCCTCGGTGAGCGGTGCGGAGCGAATCGCGGCCAGCCGGGGCCGCGCCTTTCAGCGGTCGATGTCCCGTTGGCCGATCGTGGTGCTGAAAGCACATGCCGACGGATCTCCCCGGGCCGACTGCCCCGGATTGATCGTGATCGGTGAGGGCGATGGCGTGTTGGGTGAAACACCGGTGGAGTACATCCGGGTCTGGCTGAACGGGGCCGCCATGCGCCTGACCATCGACCGTTCAAGCGGGAAACCCCTGCAACTGGCGTTTCGCGGGAGAGATGGAACCATGAAGGTCGGTGAATCGGTACGGACATTCACTGCATGGTCCACGATCGACGGCGTGACGCTGCCCACGGCGTACACCGTGTACTTCGACGGTAAAGAGTCTCCCCAATCATCGTGGAGTATCGACGCCTTCGAGATCAACCCGACCTTGCCCGCCGACCGCTTCGTGATGCCCGAGCACTGAATCGTGGGTACGCATCGGAACCCCGCTGCGGATCGAGTGCCTGGGCTTTTTGCCTGATGGCGGTGTCACATGACCACGCTACCTTCTGTTGCATCGTTGCTCCCGCGTTTCGTGGCCGTACGTTGACATCCTGCGGTTGAGCGTCGGTCATCCGTCACTCGGTTCGTGCGAACCCCAGAGTTGTTGCTCAGACCCGGGTGCGCCGGGGCACACCATCATCGATCACATCCACGGCGATTACGGGCCGCTCGCGCCCATCGGGCGCACGGCCTCCCCGCTCCTCACTGTGACGACCCAATCGCCGCCCGATCGCGTCTCCGCCCGCCCGTACACTGACGCCCTTCACGCCAACCTCCAAGCCCGCAGACTCTCAACTCGCGCCGACACATGCCCGTGCACCCCGCCATCGAATCCCGCCGCGACCTCTGGAAAATTATCTTTGCCAGCAGCGCCGGCACGCTCATCGAGTGGTACGACTTCTACATCTTCGCGTCGCTCGCCACCGTCGTCTCGGCGAAGTTCTTTCCCGATGATGACGGCCTGCTCGCCTTCCTGAAAACACTGGCCGTTGTATGGATCGGGTTCGCGGTGCGACCGTTCGGGGCCGTGATCTTCGGCTACCTGGGCGATGTGATCGGCCGCAAGCACACCTTTCTCGTTACGCTGCTCCTGATGGGCGGGGCCACATTCGCCATCGGGATTCTTCCCACGTACGCCACCGCCGGGGCATTCGCCCCGGTCGCGCTGCTGATCCTTCGGCTGATGCAGGGGCTGGCCCTGGGCGGCGAGTACGGCGGAGCGGCGACATACATCGCCGAGCATGCACCCGACGGCCAGCGCGGCTTCTGGACCAGTTGGATCCAGACTACCGCAACACTCGGACTTTTCGTGTCGCTGGGCGTGATCCTCGCATGCCGACTCTCGATGTCGGCCGAGTCCTTCAGCGAATGGGGTTGGCGCATCCCTTTTCTGCTGTCCATCGCACTGGTCGTCTTCTCGTACATCCTTCGAAGCCGCATGAAGGAAAGCCCGGTCTTCCAGCGGATGAAGGCCTCGGGCAAGGGATCTCGCAATCCCATCCGTGACTCCTTCGCGAACCGCGCGAATCTCAAGTTTGTTCTCCTCGCCCTCTTCGGCGCCGCGGCGGGGCAGGGCGTGGTCTGGTATACCGGGCAGTTCTACGCGCTCTTCTTCCTTCAGCGCACCGTCAAGGTCGAACTGGTGCAGAGCAACATCATCATCGGCGCGGCCCTGCTCATCGCCACACCCCTCTTTATCCTGACAGGCTGGCTGTCGGATCGCATCGGGCGGAAGCCCATCATGCTCACGGGGTGCGCCCTGGCGGCGGCCACCTACATCCCCATCTTCATGGGCATCATGGCGCAAGGCGACCTATCGCGCAAGATCGAAGCCGCCGTGGCCGTGACTGGCTCCACCGCCCCACCCGCTCAGCGCACACTCACCGTGCCGGACGCTCTGCTCCCGGCCGCGGCGGGTGAGACCGTAACGATCGAGACTGTTCGACGTGTCTATACAGACGGCACCACAGCAATCGAAACCCGTACAACAGCGGCCGGCGGCGCATCACGTGCCGAGTTCAGCGATGTTCGCCTCGGGACGCGACCGTTGCTGCTCACGCTCGGGCTTATCGTCGTGTTGGTGGCTTACGTCGCCATGGTCTACGGGCCGATCGCGGCCTTCCTCGTGGAACTCTTCCCCACGCGCATCCGCTACACCTCGATGAGCCTTCCCTACCACATCGGCAACGGCGTCTTCGGCGGGCTGGTCCCTTTCGCGTCAACGTGGCTCGCGGCGTACGTATCGCAGCGTCATCCCGGCCACTGGTTCAACCCGTACGCGGGGTTGGCGTACCCCATCGCCATCGCCGCACTCACGGTCCTCATCGGCGGGATCTTCATCCGCGAAAACCGCCACGCGCGAATCGACGTGTGACACCGGCGGGCGCCGCACGCTACCCTAGCCCCCGCGTGGAAGTCACCATCCGCCTCACCAACAACCCCGACCGTCAGACCGTCCTCGGCCCCGCCGAGCGCAATCTGAAGATGCTCCGCGAGGCCCTGGGCGTGCACATCACCGCGCGCGAGGGTCGCATCTCGGTCTCGGGCGAACGGGGCGCCGTCACCATCGCGCGCAACGTGCTCGAGGCCCTCAACCTCGCCGCGGCGGACAAGCAGAACTTCTCCCGCCAGGGGGTGCTGGACCTGATCGCCGAGGAATCGGGCCGCATGGTCGCCGATACCGACGAGGACGGCGGCCCGCTGCTGCTCAACGAGAGTGAGTGGGACGGACGGCTGAACGTGTACGTCGCGGGCAGGCCCGTCAAGCCCCGCACGGCGAACCAGGCCGCGTACATCGAGTCCATCCGCGATCACGACCTGGTCTTTTCGCTGGGGCCGGCGGGCACGGGCAAGACCTACCT
>DDSA01000038.1:0-1313 GCA_002343715.1 Phycisphaerales bacterium UBA2402 | reverse complement strand
GGCACGGGCAAGACCTACCTCGCCGTCGCCGCGGCGGTCCACATGCTCAAGAGCGAGCGGGTGAAGCGGATCGTGCTCGCCCGCCCGGCGGTGGAAGCCGGGGAGAAACTCGGCTTCCTCCCCGGCGACCTGCGGGCGAAAGTCAATCCCTACCTGCGGCCCCTGTTCGATGCCCTCAACGACATGATGGAGTTCTCGCAGTTGCGCCGCCTGATGGAGAACGACGTGGTGGAGGTCTCACCCCTCGCGTTCATGCGCGGTCGCACGCTCAACCACTCCTTCGTGATCCTCGACGAGGCCCAGAACGCCACCCGCGGACAGATGAAGATGTTCCTGACGCGTCTGGGCCACGGGAGCAAGATGGTCGTCACCGGCGACCCGACCCAGACCGACCTCGATGACGACCGCGACTGCGGACTCACCGATGCGGCGGCCAAACTGCGCAAAGTGTCCGGCGTCGGCTTTGTGGCCTTCGGCAAGGAAGACGTGGTCCGGCACAATCTCGTGCAGCGCATGATCGAGGCGTACGGCGATGAAGATCGGCCCCGTCGCGGCCGCGGCGGCAGAACCGTCTCGGAGTGATGTGCCGCCGCGCTCGATTACGCCGCCATGAGGTTGCGGCGCATCCGCAGCCCGAGGTGGAACTGATCGCCCTCTTCCTCGCAGCGGACGGCGATGCCGACCTGGCGGGGCATCATGCGGTCCTCGGGGATCAGCGAGAAGCTGGCGCCCGGCTCGATCGGGATGGGGCAGCGGATGCCCAGGCCGGTGTGGCTGCCGTCGATGAGTTCAACGCGGACGACCGTTCCGGCGGAGATGCCCGCGGTAAAAACCGCCATCGCGAAGCCGGACATGACCTTGCGGGGCAGGCGCCGGCGGTCAAAGGGGAGCGACTCGGGGGCATCGCCGGGATCGAAGCCGGTGACGGCCGGGGAAGTGCCCAACTGCCCCGAGGGGAACGCGAACGTCTGCGGAACCGCATCTTCCGTGAGAACCATGTCTGTTCCTTCCGTGGAACGTGCCGAGAATCCGGCGAGAGAGTTGTCCACGTGAGCACCCACCAGAATGCCCACCACCACTGGATCTATCGACGCGCGCCCCTTCCGTCTTTGAACGGCGCGGGCATTCACGCGGGTTCCACCCCCGCTCCTCCCATTCCTCCCTCGAGATGGGGGATGCGCTCAGCCGCGGCCGAGGTACATCTTTGCGCCTTCCCGACCACACCTCCACGACGCCGGCACTCCCGCGAAACTATCCCAACCCCTCGCCCGCGCCGGCGAGCGCCGGCCGCCCAACGGCAACCCGGCGAGCGG
>DDSA01000259.1 GCA_002343715.1 Phycisphaerales bacterium UBA2402 | reverse complement strand
GTTGACCCGTTGATCGGCCAGCACGGTCTGGTGCGCTGCGCGCAGTTCGTCCGCGGTGCGGCAGACGTGCAGACCCACGCTGCTGCCGTCGTTGACCCGTTGATCGGCCAGCACGGTCTGGTGCGCTGCGCGCAGTTCGTCCGCGGTGCGGCAGACGTGCAGACCCACGCTGCTGCCGTCGTGGACCGGCTTGAGCACCGCCGGCGCTGCGATGGGCAGGGCGGGATCGTTCGCGTTCAGAACCGCGGCGGGCGCGGTGGGGATTCCCAGCCCCGCGGCGGCGAGTTTGCTGGCGATCTTGTCCATCGCCAGGCGGGCCGCCGCGGACCCGCAGCCGACGAAGGGTCGCCCATCGGCTTCGAGGAGGTCCTGCAGCGGTCCCCCTTCGCCCCACCCACCGTGCAGAACGGGAAAGACGACCTCGCCGGGGAGGTCGGCGAGTTGGGCCGCGCTGAGGCGGTCGATGACGTGGTAGTGGACGATGTGACCGGCACCCGAGAGCGCCTCGGCCACGCCCCTGCTGCTCATCAGGCTGATTTCTCGCTCTGAATCAGGTCCGCCGCCGAGGACAAGTATGGGGGGAAGAGGGGGCATGCGTTGAAGGGAACAGGGGTGCGTGCGTGCGGGTCGATCGCGTCGGCAGTTCCTATCGGCCCGCGCGCGACCAGACCACCACTTCGCGTTCCAACGGCACACCAAAGGTATCGAACACGCGGCGCTGCACCTCGGCGATGAGGCGGATCACGTCGCGGGCCTTGCCGCCGTCATCGGCGGTCAGAAAGTTCCCGTGCACGGGGCTGACGCTCGCGCTGCCCAGGCGCAGGCCCTTGCAACCCGCCCGGTCGATGAGCATCCCGGCGGAGACTCGCTGGCCGCTGGTGCCGACCCCATCGATGTCGGTGAGGAGCGTTGGGTTCTTGAACGCGCACCCGGCGGAGTTGTCGGCCATGGGCTGGCTTCGCTTTTTGTAGGCCATGACTTCTTTGAGGCGCTCCCGCAGCGCCGAGGGATCCCCGGGTGTGAGCCGCAGTTGGGCCCCGGTGATGATGAGATCGTTCAAGCCCGAGTGTCGGTACGAAAACTCGATCTCGTCTCGCCGGCGGACCACGGCCCGGCCCGCACGGTCCAGCGCATAGACCGCGTGGACCACGTCGGCGATCTGGCCGAAGGCCCCGCCCGCGTTCATCACCAGCGCGCCACCGATCGTCGCGGGGATGCCACCCAGCACCTCCAGCCCGCTCAGCCCTTCACGCACCGTCTTGGTGATGAGTTTGGGGAGGTTCACCCCGGCCCCGACCGTCAGCAGACCCGCCGCGGCATCCCAGCGGAAGGTGCCCAGCGCCGAGAGAGACACCACGAGTTGACTCACCCCGTCATCATCGACCAACAGGTTCGCCCCATCGCCCAGGATGAGCAGTTCAGGGTCGATGTCGAGCGCCGACCGGAGTTCCGATTCGTCCCGGGGGCGTGCCAGGCGGTCAGCGCGACCGCCGACCTTGAACCAGGTGGGGAGGGGTGCTTGAAACTCCGTGATAAAGGGGGCGATGAAGGTCATTGTTGACGACGAAAACGCGCCGTGTCAGCGCGGGGTGGAGTGCACAAGCCTGATCCTTGCCGCGTGCAAGAGAAACGCCACCGAGGGGATCGGACGGGCCATGCTTCGACCTGAACTACGCGTTCAGGTACCCCCGCCCGACCTGCCACACCGGCCCCGCGCCCATCACGAGCAGCACATCGCCCGCGCGGCAGACATGCTCCAACTGCTCCACGATCGCCTCGAAGGGGTAGAGGTGCATCGCCCGCACCCCCTTCTGACGCAGCCGGTCCACCAGGTCGGCGGCGGTGACCTTGTGCTTCTCTTCCTGGCTGTCGCGGACAAAGTAAATATGCGGCACAATCACCACATCGGCGTGGCTGAAACTGGCCGCGAACTCCTCGAGCAGGTGCCGGGTCCGGCTGTGCTGGTGGGGTTGAAAGACGCAGACCAGCCGCCCGCCGCGTTTCTCGGGGCTTTCGGCCTCGCGCAGCGCCCGGAGCGTGGCATCGACCTCGGTGGGGTGATGGCCGTAGTCGTCGAAGACGCGGACGGTACCCCCGGGGACGGGTTTCTCCCCCAGCAGCTGCATCCGCCGGTCGCAGCCGGTGAACTTCGAGAGCGATGCCGCCAGACGCTGCGGCTCGGCCCCCAGCCACGTGCCCATGACGAAGGCCGTGGCGGCGTTGATGGCGTTGTGGGCCCCCGCGAGCGTGTTGTGCCACTGACCCGCGAGCCGCCCTTTGTGGATGACGGCCACGTGCCGCGTGCCCGCCTGGTACGAAACGGCCCAGTCCGCGGCGGGTGAAAAGCCGATGGTCTCCACAGCGCAATCGAGACCGGCGGTCACCTCGCGTCGGTGAGCACCGTCATGGCCGATGAGCAGCCGACCGCCCTGTGCCGCGGGGGGCAGGAGCGCGGCGAACTCGCGGAAACTGTTGACCACGGCGTCGAGCGTGCCGTACACGTCCAAGTGGTCCGCCTCGACGTTGCTGATGCACGCGATGGTGGGGTGCAGGTGATGGAAGGAGCGGTTGAACTCGCACGCTTCGGCCACCAACAGGCCGGGATGACCCGCCAGCGAACCGGATGGAATCGCGGCGGACCCCAGACGGAACCCGCTCTGCGACCCCTGCGGGGCCAGGCAACCATGATCCAACTGTCCCGATGTGGCCCCGACGATCACGCTGGGGTCCAGCCCGGCATCGGTCAGGGCGCAGCCGAGCATGGCGGTGGTGGTGCTTTTGCCGTGGGTGCCGGCGACGGCGACCCCGGTGCGGCCGATCATGCACTGACCAAGGGCTTCTGCATACAGATAGACCGGCACGCCGCGGCGTTCGGCCTCCAGCAGTTGGGGATGGTCGGGCTTGATCGCGGCGGATGCAATCACAAGATCACAGGCATCGGGCAGCCAGGAGCGGGATTGATCGAAGCCGACCTCGATGCCCTGCGCGGCCAACTGGTCGGTTGCTTCGCTCGCCTCTCGATCGGACCCGCTGACCATCCCGCCCCGGGAATAGAACATCCGGGCCAGGCCCGACATGCCGCACCCGCCGATGCCGATGAGATAGATGTGCTTCCCGGCAGGGTCGAACACGGCGGGTGTGGGTCGGGCGATCGGCACGGGCGAAGGAGCGGGGAACAGGCTCGGCGAGGGTGGGGCCGGCGCGGGCGATTCTGGGATGGTCAACATTGATAAGGGTATCGGAAATCGCGCTACGGCGGCGTGAAGCGTTTTCTTCATGGAACCTCCTCACTCGCGCGGCCCACGCGGTCGATACCGTTGCCCGTGCAGATCGTCGTCAGCCCCTATCCCCTCACCCCCCGCGAAGCCCCCGCCATGGCGGCCCTGCTGCTGGCGCGCCGGGTTGTGACCCTGCTGCCCGCGCCCCTGGACGGGAACGGGGATGCGAGGTCCGCCATCGCCGCGGCGGGGAGAGTGCCCACGTACCGCGAGTTCATGAAGAGTTGGGCCTGGGCCGAGCGCCTGTGGGTGAGCGGGCTGATCGCCGGGCACGTGGATGGATCGACCCCGGCCGAGGACATGTTTGATGTAGCCCGCCGCATCGGCGATGATGCCGCCTTGGCGCCGCTGCGCGAGTTCAGCCATGAGCGGCTGTACGAAGACGAACGGCAATACCTGGGCGCGGTCGCGGCGGACCTGCTCAAGGGCGGGCCGGACCCCGGCATCTGCGTGCCTCTCGCCGCGGGGTTGGACCGTTTCGCCTCGCGCCACGGCATGAGCGTGGCCCGCGCCCACCCGGCGAGCGTGGCTCAAAAAGTCGAGGCGCACCTGGCCCGCGACTCGGAAACGGTGGTGGCTCCGATCCTGCTCCAGGCCAGCGCCGAACGCCTCCTTCACGCGAGGGAGGTATTGCACGAATCGCTCAGGCGTGTCTGGTCGCGTGGCGACGCCTGGAAGGGCGGCGGATGGAAATCGGCCTGGGCCGAGTACGCGTCGGCCTTTGATCAGCGACGCGCCGAAGTCTTCGAGGATTCCAACGAGGATGAAGTCCGTGCCGTGGAGGGCGCCGCGGCCATCACGATGATGACACTGCCGGGCGATGCGGTCTTGCGTTCGAGCCTTTCGGCTCTCGCGACTCTGGGGAGCGGACGACGCGCCGAGGTGAGCAACCCGGAGGACCTTCCCGCTCGCTACGACCCGCTCGATGCCGCCCCGGTGCGTGCCGTGGTGGTGAAGGTGCTGGGGCGGTAAGGCCCTCAACCCCGAGTTCCCCGTATTCGATTGATTTGAAGCAGGCTCGGGACGCGTGAAGCCGGGTCTCGGAACTGGGTTCAGCGATACGGACGGCCGGTGGTCGCGGGGGCCGTCGACACCGTGTTGCTCTTCATGTTCCCGTAGCCCAACAACAACAACGAGTTGAGCACCACCAGCAGCGTCCCCCCCTCGTGGGCAAGGACCCCAACAGACAGCGGCACATCGCGCCCCGTGCGCGACCCGATGAGCGTCATGGCCGCCATGCCCGCCATCACCAATAACGACAGGCCGATGTTGGTGGTGATGGTGCGGCGCGTCCGCCGTGCCAGCCCCACCGCCCACGGCACCGCGCCCAGATGCTCGCCGAGCAGCACGGCATCGGCGGATTCCATCGCCGCGGCGGTGCCGATGGTGCCGATCGCCAGAGAGGCGTCCGCCGCGGCGAGGGCCGGGGCATCGTTCACCCCGTCCCCGATCACGGCGACGCCCGGACGCGGCCTTCCTTTCATCGCCTCGCGCTGCGTCGCGACGGCGGTGAGTTTGTCCGACGGCAGCATGTCGGCATCGAAAGCGTCGAGGCCCAGGTCCGCGGCGACTTTCGCGGCGGTCAGGCGGTTGTCGCCGGTGAGCATGCGAACGGGACGGACCCCCAACGCGTGCAGGTCGCGTACAAGTTCCGCGGCGCCGGGACGCACCGGATCCGCCATCATGAGGACCGCGCACTGCTCGCCGTCGGCGATGGTGACACCCACGTGCCCGCGGGTCTGCGTGCCCGCGAGCAGTTCGCGCACCCTGGCCCGGAAGCAGACCGGGATGGATGCCTCGACGAACGGGTAACTGCCCAGGCGGACGGTGCGGCCCTTGTATTCGGCTTCGAGGCCGCGCGCGACCGTGTGGTTGACCGGGCCGATGGGGGCCGGTGTGATGCCGCGGGCCTGGGCGGCCTCGCGCACGGCGTTGGCGATGGGGTGCGTCGAGTCGGCTTCCAGCGCCGCGGCGACCGCGAGCAGTTCATCCGCATCGGACCAGGCGACGGCGTGGACCTCGTGCAGACGAGGCCTTCCGTAGGTGAGCGTGCCGGTCTTGTCGAAGCAGACCGCCCCCACGCGGGCCAGCCGCTCGATCGAGGCACCGCCTTTGAACAGGACACCCCCGCGCGCGGCCCGCGCGATGGCCGAGAGCGTGGCGGTGGGCGTGGAAATGATGAGGGCGCAGGGCGAAGCCACGATCAGCAGGGTGATGGCCGTGTAGAGCGCCCCTTTCTGCTCCGCCGACCCCAGGAGGGGCACGCCCAGCACCCGCCACCAGATGAGCAGCACGGCGAGGCTCAGGATCATCACGCCGATGGAATACGGCCCGCTCAGACGGTCGATGAGGCGCTGCACCGGCTCGCGGCTCTCGCGGGCCTTGGTCACCAGGTCCAGGATGCGCTGCAGGCTCGACTCCCCCGCGGGTCGCAGCACGATCGCCTCGATCGGGTCGTCGGTGTTGATGGTGCCGGCGAAGAGTTCATCGCCCGGCGCGACGGAACGGGGCATGGACTCGCCGGTGATGGCGGACTGATCGAACGTGCTCTCGCCCTGCTCGACGCGGGCATCGGCTGGGACGCGCTCGCCGGGGCGCACCTTGATCCGCTCGCCGGGGCGGAGCGTGTCGGCCCCCGCCTCGACCCACTCACCCCCGCGCTGCACCAGCGCCCCGGCGGGCATCAGCGCGTGGAGCGCCTCGACCTCGCGACGCGTGCGCTGCATGGCCCGGTCCTCGAGGGCCCCGGAGAGCACGAACAGAAAGAGCAGGAGCGCCCCTTCCTCGGCGTGACCGATGCTCGCCGCCAGCACCGCGCCGATCACCATGAGCACGTCGATGTCGAACTTCCCTTCGCGCAAAGCCTCCCACGCGGCCTTGCCGCCGTAGAGCAGCCCGATGGCGAGGCTCGTCCAGATGAGCGCCGCCGCGGCGGGCAGACGAAACCATGTTTGCAGCGCTGCACCGAACGCCAACAGCACACCCGCCGACACCGCGGCGCGCAGTTCGGTTCGGGGGCTGAAGAGCCACGGGGGCGACAATTCGGGCATGGAGGCAAGGCTATGGTGGATTTGATGGCCGCGTGATCCGAGGAAGATGATGTGGTGAGCCTCGTCGTTCGCGGCGCGCCGAGCGTGACGCATGAAACACAACCGCCGCCCTTCGCAGGGCGGCGGTTTGTGCGTGTGTCGCGACTGGTGTCGCGGATAGAGAGCAAGAGAAACGAACGGAGTGAACCCGTCTTCAGACCCGCGCGGTCATCAGGATGGTGGCGTTCGCGGCGCCATCGGCGATGGAGATGAGCGCGAGCCTTGTTCCCGCTCGCACCACCGAGGCGGGGAGAGCGACAAAGTTCAGATCCTTGCCGCCGGCGCCGAGGTTGGTGATGCGGCTCTTCACTTCGCCGTCATCATCCAGGAGCGCGAGGTGATAGGTGGCGCCCGAGAGAGGCGGGAGTTTCTGGTAGGCGAACTGTCCGACATCCCACCCCGGGTGCACCAGCACCGAGGCCTGTCCATCGAACCCGGCCACCACCGGGATGAACTGCACCCGGCGGGTGTCCGCCGAGAAGAACGTGTCGTTCATCTGCGTGCCGCCCAGGCCCGTGAAAATTTCATTGCGTGTCTCGGTGTTCGACATGCCCAGGCGCATGCCCTCGTTCAACTGGCGGACGTTGATGAACGCGGCCCCGAGAACCACACACCCCGCGAAGAGGCCCACCGCCGCGGTGCGCCACTGGCGCGCCACGCGCTTGCTGGGCCGCAGGGTGAGCGAATCGCTCTCGCCCAGAACCTCGGAGGCGATCATCGCCTCGCCCACGGCCGCGAGCACGCGGGCGCGCAGGTCCTCGGGCGGCTCGACGCGAGGGAGCAGGAAGTCCACGTTGGCCCAGCGGGCCTGCTCCCGCCGGATGTGCTCCTGCAGCGCGGGGGGCGCCGCGGCGAACGCGGCGTTGTACGCGGCGAGTTCCTGCTCGTCGAGCAACCCCAGGGCGTCGAGATGAGCGTTTTCGATCAGATGCTGCACAGTCATATCGCCAACTCCTCGCCGCTCCGTTCCCGCAACCGCACCAGCGCCCGGCTCAACGCTGATTTGATCGTCCCCAGCGGCGTGTTCAACTCTTCACCGATCTGGCGGAGCGTCTGGCCGCCCAGGTACGCCCGCATCACCACCGTCCGTTGCAACTCGGGCAGCATCTCGATGCGGCCCATCAGCACTTTCACCTTCTCGTCCACCTCCAGCCGCCCGGAGGAGGTCGCGGGATCCGCCACCATCTGGCCCGCGGGCTGCTCGATCGACGAGGCCCGCAGCCTCGCCTTGCTCCGCCGTAGTTTGTCCACCAGGTGACGCCGGCAGATCAGCATCACCCAGGTGACGAGCGCGGCCCTCGTCTGGTCATATCGGCCCGCCGTCTTCCACAGGCGGACAAAGACTTCCTGCACCGCGTCTTCCGCCTCCATCCGCGTCGGCATCGCCTGGTAGGCCATGCGGAAGACCAGTGAGCCGAAGCGGTCGTACAACTCGGCGACCGCGGACTCATCACTCACGGCCACCCGCTGCATGAGTTCGAAATCCCCGCGCTCCGAACCGCCGGGTTGCCCGCGCTTCGACCCCATCGACACGTCGCTCACTTCCGTGACGAACTCACGCCGCAACCCCAAACCCGGCCCCCCGTTCACAACGGGAGTTTGAAGAAGTACCGGCTCGAAAGTTCTCGCGGCGTGGGTCCGACCCACACGCAATTTGATACGCACTTTCCCGGCGAAGGATTCCACAAATCGAGAGATAGCGACAGGATTTCATTGCCAAACACAGTACAACCATACATTATTCTAACGGAATACCGCCTGATATGGCTAATAAACCCTACCGAATTTTGTTGTAGAAAAGACTTGTGTTACCGAATGAAGTTTGGTACGCTAAGGCTTGGTGATGGATCCGGAATTTACCCTCCCATAGGGGTGTACGAGTGGTGCAGCGGGATCCGAGATCAGCGACGGCACTTCCGCCTGTTGGGCGATCCACCGATCGTGCGCGCGGATTCACCATGATCGATGTGCTGGTCTCGATCGCCGTGATCGGCGTTCTGATCGGTCTGCTCGTTCCGAGCCTCGCGTCCGTGAATGAAACAGCGCGGCGAGTGGTGTGCCAGTCGAATGTTCGTCAGATCGGGCTGGGCGTCATCATGTACGCCAACGATCACAATGGTCAACTCCCCTTCAGCCGTTACCTGCCGGGGCCGGGCGTGCAATCACGTTCCGGCGCACGCTCGGATCGGATGTTGAACCTGCATGTCTCCGCGGACGACGTCCGCCCGGGCACGCCCAACTGGGACGGCCTCGGTCTGTTGTACAGCCAGGACTATCTCAACGCCCCAAAGATTTTCTACTGCCCGTCGCACCGGGGGGACAATCCATACTCCACGTACGCCGTCGCGTGGGGCCTCGGTGAGGGTGAGATCAACTGCAACTATCACTTCCGCGGCGAAGGCCCCACCAGTCTCTCGTCTCGCTCCCTGCCCACGCGGAACCTGTGGGCCATCGACCCGGCTCAATCCTCGCTCATCGCCGACGGCATGCAGGTTCGCTCCGACTACAACCACAAGGTCGGGGTCAACTTCTTCCGCGCGGACCTCACCGTCCACTGGTACAACGATGCCATCGGCATACTCGGGGAAAGGCTCCCCCTGACCAAGGACGAGGCCAACTCCGCCACGGTTGACAGTTGCTGGCGCGAGTTCGACCGCTCGGCCAACGCCGAAGGCACCCGCTGAGTTGCCCCCCACGAATCCCGTTTACACACACGATGTAGGATGCCGGCCCGACGCGCCCCGGCGCGATTCTCTACCATTGCCGCCGCGTGGCGAAGAAGGCCGAACCCAACTCCCGCACCATCGAGAACCGCAAGGCGCGGTTTGATTATCACATCGAGGAGACCCTCGAGGTCGGCATCGTGCTGGCGGGCAGCGAGGTCAAGGCCGTCCGCGCCGGGCTGGTGTCGCTGGGCGAGGGGTACGTGCTGGTCGAAGGTTCGCCCCCGCAGATGACCCTGCGCGGCGTCAATATCGGGGAGTATCAGCCCGCCGGGGCGCTGGGGCATCGTCCAGTCCGGGCCCGCGCCCTGCTCGCGCACAAACGCGAGATTCTCAAGTTCGCCAAACTCGTGGACCAGAAGGGCATGACCATCGTGCCCCTGAAACTCTACTTCAAGGACGGCTGGGCGAAACTGCTGATCGGGCTGGCACGCGGCAAGAGCAAGGCCGACAAGCGCCACTCCATCGGCGAGCGTGAGGCCAGGCGTGACATCGACCGGGCGATGTCGAGGCGTCGATAGGTCGGCCTCGCTATCGGTGCCGGCTTCGCGTGTGATAGAGTTACGCCTATGAAACGGCCGACACTCCTCGCCGCGGCGCTGCTCCTGGTCCTGGCTTCCTGCTCCCCGAGTACGCCGCCCGAGGCCCCGCCGGTCTTTTCACACCTCACGCTGGCCCAGGCCCGCGCGCAGGTCGCGGGGACTCCGAAGGTCCTGATCGTCAAGGCCACGGCCTCGTGGTGCCCGCCGTGCAAGCAGATGAACAAGACCAGTTGGCGCGACCCGAGGGTGGAGAAGTGGGTCGCCGACAACGGCATCGCCATCGAACTTGATGTGGATCAAAGCACGCAGGACGCCCGGGCCCTGCGCATCACCGCGATGCCCACCATGCTCGCCTTCAAGGACGGCGAGGAGTTCGACCGAACCGTCGGCTTCCTCGATGGCGACCAACTGCTCGCGTGGCTGGGCGCGGTGGAGCGCGGTGAGCGGGCGGGCCTCTCAAGCCCCCGATGAAAACTTGGTTCGTCGCTCGTGGCAGATCCAGCGCGTGCGGCTCTTCCGACCGCGGGAAAACTCATGGTATGAACACCCCGCACCGACGCCCCGACTCTGCTTCCGCCCGGCGGTACCAGCTTACGGCGGCGATGCCGTGTTGGCTGATCGGTTCGTGCACATGATCCGCGTGAATGTCGTCGCTGGGGATGGCGAACCGGACACGATCGCCGAAAACGTAAAGTCCGCGGTCGAAGCCCTCGTGACCAGTTCGGAAACTCCTGCCGAGCGGACCCGCGTTCACTGAGTTCAGCGGTGTGTGCGGCCCGCCCCGCAGCCGTTTCCAAGTATGCGAGACAAATCGGAATGAGTAAAACCTTCCCCGTAGTGGGACGTACAAGTTGAGGCACGTTCGTGCATGGTCGGAAGGTTCATCTGCACAATCAATGTCCGATAGGGATGTTTGACAGGCCGGGAAGGGCTGTCCCCGAAAGGTGGTGCGAGTATGGTCCGGAATGGTTGCGGGAAAAAGCAGAAGAACAGCGGGAAGCGGCGGAAGCAGTACGCAGTCTCAGCGGGCCTTGCCGCGATCGGCTTCTCGGCTGCGTGCCGCGCGCAGACGCCGGGGTTTTATCTCGTCGGCGAAACGGCAGGGGCAAACGAATCATCGGTACACGACATTTCGTATGACGGTTCGCTCGCCGTTGGGTATACAGGTCGATCGAGCGGCACTTCTGTTGAACGAGCTTATCGTTGGAGCGTGGAAACTGGGCGCGTCGATGCCACGGATCCCGGCTTGCTTCCCTTCAACAGTTTTACGGGCCTCTCCTCCGATGGCATGGTCGTCGCCGGATACATGTATCCGTTATCCGGGGGCGCGAATCTTCAGTCATTCGTGCGTTATCCCGGCCAGCCATTGACCATCCTCCCGCTTCTTCCGGGCTATTCCCGAGCGTACTACCCCACTCGCGTCAGCGGAAATGGGATGGTCCTGGCGGGAATGTGTCGAGGAACCGGCACGCCGCCACCCATTCGGTGCTTTCGTTGGACCGCCACCGGAGGAATTCAGGCGATTCCCTACGCTCGCGCCGGAGACACGCTCGCCCTTGTCCACGACATCAGCAGCGACGGAACCACTATTGTGGGATCCTCGGCGAGCCCAGCAGGCGGCACGAGAGTGCCATTCAAGTGGCGAGCGCAGACGGGCACCATCGTTCTGCCTACGCCGACCGCCAGCGCCGAGGCCTACGGAGTGAGCGCGGACGGGTCCATTGTCGTGGGAAGGTACGACAACCCCGGCGAAGGCACACGCGCGGTCTATTGGGACTCACAGTCCCAGATGCACGACCTCGGCTCCATCGCGGGATCGACGACTCATTCCGCGGAATGCATCTCGGATGACGGCCGGATCATCGGCGGCAGCGCCGGCTTTGAGATCGGTACAACATGGCAAGGATTCGTTTGGACGGTCGATGCCGGGATGCGTCCCGCGGCGGACTACTTCGCTGAGCGCGGAGCGCCACTCCCGCCGGATCATGAAGCGGTGATCTGCAACGCCGTCTCTGGGAACGGGCGAGTGTTTGGCGTTCGATATCGTCGCCCGGGGCAAGCCGCCAATGTATCAGCGATCGCGGTCCTGGGGGTGCCCTGCCCCGCGGACTTCAACCGGGACGGCGGCGTGGACGGCTCGGATGTCAAAGCGTTCTTTGACCCGTGGGCAAGCGGCTTGCCGATCGCGGATGTCAACGAAGACGGCGGGGTGGATGGTGAGGATGTGGCGTACTTTTTCGCCGCTTGGGAGACCAGCACATGCTGAGCAGATTTTCTCACCTGACTCTGAACCTGCGGGCGGCCGCATCGCTCGCCACTCTGTCCACGGCGACGCTCGCACTCGGTCAGCCGGGGTTTTACCTCGTTGGTGAAACGGAGGGAGCGAACCAGTCCTTTGTACACGACTTCACAGCAAGCGGCGAGATGGCGGTAGGCTATACGAGTCGGGTGGGCACCATCAACAATGTTGCGCGGGCGTATCGCTGGACGCCTCGCGATGGAAGGATTGATGCCAACGACCCCGGGCTGCTTACGTTTAGCAGTTTCACTGGCGTTTCCGATGAAGGCACTGTCATTGTCGGCTACATGTACGCGAGAGAGGTTGATCCTACTCGCGTATTCGTCGCGGTGCAGGGACAGCCCCTGTTGATACTCCCGTTCTTGACGGGGTACACCGCGGGAATCACGAGTAACCCCAGAGTCAGCGCGGATGGCATGGTCGTCGCGGGCGCGTACAGAACTTCGCATACTCCTCCGCTTTCGCGCGGCTTCCGCTGGACGGCCGCGGGCGGCATCCAAGCGATTCCCTACGCTCGGGCGGGTGACACGCTCGCCCTTGTCCACGACATCAGCAGCGACGGAACCACTATTGTGGGATCCTCGTTGAGCCCAGCCGGCGGCACGACAGTGCCATTCAAGTGGCGGGCGCAGACGGGCACCATCGTTCTGCCTTCGCCGACCGCGAACGCCGAAGCCTACGGAGTGAGCGCGGACGGGTCCATTGTCGTGGGAAGGTACGACAACCCCGGCGAAGGCACACGCGCGGTCTATTGGGACTCACAGTCCCAGATGCACGACCTCGGCTCCATCGCGGGATCGACGACTCATTCCGCGGAATGCATCTCGGATGACGGCCGGATCATCGGCGGCAGCGCCGGCTTTGAGATCGGTACAACATGGCAAGGATTCGTTTGGACGGTCGATGCCGGGATGCGTCCTGCGGCGGACTACTTCGCTGAGCGCGGAGCGCCACTCCCGCCGGATCATGAAGCGGTGATCTGCAACGCCGTTTCTGGGAACGGGCGAGTGTTTGGCGTTCGATATCGTCGCCCGGGACAACCCGCCAATGTATCAGGGATCGCGGTCCTGGCGGCACCCTGTCCAGCAGATTTCAATAAGGACGGCGGCGTTGACGGGTCCGATGTCGGCGCCTTCTTCGAACCGTGGGCCGCAGGGTTGCCGGCGGCGGATGTCAACGAAGATGGCGGGGTTGATGGTGCGGATGTGGAGTTGTTTTTCCGCTCCTGGGAAGCAGGAGGTTGTTAGTGCGTCGCCATTGCAGTCGCATGGAGTAGCAACACGTACGGACTGTCTTGGAGTGTGGGAAATATGGTGTGTTAGTGTGGTGAATTGAGCCTTCGGCAACCGGCCGATGGCGTGACCTGTGTCTCTGCGTAATCGTGCCGATTACCCGCAACGTGTGGGTGGTGGTTGCGGTACGCACTCAACCCGCTTTGTTCGACTTCGGTCGGCCAAGCACTCTTCAGTGTTGGAGGTATCTCATGCGCCCCGTTCTCTCTCTCATCGCCGCCCACGTGCTCACCAGCGTGGGGTACGCCCAAACGCTCGGCACCGGCGACCAGCCGCGTTGCTTCTTCTGAGAGACCGCCCCCACGCAGCGTGACAGGGACGCACGCCTTGCCACCGAGCGGGTGCCGCTCGTGCTACCACAACTCGGCAATGGGAAGAATCGGATCCCTCAAAGTAGTTTTGCGAAGTACTGGAACTTTTCACAACCTGTATCGTATCAAGTAGTTCGGGCTGCGTTCTGCGGCCCGCATGGCGGAAGCGGTTCTCGGGCTATTCAGTACACGATGGACTGACGGTCGGCTTTCGGGAGGAGTCGCGTGATGCCGGCACAAGCAAGACGGATCAGCGGCGAAGGGCCAGTGCATATTCGGGAACGCAAGGCGTTGGAGCCTTCGTGGGCTGCCGCAGGCGTTGCCCTCTGCATTTCCGCGCAGTGTCTCGGCCAGGCTCCCGGTTTCTATCCCATTGGCACGATCGACGGCGGAGACGAATCCTACATCATGGGATTCACACAAGATGGCCTCGCGGCCGTCGGCTATACGGGACACTCTGGCCAGCCGGCGATCGAGCACGCCTACCGATGGACCGCGGCGGGCGGTCGCGTGGATGCCGCGGATGCCGGCCTGTTGAACGCCAACACTTTTCACGGGATGTCGTCCGATGGGAGCATCATCAGCGGGGCCATGAGCACCAACACGGATTGGAACGACCGCAGGGCCATCGTGGCACGGGTCGGCCAGCCGGTCCAAGTGCTGCCGCTTCTTTCCGGTTGGTCCAAAGTAACAAGCGCCGTGGTCATCAGCGGAGATGGAACCGTCGTGGCCGGTACCCTCCAGGGGAGCGGGGCACCCGCACCCCAACGAGGCTTCCGTTGGACCGCCGCGGGCGGTATTCAGGCGCTCCCCTACCCGCGTGCGGGCGACAACTTCATGACCGTTCGGGGCATCAGCCGCGATGGAAGCACCATCGTCGGCGAGAGCGTCAACCTTGCCACGGGCATCGATGCCGCGTTCCGTTGGCGTGCCGCGACAGGCTCCCAGATCCTTCCGATTCCAGCGCCTCCCTTCGCGACTCAAGCCCGGGCACTGGCGGTATCTGCAAACGGCGAAGTCGTCGTTGGGCGGTACACCGGCCAAACAGGCACGCGCGCTGCCCGGTGGGACGCGTCGCTCTCCATGCACGACCTCGGAACCATCAACGGATCGACACGGAACGAGGCTCGTTGTGTGAGCGACGATGGTTTAATCATCGGCGGGTTCGCGGGGCAGGCCAATAGCGTGACATGGCGAGCGTTTGTTTGGACCTCGCAGTACGGGATTCGACTGGCAAGCGAGCATTTCGCCGATCGGCGGGTGGAAGTCCCGCAGGAGTACTCCCTTGGCGTATGTGACGAGGTATCCGGCAACGGCAACAGCTTCGGCGTGCGGCTACTCACTTCGTCAGGCACGGGGAACATCTCCGCAGTCATTGTCGTCGGTACACCGTGCTTTGCGGACTTCAATCTCGATGGTGGTATCGATGGCTCCGATGTAGTCGCTTTTTTTCAAGAGTGGGAAGTTGGGGCAGCCGCTTCGGATCTAAATCGTGATGGGGGCGTAGACGGCGCAGACGTGCAGGTCTTCTTCGAGTATTGGGAGTCAGGCGGTTGTTGATAATGACGGGCTGGTTTCTGTCCCTCCGGTGATTTTCGAGAATAAGACGGACTGTGCAGTGCTTTGGCGCGTCTGTTGACGGGCGGAAGCCCGGCAGCGCGAGTGTTCGCAGGCGCACCGCTTCTTGTTCACCCTCCGCCGATGACATCGCGCTCCTCCTCTGCATGTTGCGAGCCAAGAGCATCCCCGAGATTCTGGTCTGGAACGACCACAACGTCGGCGATACCGAGGCGGAGTGGTCCGAGTTCATGAACATCTACAAGCGGGTCTACACCCCCTCTCTTGACGACATCACGCTCATTGACGGAACGGTCGTGCCGGGCAGCGCTATCGCCCTCGAACGGGCGCGGCGCACGCTTCTCGATTCGAACGACCTGCCCCACGTCATCTCGCTCGCCTGCGCGACCGTCGGGTCCGACGAGGTGACGTCGATGGACTTCTTCTTCGACGACATGTCGGCCCACTCGGGCCAGAATCTGCGGATCATCCTTGAGACAGCCGTTGTCCCCGATGAACCCCTCGAACCCGGCCCGCCGCCCATCTTCGGCAAGTTCTACCTGTGGGACCCGCGGACCTCGCCGACTGGCTCGAACTCTCCTGCCCGGACCACGCCGAAGTAAGCGCCGTGCCCGACGGCTCCTTCGGGTATTACACGCCCGACTACTCCGGCCGGCGCGTCTTTGACTTCAAGGACTGCCGCATCCGCGAGATCGGGGAAACGTCGAATCAGATCACCATCCGCGTGGTCCACACCAGCGCGGACCCGTTCAAGACCCAGCACGACCTCGTGCAGGTGCTCTGGGCCGGCGAGTACACCGATTGCAACTGCACGCTGGAGTGCGAGGAGGAAGAAGGGCCCGAGAACGCCGCGCGGGGCGCCGACTTCGACTACAACCGCGCCATCAACTCCACCGATGCCGCGGCGTTCGATGCGGCCTATTCCTCCCAGCAAGCCGCCGCGGACCTGAACCGCGACGGCCAGGTGAACGAGACCGACCAGCTGCTCTTCGCGGAGCGGTTCGGGGGGTGAGGGGGCTTTGAGAGTCAGGTCGGGACAGCGCGGGTCGTGGTGGCCGTGATGCGAGATCGGGACCGCGCTCAAGACGTTCACGCCGCGCCCCCCCAGACCGCCCATCGACCCGGCTACCGTCGCGCATGCCCCGCGCCACCCCCCGCCGCTCCCCAGCCCGCCCCGAGCCGATCGTCGGCATCATCATGGGCAGCACCAGCGATTGGGAGACCATGCGCCACGCCGCGGCCACGCTCGATGAACTGCGCATCCCCCACGAGGCGCGCGTCGTCTCGGCCCACCGCACGCCCGACCTGCTCTTCGAGTACGCCGCATCCGCCGAGGACCGCGGCCTGAAAGTGATCATCGCCGGCGCGGGCGGGGCCGCGCACCTGCCGGGGATGGCCGCCTCGAAGACCCACCTGCCGGTGCTCGGCGTGCCGGTCGAGAGCCACGCGCTCAAGGGCATGGACTCGCTGCTCTCGATCGTGCAGATGCCAAGAAGGATCCCGGTCGCCACCTTCGCCATCGGCGAGGGCCGTGCGGCCCCCGCCGCGCTCTTCGGCGTCCCCATGCCCGCCACC
>DDSA01000002.1:1076-9712 GCA_002343715.1 Phycisphaerales bacterium UBA2402 | reverse complement strand
GATCCGGTCGCGGCGGTCGCCGCGGTGAGGATGAGGAGTGTTTTCGCGTTCATGACAATCTCCGTCGGTAGGCATTCGGTGTCGTGCGGGTCAGTCGCGCGGTTTGGTGCGGCGGCGCGAGACGCGGTAGGCTCCAAGGCTCATCGCTCCCAGGGCAACCAGTCCGGGCAAGAGACCGATGTTGATGAACTTGAGTTTGGTGCCCAGACCTTCGATATCCTTGCGGAGGCTGCTCTTCACATCGCGCAGTTGCTTGCGGGTATCGGCGTATTCCTTGCGGAGTTTCTCGATCTCCGCCTGCTGCTCGGGGGTGAGCACGAAGGCGTCCTCGCCCTTCTTGTCCGCCTGCAGTTGGCTGATTTTCTGCTGCGTCTCTTCGACTTTTCGTTCGAGTGCCTGTTGCTCCTGAAGGTACTTCTGGTCGGCGTCCTTCTGCATCCTCTCGACGCGGCTGAAGGGACGGGCCGATACCTCCCTGGCGCGCACGGAGATCAGGTCCGTCGAGCCGCTGAGGTTGTCCAGGGCGGTCATGACCAGGTCCCCGTTGTCGGCGAGTTTCTGGGCGAGTTGCTGCCCGAAGAAGTTCTGAAGTCGCACCCACATCTGGTCGGCGAGAAAGTCCACATCGGCGATGAGGATGACGTTGATGGGTTCCTTGCTCTCCGTGAGGTGAGCGGCCTTGGCCTTGTCGGCATCCTCGGGTGTTTCGCCCTCGGCGGCCGGCGGACCGCCCGGGAAGGAACTCTTGACGCGTCCGCCGAGTCGCGCCGCGAGGGTGAGGGACTCGCTGCCCGGTTGGTATTCCTTCAGAAGTTGTTTCGGATCGGCCTGGAAGGCGATGGTGGCTGTCGGCATGGCCATCGCGCGATCACTCGTTCTGACGAGGGGAACAATCGTCGCCGCGAGGCCGGGAGTGGGGGCCGGTTCACCCTCCTTCGCGGGTGGGCTATCGGAGACGGGCCGTGATTTGATGATGCCCGGGGTGGCAAAGTTGACCGTCCGAACCTGCCCCGTGACCGGATCGTCCTTGGCGAGTTGCTCGCCGTCGGCCTTCATGTACGCGAGATAGGGGACGACCTCGCCCCGCTGCTGGGTGTTCACACGCAGCGCGTTGTTGAAGTCGGCGGCGAACTTGTCGGGGAGTACCTCGACACCCCAGGCCGCGAGGAGTTTGGTCAGATTGCTGGACTTGGAGCCGGGCATCTGCTGCATCTGCGGGTTGGACTCTCGGTCGGAATCGCAGTTGGGATCGACGAAGAGCATGGCCTTGCCGCCGTTCATCACGAACTGGTCGATGGCGTACAGAGTGCGCTCGGAGAGGTCCTTGGGGTGAACGACCATGAGAACGGAGACGTCATCGGGCACCGTGCCGATCTCTTTGCCGAGGTTGCGCAACTCAAAGGTGTTCCGGATCTCATTGGCTACGTACCAGGGCTGATTCTGACGGGGCTGGCGCGTCATGGGGTCCATCGCCCAGCCGCCCTCGATGGGCATGCTGCTGATGAGGCCCACGACTTTCTTCTTCGGATTGGCGAGCGAGTAGATGAGTTTCGACAGGTCGTACTCGAGGAACTTCTCCTTCTGCAGGTCGAAGAAGGGGATGACCTCCTTCCCGTCGGAGGAGTTGGTGCCGACGAGGCCGAAGTACAGGTTCTCGCCCGATGCGGACACCGGGATTCCAGCCACGCCCGCGGCGACGGCTTTGTCTTCTGCCTCGCTGAAGGGTTCGGGGTCGATCACGGTGAGTTTGATCTTGCCGCCGCTGGCGCGGGTGTATTCTTCGAGTGTTTCGCGGACGCGCTGGGCGTAGGTGGGGACCTGGCCTCGCCCCTGGGCCAGTTTGGCGGAGTAGTAGAAGGTGAGATTCACCGGCTCGTCGGGGCTCTTCGCGATATTGCGTGAGCCTTGCGTGAGCGTGTACAGCCCGCCCTGGGTCGCGTCGATGCGGGCACCGCGCAGGCCGAATCCGGCGAGCATGTTCATCGCGATGAACAGGACGATCAGGACGAGGATGGTTCCGAAGAGTGTCGTTCGGTTCATGGTGGTGGCCTTGGGGCGGTTCCGCGGTGTCAGCCGGGGGTTGATGCCTTTGTCTTACGCTTTCTTGGCTTCGAGGATCGCGCTGTTCGTGACCAAACAGACGGCGATCAGACTCACGAAGAACACGACATCGCGAAGGTCCAGAACACCCTTGCTGATGGAATCGAAGCGTGTCAGGAAACTGAACGAGGAGACCGTCTCGACCACGGCCTGTGGCGCCCAGCCGGAGATGAAATCGGTCACAGGGGCGAACCCAGCGAGGAGGAACCCGAAGCACAGGACCACGCTGACGATGAAGGCGATGACCTGGCTCTTGGTCGAAGCAGAGACGCAGGCTCCGATGGCGAGAAACCCGCCGGCCATGAGCAGGCTGCCGATGTAGCCCATGAAGATCGCGCCGTTGTCCGGCTCGCCGAGGTAGTTGACGGTGATCCAGACCGGGAAGGTGAGCAAGAGGGCGACCCCGCAGAAGGCCCACGCCGCGAGGAACTTGCCGAAGACCGCCGCGGCACGCGAGACGGGCAGGGTCATCAGGAGTTCGATGGTTCCGCTCTTTCGCTCCTCTGCCCAGAGTCTCATGGAGACGGCGGGGATCAGGAAGAGGTAGAGCCACGGATGGAAATCAAAGAATGGCCTCAGGTCCGATTGATTTCGCTCGAAGAAGTTGCCGAGTTGAAAGGTGAAGACCCCCGTGAGGATGAGGAAGATCACGATGAAGACGTAGGCGACGGGGGTGGCGAAGTACCCCGCGAGTTCACGTCTGAAGACTGGTCCGAGTCCGGGCATGGGGGAGATCCAAATGGGAGAAGTTTGAAAGGTGAAGCCTGGAGAGGAAGAACCGTATTGAGTGTTTCGAGTGTGGCCGAACGCGTGGGGGGCTTTGGCTCAGGTCGTTGTCAGGTCCCTGAAAACGTCATCTAGTCGGCCCGCTTCGACGCGCATCATGTCCACCTGCCAACCCTTGGCCTTGATGAGGTGGCTGACTTCGGGCGCGATCGCCTTCCCGTTCTTGGCCAGAACGGTGCAGCGGACCTGTGTCCCGTCGGAAGTTTTGGCCGTGCCGTTGTCTTCGACGCCCGCGACTCCCGGGATGCGCTTGAGTTCATCGAACACCATGACCCCGATGGGAGGAACGATGGCCAGGGTCACCGCGTTGTGATACCTGCTCCTTCCCATGAACTCGGCGGGAGTGCAGTCGGCTACGACTCGGCCACGCGCGATCAGGACAACGCGTGTGCAGACGGCCTCGACCTCTTCAAGTATGTGCGTGCTCAGAATGACGGCGCGTCCGCCACCCCCGGCCTGTTCGCGGGCCATATCACGGATGAGGTTGCGGACTTCGTGCTTCTGGTTCGGATCGAGTCCGTCGGTCGGTTCGTCCATGATGAGCAAGTCCGGCTCGTGCAGGATGGCCTGCGCGAGGCCGACGCGGCGCTTGAAACCCTTGCTCAGGGTTTCGATCGGCTGGCGCATGACGCCGTCGATATGCGTTCGGCCGACGGCTTTTCGGATGGCCTGTTTTTTCGCTTCACCCTTCAGCCCGCGGACCTGCGCGCAGAACTCGAGAAAGGCCTCCGGCGTCATATCCGAGTATGCGGGAGCACCCTCGGGAAGGTAGCCGATTTTCTGCTTGACGGCCAGCGGCTCCCGGGTGACATCGTGCCCGCGGACCACTGCGGTGCCCGAAGTGGGAGCGAGAAAGCCCGTGACCATTTTCATGGTTGTGCTCTTGCCCGCGCCGTTCGGCCCGAGGAATCCCAAGACTTCGCCGCTCTCAACCTTGAATGAGATGTTGTCAACAGCAAGGATTCCGGCTTCATTCGAAGGCCCGAACCTCTTCGTGAGCTGTTTCAGTTCGACAAATGTTTGCAAGACGTAAGGCCTCCTGAACGATTTCGCAGAGATTGCCCTGTCGTTCCCACAACGGGGGCAGATTTTATTGCACCACGACGGTGGAGTGAAGTGCTCTTGAAACCATTCGATCGTAAATTTCCTATCAAAATACGAACATATACAATCACGTATGTAACCTGATACGCGAGAAGATAGTCAGCGGTGCGGTCTATGGAGGTTGCGCCGCCTGCTTCATGCGCAATTCCGCAGATCGGAGTCGTTCAGGTTGTATCCGGCCCGGTTGAAATGCACTGTGTCGAGTGCGTGCGTCGGCGGTCTACTGCCCGACGGTCTTGACGGATGTTGGCTCGGCCGTCTCCCCGGCCGTGGGAGTCCCTCATGAATGAACCATTACATGTTCCTGATAAGTACGACCCCGGCGCTTGTGCGGCTGGCTGGTTTCGCGTCTTCGAGCGTACAAACTCGGCTCTGGTTCGATTAGATATCCCTCCTTCGCGTGATGAGCACGTGAACTCATTGGCATCGCGCCTGCTCGATGTCGCGGGCGGCACAAGGGGGCGGCTTGAACTCGATCTGTCCGTGGTGGAGGAATACTCGTGGACCTGGGTGCGAGCGCTGATCGATCTTTCCGTGCGCTGCGCGGACCTGGGCGGGGCCCTCTGTCTGACCGGCATGAACGAGGAAGGTGAAAGGCTTCTCCGCGCGAACAAGACACTGATGGGCGTGGGGCGAGCGGCCCGTTCCTCAGCGTCATCGGCGGAACTGCTGCCGATCGGGGGACAGCCCTCCGTCGGAACCACGTCCATCGAATCTCATCTTTCAGCGCGTACGGGTCGGAGATTGATCCGTTCCGCGGCCTAGGCAACTCAATCGGGCCTCGCAGCCCGTTCACTCCGGGAGAACTACCTCATGTCAAGTTCGAACTCAGACCGCGGCTCCACGCCGATCTTTGTTCCCGCGTTCGAGTCGTCTGGACCAGCAACGAAACCAGACCCGCGACGGAACGCCGAGCCCCCGGCTCCCATCCCGTATCGCTCCAACTATGATGGCCCTTCGGCGCCGGTGGATATCCCGCCGCTGCCACAATCGCTGATGACGGTCGAGGATATCGGGGGGATGCACTTCGTTCGGATCGATGTCCCCGCGGTTCGGGAGCGCCAGGCGTATGCGCTCACGGAACCTCTGTGTGATCTGGCGGATCGGACGAACGGAAAACTGACGCTCGATCTGTCCAAGGTTGCGGCGTTCAGTTGTGCCTGGATCAACGCGCTGATCGCCGTTTCGAAGCGGTGCAAGGGCAAGGGCGGGAACCTGGTGCTCGCTGGTGTATCCACGCCCTGTGAGCAGATGCTCCGGCAGATGGGCCTGCACAAGCAGTTCACGATCGTTCGTGCCGCGGCGTAGCGGTGCGGTGACAGGTTTGATGATCTCCGATGAGCACGGTGAGGTGGAGGAAGCCCTTTTCAGGACTTCTTCCACTTTTTCTCGTGGAGTCGCGGCCAGAAGACCTCGCACTTGCCCTTGGGGATGTTTCGAACGGTTGCCTCACCCTTTTCGTCGAGGGTGCCGGTGGCGATCTCGCCGTTGGGGAGTTTGACCTCGAACGGTTCACCGGCGTTCGGCTTGTCGCCGTCCTTCATTTTGAGGTCGATCCAGGTGAGTTCCTCTGTCTTGCCCTTCTTGGCTTCTTCGGGTTTGAACGTGTTGATCAACTGCTTGCCGTACTTGCCTTCCTTGAGTTCGCGTTGAAAGACCTTGAGTTTGTTGACTTCGACGGGGTCGGTATTGTCGGCCTCGGCCGCCTCGAGGGGTTCGGCGGGGGAGACGATCGTGCCTGGTTTGCCGGATTTGCAGGAAGCCATGGGGGATGCCGTTGGGTGCTGGGGGAAGGGGTACGGTGTATGGGTGACGCGGAGAGTTCTCGAACTATTTCGCCGATTAGTTGATCATCACGATCCCGCCCTTGAGGGTGGCCATCGCCTGACCTTGTACATCGACCTTCGCGCCGGTGAGTTCGGCACCGGCGGTGCCCTTGAGCGAGAGTTTCGCGGTGGCCTCGACGTTGGCGTTGACCTTCGCCTTGACGTTGACGTCGGTCGTGGCGTCCAAGTCGATGGCCTTGGTGGTCTTGAGGGAGAAGCCCGCGGTATCGCTCTTGACCGTGATGTCCTTCATGGCCTTGATGTCGATGCCCTTCTCGGTGGCGGTGAGGTCGAAGGCCTTGGTCTTGATGGTGATGCTGTCCTTCTCGATGGCGATGAACGAGTCGTCGGTGACCTTGAGGGTGATGTTCTCGAGCGCCTCGATGACGATGTTTTTGGCCTTGAGGTAATGATCGCCGGTGACGACAGTGGATTGGTTCTTGGCGAACTCCTCGATCACGTCGCCGCCGACCTTCAGGCTCTTGCTCTTGGCGATCTCGACGGCTTCCTTGCCGCCGATCTTCAGGTTGCGGTCGTTCTTGACCTCTTCTTTGTGGTCGTTGTCCACGATCTCGCTGCGGTCGTGCTTGACGTGCTCGATCTGGTCGTTGCCGATGATGAGGTGCCTGTCGTTGCCGATGGTCTCGTAACTGTCCTTCTTGACCCGCACGTCCATCTGCTTCTCGGCGTGGATGAAGACCTGCTCCTCGCCCTTCTTATCATCGAAACGGATCTCGTTGAAGCCGCCTCCGCCGGTGCTGGTCGAGGACTTGATGGTCGAGATGGTGGGGAGTTCGTTGGCCTTGTAGGGGACGGTGGCGCCACCGTTCTTGCTGTAGACCCGCCCCGTGATGAGCGGTTTGTCGGGGTCGCCGTCGATGAACTCGACCACGACCTCCTGGCCGATGCGGGGTGTGAAGAGCGCGCCGAACTTCGCGCCGGCCCAGATCTGCGAAACGCGGATCCAGCACGAACTCTTCGCATCACCCTTCCCCTCGCGGTCCCACGGGAACTGCACCTTCACGCGGCCGTCCATGTCGGGGTCGATCTCCTTGCCCCCTGTCCCGACAACCAGAGCCGTCTGCGGGCCGGGGACGCGCGGGCGGGGCGTGGACCGTGCGGGGCGGAACTCCGTCGCGGCCTTGATCGCCGAGAAGGACATCTGGTACATCTCCTCTTCGGGCGAAGGGCTGGCGCCGCCGCTCTTGTCGGTGGCGCTGTACTCGGCGGTGGAGGCCGAGCAGTGCGACCCGACGACAATGTACTCGCCGTTGTTGCTCTGCACGGGATGACCCGCGAGTTTGAACCGAGCGCCGGTGAACAGGCCGCGTGTGTCCGCGGCGGCGCGGCAGGAATCGCGCCGGCAGTCGATCTCCTCCATGCGGATCTGTGCCAGTTGCTTGGCGGCGGCTTCGCTGATCATGGCGGTGTAATCCTCCCCGCCAGCGGCCTTGGACGAGGAGGATTCGTTGAAGAAACTGTGGTAGTGGTACCACTCCAGGACCTGGTTGAAGTTCTGCTTGGCGACGGACTTGCGGTCGGATTCGAGGAGCGCATCGGGCTTGCGGTAGTCGAAATCACGCAGGCGGACCTGGTAGGGAAGGACGCCTTTTTCCTTCTCCCAGGCGAAGATGCGCTCGACCCCCACGCTCTTGCTGTCCTGCTCGACGTAGGGAATGTCGGCGTAACCCTCCGCCGCGTTGAGGCTGGCGCAACTGTCGACCAGGACCATGGTGTGGCTGGATTTGTCGTGCGTGAAGTAGTAATAGATCCCTTCATCCTCCATCAGGCGATGGATGAAATCGAGGGTCGTTTCGCCGTACTGTGTGGTGTAATCGCGGGGGACATAGGTGCCCGTGGTCTGTACCTTGATCTCAACACCGAACTCGCCGACCAGTTTCTTGACCAGGTCGGGCACGGTCATTTTCTGAAAGATGCGGTAGTCGGTTCGGCGTGAGAGGAACCAAAGGCCGGGCACCATCAGGGCGCGATACGAGTTCATCCGCTTGGGCGAAGAGGGGCCGACCTGACCGATCCGGGCGATGATGCCGCTGATGAATCGTGTCTTGCCGTCGGTCTGCTGGACGCGGATGGTCGCCGGGCTGCCGATGATCTTGTCGAAATCGGGGTCGTGCTCCAGGCTGCGGAGTTCGAGTTCACAGGTGAAGGGGCGCCCCAGTTCGTGGGTGAGTTCAAATCCCTTGAGGAGCATCACATCATCGCCCAGGATGGTGCTGATGGCGATGAGTCGGTTGGCCTGGGTAAAGTTGGACATCGGGCGTTGGCTCCGGCGGTTGGGGCGCATCATACCGACATCGCCCGAACGTCATCATCGTGCCGGGGAGCGGTTCGTTGCGGGGGGGCGTCATCGGGCCGTCCCACGGTGGCCGGGGTCGAAAGATCCGGCGTAGGCTGAAACTCCCGAACCGGGCGGAGGGCTTATCTCGATCCCTTGGGGCGGCCCTGGAGCGGATGCTTGTACACGGGGATGGGAGCGTTGGTGAAATACTGCACGCCGCCGCCCGACACCAACTCGCGGGTCAGATAAGCCTTATGGTCCGCGATTATTTTGGCGATCTGCTCCTTCGAGAGCCCTTTGAGTTGTTCCAGTCTGACCGCAAGTTGCTCGTGAGTCGCGTGAGGCTTGGGGGTCCAGGTGTCGCCGGTTGCGGCGGCCCTGCTCTCGAGCGCCTGGACCGGCCGTGATGTTTTGAACTGCATCACACTTCGGCCCGCCTCGGAGATCCCCGTGTTCCTCCCCGAGACGCCGGGGCGCGTGTACCAGCGCCCGACTTTCTCGAGTTTTCGCTGAATGAGCAT
>DDSA01000002.1:519-873 GCA_002343715.1 Phycisphaerales bacterium UBA2402 | reverse complement strand
CTCGAGTTTTCGCTGAATGAGCATGGTGTTGGCCTCGATCGAAACGACCTTGACTTCTGATTTGAAGTCGATGGCTTTGAGGTATCCGACCATATCTTTATCGGGCACGCCTGATTTTTCGAGATACGCGGCTGCTCGGGAAATACGGAGCCTCATGGTCCCCGTCACCCGTGACCAGCCCAGTTCGTTGCAGTATCGTTGGAGCCGAACTCGGTTGATGAACGCCGGGTTGTTCGCGGCGGCGTTGGCCACGGTCTGCCCGAGCCGGGTCGATTTGACCTTGTCGATGCCGGCACGCATCCCGCGGGCCGCGAAGTACATGATGAGGCCCTCGATGACCAGGGCAACAAAGCC
>DDSA01000002.1:0-247 GCA_002343715.1 Phycisphaerales bacterium UBA2402 | reverse complement strand
CCCATCGCGTCACCGAAGTGGCGAGCCGCCGTATCGATGACGGTGGGCGCACCGTTGGCCCTGCGTGAGGCGGTGGTGCCCTTGTCGAAAGAGTCGGCGAGTTCGCCGAGTCGATCCGCGACGTACTTGACCAGAAAACCAAGCCCGAGAAACGTCAGCAGTGTCAGGCCCGCGCTGGCGCCCAGCGATGCTCCTCCGACGGCACCCGGAGCCGCGCCGATGCCCCCCGCGAGGCTGCCCGCCGCGG
>DDSA01000036.1:24955-39465 GCA_002343715.1 Phycisphaerales bacterium UBA2402 | reverse complement strand
CGATGTCCGCTTCTTCTTGATGCTCCGACTTCGGGGCGTCGGGGGTCGCTGCAACCGCGTTAACAACAAGGCCCGTAGCCTTGGCGCGGCGGTGCCATCGCATCGCGCCCGTCGCGAGGATGGCGATCACCTCGCGGCGGCGCTGGTCGGCGGACAGATTGGCGTCATCGTCATTGGCAACCATCGGCGGTGCTCCCGGCTCGTCGTCGGACGATTGAGGTGGCGTGGGGGCGAGAAGGCAAGGCATGTCTTCTCCCCGGCTACATACGCCACGCGGAGGCGGGCTGTCCGCACTGGGCATGCGAGGGATCGATCTGATTCGAGTTGCGAGGTGGGATCGCCACCACCTTCGCCGCAGCGCTCACGCGAAGTGCGTCGATGCGTTGGCATCACACGGATCGAGTTTGCGTTCGAAATCGCCGTCGCCCCTGCTGGGCCCGCCACGTGTTGCCGACCCACGAGATGTCGAGTCACGGCTATAACGGCGTGCCGGGTGAGACGCAGAGACTCTGAGACTTTTTGGGTTTGGAAGCGTCCTCACAGGCCAGATGCCGCGCCCCGTGAGTCTCACCGCGCAAGTCGGTGAGACTTCCCGCGGTGGGGCATGTCGAGAGACTCGGCAAAACGCGGCCCGGAAACGCAAACGCCCCGGCCTTACGGTCGGGGCGTTCACTTCTAACGGGTGGGTCGCCCAGTTTCTGGACGACCCGGGCAATAGCGGGGGCTGGATTTGAACCAGCGACCTTCGGGTTATGAGCCCGACGAGCTACCGGGCTGCTCCACCCCGCAATCTAGGGCCGGAATGATACGCAAACATGCTGACTTCGTCAACACTCAATCATCCTTCGACGATTGCACCTGCGAGTAACAGTTCCCTTTCATTGACATATGTGTCATGAGCGATGGCTCATCAATGGCTCTCTCACTCAACACGCTAACCTGTTTCATCAGTATTGCTTGGAGTTCAAACCCCGATACTCCTTGTTTCAAGCATCTTTCATCGGTTTGACATCAGAAAATCCGCGTTTGGAACAAGTATGGGTGCGGCTCGCGATGACTGCTTGTCCCTGACTCGTGTGGCTCCTATCATCTCGACCCATTCCGTAGGAGTTTCCGTCATGTACGCGATTATCGAAGAGTCCGGCAGCCAGCGAAAAGTGATTCAGGGTGAGGAGATTCTCATCGATCTTCATCAGGAAGGCGCGGCCGCGCTCGGCTCGGCGATCAAGTTCGACAAGGTTCTGGTCGTTGGAGACATCGGCGGCACGGCCAAGATTGGCCAGCCCTATGTCGCCGGTGCCACTGTCTCCGCCGAGGTCATTGACCCGATGGTGATGGGCGACAAGCTCCACATCCAGAAGTTCCAGGCGAAGAAGACCTGGCAGAAGAAGACCGGTCACCGCCAGCGTTACACCAAAGTCAAAGTGACCGCGATCAACGGGTAAGGTTCACCGATCTGGATTTACTCGACCGGGCGGGCGTGGCTCCCGCCCGGTTGTGCTTTTGACTACGCCGCGGCGAGAGCATCCCTCGCGGCCGCGATCATCGTCGGCACGCGATGGGACCAGAGATGGGCGGATTCGATCAGAACGCGCCCGCGCATTGACATCCTCGCGGAACGCTCGGGGTGGAGAAGCAAACTCTCCACCAACTCTCGCAACGTGTCAGGCCGTGAAGAGTCATAAAAAGCGGCACACGGACCATCTGAATCGACGAAATCGGCTCGGCTCGAGAGTCGTTCATCCGTCAGCGTGGCACACCCCGCGGCCATGGAGAGAAGCGGCCGTTCGCTGTAACTGTGCGCGAACTGCGTTGGTCCCCACGCCAGGCAGACTCTGGCCCGTCGCATCAGCGCCGAGAGGTCGGCGTAGGCAACCTCGCCGACGTAGTTGAGGGTTCCGATACACTCCTCTTTCCACGCGGGCGGCCCAGCGACGATTGTCGGCACACCCTGCACGGCTCGAACAAGGCCCACGCGGCGGCGGCGATTCAGTTCCGCCGTGGTGCAACGCCAGACCGCGGCGAGGAACTGCCAATGATCTGGTGAGATCATCCCCGCGGGGAGCGCGAGATCGAAAGCCTGCGTAAAGGTCAACGAGGGAGCGGCGAGTTGCAGTTCCACAATGCCATCGCACACGGGCCTGAGCGGGGCGGGCAGCGCGGCCCGGAGTGAGTCCAACTCCGCTTCGCTATGGATGGATCCGGCGACCAGCAGCGGAAGATCCCGCCCGCCGCGTTCGCCCGCCGGGGTTACATGACCGTCTCCCAGTGACGCGATGTCGCAGAGCGCTGAGGGTGCAACGCCGTGTCCGCAGTGCATGTGGCGCAGCGCTGGCCATCGCAGCCGGAGCATGTGGGCATCATCCTTGCAGGGCATCAGGAGGCGGTAGTTCGGCATCACCGCAAACCGATCAAGGTGTGGCGCGTGTAGGCCCAGTGGATGATCGACAAAGTACTGCACAATCGCGGTGTGCTCACCCCCGCTGACCGCACGCATCCACTCAAAGACCTGCTCCAGGCGGGCGGGTGAGTTGAGAAGCAAGAACAGGTGCGGACCTCGCTCACCGATGGGGGGGTTGACCCGCCAACCAGCCGCTGCAAAGGCATCGCCGATTTCGACAGCGAAGGCCCCGAGCAGGCTGTAACGAGAAACGAACTGTGACGGTATGTGGACCGATCCGAGCATGCGGACTGACTGTAACCGCGGGCTTGCTCTGTGGCGTGCGGTGAACCTCAGGCCAGTTTGATGAATCGCCGACCGATCCACTCGAGCGAGAGCAATGAGAGGAGCACAATCCAGACAAAGGGCTTATCCCACAGCGTCTCGATGTCGGGCATTCCGAGCACGCGCAGTTGACGATTGGGGAGCAAGGCCGGGAGTTCGTTCAGCCGGTCGGGCTGCAGAACAGCCCCGCCGGACTGCTGTGCAAGGGTGGTGAGCAAGCCGTGATCTGTCTGAGGAAAGCGCATCTCATCATCGGGCAGTATCACTTCAACACGGGCCGAGAGATCGATGCCCGCAAGGACGGGATCGATCGATGTCACGGTGAACACCCCCGGCTCGGCGGAGAGCCACACCCCGCCGAACGCCGCGGCGGGTTGATCGTCTGATGTACCCTGGGGCATCAGCGTGACCTCGGCGGGCTTGGCGAGTTCGGCAGGCAGACCGGCGTTGGCGACGCGAACGGTGATGCTGGAAGGACGCTGATCGATCAGTACCTGGTCGAGCAATCGCACCCCGATCTGGACGGTCTGGTTCGTGCGCACGGTCTCGGGAGATGCGGTCAGGATCGCGGGCTTGCCCGAACGCCCCAGACTCTCTCTCGCCAGCAGGCGAACCAGTGGTATCCAGAATCGCTCGGTCAGGACTTCACCTGCGGCGTAGCGGTAGCGCCACGTTTCATCGGTGCCGACATAGACAGTTCTGCCCGCACCGTACCGCATGGTCATCACGAGGGGTTCGGGCGCTGCGGTCTGAGAAGGGACTTCCGCGGGGTGCGCGTACGCCAGTACTTCCGTCGTAGGTTTGAGAGTGGCAGCCTCGATTCGCTGTGCCCAACGGACAAGCGGCCATCCGAGCGCGGGATCCATCAGGTCACGCGGCCAAGGCTCCTCTGGTTGCCCTGTCAGTTGTAGAACGCCGTAGCGTTCCGCCGCGGTTCCCGGCTTGATCAACACGGGATTCAACCACGGAAGCGGACCGCGATCTCCCGCGGCTTCCGGCTTGAGCGCGAACGGCAGAAGGTCCGCGAGCGGTGTCCCCCTCCATGCGCCGGGGGTGGAGCCTGCCCCTCCGATCCACAACAGGCCGGCTCCTCGTTCCGCGATGTGCCTTCGGATCTGCGCAAGTTGCTCGGAACTGAAGAGTTCCGGGCGGAGGTCTCCCATCACGATGACATCGAAGGGATTCCAACCCTGTTGTGAACGGGGGATCGCGTCCAGGTGCTCGTTGCCGTCCTGGATGTAACGCCGATCTGACGCGAGCAGAAGTGACGAGACCCGCACGGATGGCTCGCGGACAAGGATGTTCTTGACATAACGGTACTCCCAACGGGGATAGCCGTCGAAGTAGATGACACGGATCGGCCTGTCGGCGATCTCGATACGCACCGGGGCCGTGTTGTTGTCCGCCGACAAGTCCGGTCCGTCACTGATCAGTCTGACAGACCACGAAGCGGCCCCGGCCTGTGCGGGCCTGGCGAGAAGCGTCACCCGGCGCGCCTCGCCACTCCGTTCATCATCGGTCGCGGCAGTGCGCAGCGGGCGCTCGTCGAGGATCAGGCCCGTGGCGGTGTCGATGAGTTGAACCGTGCCGGAAAGCGGAGCCGCTCCGTCCTCCGCGCCGAATCGCTCGATATGCACTCCCACGGGCACCATGTCGCCGACAAAGGCCGCGCCCGAGGAGTCAACCCGAGTCACCGCAAGATCGGGGATGGCGGACGTACTCCCAAGCGGCACGGCAAAGATCGGGACACGCGCGGACTCCAGTTGTCGCAGGACGCTCCGACCCGGAATATCCGCCGACCGACCATCGCTCAGAATCACGATCCCCGCTACCGGACGCGCCGCAACTCGGCGAAGTGCCTGCTCCAGTGATTGGCCGATAAAGGTGCGACGGCCGTTCGGCAGCCCCAAGTCCACCAAGCCCGGAGAGCCGCCTTCTTCGGATGTTGATCGAAGTTCATACGCCCCGGCATCAAACCCCATGAACAGGAGTTGGCGATTTTCTGACAGGCGTTGAAATATCTCTCCGCCCATCTGCATGGTGTCACGCAACTGCGCCTCGCGGGTCAACGGCCTGCCGGAATCTCCGCCCGCATCGGCCACCGTCATCGAGCCGGAGCGGTCGGCCATCACAACCACCCAATCACGCTCGACGCGTTCGTTCTGTTTCACCAACTCAGGTCCGGCGATGAGAAGGGCGATCAGGGCCAGCACCGCGGCACGAAGGAGCGCGAGAGTGATTCGTGCGGTCCTGTTCCCGAGCAGCCGCCAGTAACTCCACAGCGCTAGCAGTACGCACGCGGCGAGCACGCCCACCCAGGCCCACAGTGGCATCTCCCGAGCGAAGCGAAACTCTACATCCTCACCACCGAATGTCAGCGAGCGAAGGCCGAAGAGTCGATCCAGGAGTTGATTCATGCAGCCCCCCTCGACCGGCGCTGCTCTCCGAGCGTTTCCTCGCGGGTGGCGTGGCTGAAGATGCGAGCAAGGATCAACTCTACAGCCGCCACGATCGCCGCCGCGATCAGCAGTGGCACGCTGATAGGCGGCGTCTCCTGCTTGCGGGACAATCGGTGCTCAACACTGTCGGCAACACCGCCGGGGGCCGCGGCTGGATCTCCTGCTTTGAGCCAGGTGAAGTTTGAAGCCGCCGGGGAAAGCCAACGAGCCACCTGCTCTTTTGTCAGTGGGGTCGTATCACACCCCGCGGTGTCGGCATTGAAAGCGACCGCCCCGATCGTTGATCCCCCGCTGCTGCGCATTGTCCACAGGCCCGCATCGCGGATCGGGATCTGCGGCACACCCGAAGCGGAGATGGGAATCACGGACTGTCCCTGCCCTTCGGCGGGCACGAGCTCCGTCGCGCCACGAGGCAACTTCGGCGGGACCCCGGCGACCGCTGCACGCGATCCAACCGCGAGGCCCACACCCTGTCTGACGAGTTCCTGCATGAGCGGCACCATGAAGGGCGTGGCGGGAAGGTTGGTCCACTCCACATCCGGAGCAGCGGCCAGGTACAGGAGCGTGCCTCGCGTGTTACCGGTTTCGGATGGAGTCTCGCCGACACTTTCACCGAAAGCCGCCGCGATCAGGATCGGCGTCCCATCGGAAAGTCGGAGAATTTCCTCCAAGCCGCCCTGGGTTCCGCGCGCATCCAGCATGCGGGAGACGGTTACGCCACCCACCAGAGCCGTCAACTCCGGCGCGATCACCCCGAGGAGATCTGTTCCCGAAGTCGGCGGACGCTCCCCCGAGATGGAGAGAGGGGTCGCCAACTTTCGTGATTCGCGGCTTACCTGCCACGGAAGTCCCATGGTGTTGATGAAGGTGTCTGTCCAGGTATGTACTTCCGGTCCTGCCGGTGGGCAGACCAAGACCATCGCACCACGGTCGTTCGATTCTCGGATCGCCTTCCATGCCGCGGGATCGAGCAGGTCCGGGCGCGGCACGATGACCGCGTCGGCTTCGCGGAGGATGCCGGCGCCCCGCGAAGCGCGTTGCGTGCCGGTGCTCGGCGCGATGCCCTGCTCCGGGTCCACGGTGCTGATACGAATTTCACCAGCCTGCCGACGACGAAATGACAAATCCGCCGATGGGCTGAGAGCGAGCGCGAACCAATCCGCGGCCCGGTAGTTCGCGATTTCACCCCGCACACCCACATCTCCGGGAGTAATGATCACCACATCGAGTCGCTCGCGGGTTTCGACGGGCCGGACGAATCGATTGTCGGCAGAGAGCGCATCAGGATTGATCGTTGCGGTGAGCACCACCGGATCGCCTGGCCGAGCGGGCCGGGGCGACCCGAAGCCGGCAAGGGCTTGGGCGTAAGACTGCCCGGCACTCCAGGCCACGGAGATGCTCGCCGCGGCACCCTGTGTCGTGGAGACTTCGCGTGCCGCCCCGGCATAAATCGAGACGATGCTGGTCTCGGCATCGAGCGGTCCGCTGCGGGTGAGTGAAACCGTGACGCTCGTCGAGGACCCGGGTTCCTCTCCTGCCAGCATGACGCTGCGCACAGGGTCGAGACCGGTGATGGAGACGTTCCCGACCGGTTTCTCTTTAGGCTCGGAGACGATGAAAGCAACGCGGCCGGCGGGCAGACCGAGTGATTGGACCGAGGTGCGCGTGTCGGCGCTCCCGGCCCGGAATGGGCTGAGCACGACAACCCACGCCGAACTGTCGGCGTTGTCCTTGCGGGTGAGCTCTTCGCGCAGTTGAATCAACGCTCCGGGCAGGTCCGCTCGGCTCGCGGACGGGCGGACCTGCTTGATCATCTCGCTGACCGCCGATAGTTCCGATGAAGCGGGCAGGACGGCGTTTTCCGCCGGTGCGGCGAGAAGGATGAGCCCCACCCGATCCCCGCGAGCGCGATCAAGACCACCGATGGAACGCAGCGCCATCGCTCGGAGTTCTTCGATTTCTCCGGCGGAGCCGGAGACATCCGACCCCGGTCCGGTTGCCACGCTGTTGTCGAAAAGAATGTATACGGTGCGCGGTCCCGCCGCCGAGAGCGCGCCGGCCGCGCCGAGGATCGGTTTGCCGAGTGCAAGGGCCAGCAGCGCCACCAGCAGACAGCGTGAAAACAGGAGGAGCAACTGCTCGAGGTTCATCCTCCGTCGCTGACGCCTGTACGCCTCGAGCAGAAAGCGCATCGCCCCCCAAGCCACAGGCCGCCTGCGGCGGCGCATGAGAATGTGGATCAGGACGGGCACGGCAACGCAGGCCAGTCCGACCGCCGCCAACATGGGGTTGAGAAACATCATTTCCTGCGGCTCATCCTCTGGCGGATCTTCACCCGCATACGACAGCGGCTATGGCGCTTCGCTCGGAGGCCGCCTCGGATTTCTCGCCATGATGCGTGTACTCCACATTCACCCATACTTGCTCCTCTTGATCCGTGCGTTCCGCCTTGCCACGAATGATGCGAGAGGCGGCCCCAGCCAATCGTGGGTCGAGAGTTTCTGATAGTCGAACCCGAACGAGCGGGCGAGTTTCTCGACAGTCGCCATGTGGGCGTGAAAAACATCGAGATAGGCCCGGCGGATCGATCGAGGATCGACACGGAGCGCGGGCTCGCCCTCCATTCCCTCGAAGGGCGCGGAGTCGGTGAACGCAAACTCTTCCTCGGCCCGGTCCACGACCTGGAACACAATGACATCGTGCCCGGCGTGCTTGAGTTGGGCCAGGCTGTCCCGGAGCTCTTCCGCGCCGATGTAGAAGTCGCTGATGGCCGCGATGATGCATCGGTTGGCGAGTTTGCCCATGACCTGATCGACCGTTCGCTTGAGGTGGGTTTCGCGCCCGCGGTTCTTCGGATCCGCCGGGTGCACGGAGAGCGCTCCGACGATCTGCCGCCAGGTGCTCTGGCTGCTGCTGCGCCGCACCAAGGCCCGCACTTCATCGCTGTACACGGCCAGACCGACACGATCGCCCTGACGGAGCGTGATGTAGCACATGGCCGCGGCGAGGGCCGTGGCATGGTCAAACTTGGACCACATGGTGCGTCCGTCGAAACTGGCCTTGTTCCCTTCGCCGCTGGCGTCCTCGAACGAGCGCGAGCCGTAGTTCATCGAGCCGCTGGCATCAACAAGCACCACCAGATCGAGATTGGTCTCCTGCTGGTGTTGTTTGAGGTGCAGTTTGTCGGTACGGCCAAAGACCTTCCAGTCCAGGTGTCGGAGGTCATCTCCGGGCACATACGGTCGATGCTGCGCGAACTCGACCGACAGCCCCTGATACGGCGAGCGATGCTGGCCGCTCGACAGACCCTCAACGATCATTTTGGCGCGCAACTCAAAACTGGCAAGCCTCGACAGGGTGTGGGGGTGGAGATAAATGGAAGCATCCGCCTCGGGCGGTCGGGGCACGGAATCGTTCTGCTCGGCGGTGCTCATCCTTCCAAGTCTACGCGGTTCCAGGCCCGCTCCACTTCCCGTCCTGTGTATTCTCACCGCCCGATACGGGTGTACGCTCCGCCATGTCCGTCCAGAAGCCATCAACAGGTTCCGTCGTCCGCGAAGTCAAAGGATGGGCCATCGCCACGAACTTCGCTTTTACAGTCGCGGGTGGCTGCCTGATCGGGTGGGTCCTGGAGCGGTACGTTTGGCCCGGTGCAAAGCCCTGGCTTCTCCTGGGAGGGGCATTCGCCGGGTTGGTGAGCGGAGGATATCGATTCGTCAGGGAAGCGATGGCTGCGAATCGGTCTGTTTCACGCAACCCTAAGCAAAATTAGACTGTTCGCACCTTTTACTTCCTTCTTCCCAACGCGTTGTTCCGCATGAACTCACCAAAACGGTCTGCTTACACGACGGGCGGTTCATTTCTGATTCGGCTGGTTCGCACACTCGGCCCCGAACGTCTGGGCCCACTCGCGGCCCTTGGGCTTCTCGTACTGCTCGCTTGGTGTCTTGATACAAGCGGGAGTTTCCTGACTGTTCAGAACTTCTCGAACATCCTGCGGCAGAACTCGTTTGTCGGTATCGTCGCCTTGGGGATGACCTTCGTCATCATCCTCGGCGGGATCGATCTCTCGGTCGGTTCGATGGTGGCGTTGCTGGGTGGGGTCGGCATCCTGTTCCTGAACAAGGCGGGGGGGTGGTGGCCGGGCTCTTCGGCCCCTGTCTGGGCCGCGGCGGGGTTGATGATCGTGGGCGGGACGATGCTGGGAGCCGTCAACGGACTCGTGATCACGGCGGGGCGAATCACGCCGTTCATCGCCACGCTCGGCGGCATGGCCATGTTTCGGTCACTGGCCCTCCTCTTCATCGATGGGGGTGAGTACCGCGCGAGCGTGTCGGGGTTCGGGGCTCTCGGGGCAGGTTCGATCGAGACACCGCTCACGTTCACCCCTGCCGGGGCGGATTCGGCTATTCCTCTGAAACTTCATTACCCAACGCTCGTCTTCTTCGGGCTGGCTCTCGCGCTCTCCTTCATTCTGTCTCGCACCACCTTCGGTCGCCGCGTCTACGCCGTCGGCGACAATGACAAGGCGGCCCTCTACGCGGGCGTGAAACTCGGTCATGTACGGGTCGCGACCTACGCGCTCATGGGCGGCCTGTGCGGCATCGCCGCGTTGCTGGTCTCCTCCCGCATGAACTCCGTGAGCAGCGCACAAACCGGCCTGATGTACGAACTGGACGCCATCGCGGCGGTCGTAGTCGGCGGGGCATCGATGCGGGGTGGCTCGGGTCGTATTTTCGGAACGGTCGTCGGGGTGCTGATCCTGGGTGTGGTCAACAACATGCTCAACATGATCTCGAGCAGCGAGACGCTGGCCAAACTCGGCATGCCCAATCTGAACATCGCCCACGCGCAGGGGTTGGTCAAAGGACTCATCATCATCGCGGCCGTCTGGGTGCAGAGAGGTCGTGCCTGATCCGGGGGCTGACCTATGCTCTCGGCCGTGAACCGTACTGCTGTCGCACTCGTTTGTATCTGCCCGATCGTTGCAGCCTGCACCACGGGTAATAATCGCATCCATCAGGGTGACCTCGCCCCCGAGAATCGCTCAACGCTCGCCACTTTCAGCGACCCGGGCGGCCCGCCGCCACCCGCGTCCGACGGCCCCACCATCACCGGCCTGTCTCGTACCAACTGGAAGCCCACGACTGTGCTTGTTCCCAGCGATGGTCTGGCATCAAAGCCTTTCTACACAAAGCAGCATTTCTACGCCACCGACACCGCGCGGTCCCGGGGCGAGTATCCCTCGGCACTCTCCGCGCTCGATGTCGGCGGCAGAGAACCTTGGACGGTCATCGGCGAGTCCGCGGCCAGCCCCCTGTGGGCATCGTGGGACTTTACACGAATGATCTTTTATGATCTGTGGACGAACCCGGTATGGGATGAGCACATCTATCCGCGTCCGTACTTTGTGCCCGGTTCGACCACCCTTCAGCGGGTTCCTCATGCCCCCGGCGGTGATCCGTCAGAGGCGGCGCGATGAACGCATCGAGTCGACCGCCCGAAGATGAGGGGCTTCCCCGGGGATACCAGTTCAAACCCGAGTACGAGCTGACCCCGCGGATGGTCAAGGCGCGACTCGATGAAGCGCCGATGTCTGTTCTGCTGATCGACTGCCGCACCCAGCCCGAGTGGGATCTGGTGCACATACCCGGGTCGGTCCACATCCCGCTCGATGAGATCGAAGAACGCGCCGAGGAGGCCCGCCCCGAACCCGGGCAAGTTGTGGCATTGATCTGTCATCACGGAGTGCGGTCATTGAGAGCCGCGTTGGCGCTTCGAGCGCTGGGTATACCGGGTGCCATGTCCGTGGCGGGCGGGATCGAGTGCTGGGCGCTCACCGCTGACCCGCGGCTGAAGCGATACGAACGCACCGGCGGTGTGTGCCGCCCGCTTTCGTAGCACCGTTTCAGAACTCACGATCCGATCGGCGCGCGAACACGCCCGGCCAGAACGTGCCGGGCGTGTCGTTGCTGCGCGCGGAGACGGAACAATCGCGGGCAGGTGATTCATCGCTTGCGGCGTCGCATCAGAGCGCCACCAAGCCCGAGCAGCGCGAGGCTTCCCGGCGTGGGCACGAGCATGTCCTGCACCCGATCATTGTGAAGAATACGAAGAGGAGCAGTGCCTCCTGCGTAGCCCACACTGCTGATATCGGACAACCACGCCGAAGCAAGGTTGCGCACCGCGCTCGGCCCATGCCCTTGGAAGTTGCCCGCACTGAGGTCAATGACACCTCCATCGAAGGTGAGTTCCCACACCGCCATCTGGAACGCGCCGGATTCGTTGTCCGTATCAACACCCGGCAGGTACGTTGCCCACAGGCGACTCAGAAGCAGTGCTTGAACCGGGTTGTACCCCGCCTCGGCCGGCGTCAGAACCTGGTAGACGTGGTTGGTGTTCGCAGAAACACTCTGGGCCAGTTCAACGCAGTACCCAGTGAAGTGTACAGGAAGCGTCGAGTCCACTCCCGGACCGGGCGAATCCTGCCTCGTCCATCGGAAGAGGACGGTGCGCTGACTCTCCTCACGGTCGCCGACATAGGTGATGTCAATGGTGCGGGAATAATCGCCGGTGAAGCGTGCCGTCACGGTATCCCCGTACGCCGCCGATGCGATGGCGACCATCCCCGCCGCGAAGGCTCGGTTCTGCTTCATCTTTTTCTCCTCGCTCAATGTTCGAGCGGCACCAGGTGTGCCCATCCGCCCGTGTGACTCAACACCGACAGGAGGAATCTACCACATGAAGGAGCGAACCGCCACCACGGCAGGAAACATCACGGTCATGATTCAGTTATGAGCCGTGCAGGGTGAACACACAATCTCCATTCTGCATACGCGGCACAGTCCGTGAGCACGGCGCACTTGCAACTGGGCTTCATTCAAAAGCCGCGGAAAGAGAAGAAGTGAAGAGCCAGAACACTCGCGGCTCCGCGCTGTAGGCCCCTCCTGGTGCTCTTGAAGCCCGGGACTGGTAATATACCGAGTCGGCACACGGATCTTCACAGGCGCTACGCCATGGCCCCCACTCCTGTCCTTCAGGCCATCCTCTCCCGCGCGTGCGATGCGAACGATGCGCATGCGCGCGAAGCCGCCTTCGCGGAACTGCTGCGATTAGTGTCTATTTTCGTACGTGCGGGCATGGGCGACCGACTCCGGGATCACCGCGAATCCATCGATGTCTGCCAATCGGTCGCGAAGTCTTTCGTCGAAGATTTCTCCGGCGGCCGGCTCTCGTTTCCGAACGAGGCCGCGCTCGCCTCGTACTTGCAACGCGTCGTGCGGAGTAAACTCGCTGAACTCGGTCGGCGCGATGCCACCGCCAAGCGCGGCGGGGGAGCCCGTCAACAGATGACCGACAGCCTCGGTTCCGCGGGAGGCATCCATCCGCACGCGGACACCCCTTCCGCGAGCGACGAAGCGGAGATCGCCGAGTTGCTCCACAGGATTCGAGATCAACTGACGCCGTTCGACCGCGAGATCATCCACATGCGCCGAAAGGGTCTTGAATGGGGCATCATCGCCCGTCAGTTAGGAAAAGATTCGGCCTCGCTCCGTCAGCATTGGGCCAGACTGCAGAAGCGCATCTCCGATCATCTGGATTGAGTCTTCTCGGCCCGCCCATCCGGGTGGCGGCTCGATAGTTGTGCACGCTCGATCCTAATCCGGCGCTACCTGGGTCGAGCGGATTGTTGACTTCCCGCAACATCGAACCCAAGACCGACGCCGGAAGCGCCGATGTCTGAGTCGAATGAGCAGCACCGGCGATCCATCAAGACGCCGCGACTCGCACGCGACCGAGCCGCACGCCGTCAGCCCCGAAGCGACGTACGTCGCCGTTGATCGGCTGGTCACGCTGGTGCAGGAGATCGGCAACCTGCTCGATGGATCACTCCACTCACTCTCGCTCGCCGCGAAGAATCTCGCGGCGAACGCCGCGTTTCTCAGCAACGCAGCCGGGTCGGATATCCAGCGGCAACTCGGCGATGCGGCAGGGAAGTTGGAACGCATCAGCGAACTGGTCCACGCAGCCATGCAGGGCAAGAACGTGCCCCTCGGCTCTCCGCTCCTGGCAAAGGCCCGGCCCATCATGCTGAAGGAGGCGGTCGAGCACGCCGCCGATGTGCTGCGTCCGATGATAACCAGGTGCGGTGTCGACCTGAAACTGCAAATGCCCGATTATGTCGCCTCGACCCCGGCCGGGGCGCTCTACACCGTGGTTCTCAACGGCTTACAGAACTCCATCGAGTCCATTCAGCGTCGGGGCGGGATCGGTCGAGTTACCGTTACCGTGCGCCGCGAACAGCCTCCCCGCACGGGCGGGTACGGACGCGATGTACGCGAGTGGCTGACCATCGAGATCATCGACGATGGAGAGGGGCCGCCCGCCGCGGCGGACACGTCCCGTGTCTTCGATCTCGGATTCTCGACCAAACCTCGCGGCACGGGCGTCGGGCTGGCCGTGGCCCGCAGCGTGGTGCAGAGCATGGGCGGCACGATCGAACTCTTCCCCAACCTCGACAAAGCCCCCATCGGCAAGCGCGGCGCGGTGCTGCGAGCACGGTTTCCCTCTCCCGACATCGCGATGAACCTGCGCCTCGGCGGGGCGGCCTGAACAATGGGACGATCCGTGAGCGGCATCCACAGGCCCCACACAGCGACGACCGATCGGCCCGATCCACCGACTCGCACGCTCGTGATCGATGACGACGCGATGGTGAGCGAAGCCGTTGCCGAGTTTCTCTCACGGGACGGACACGAAGTGGAAACCGTGAGCACCGCCGAAGCCGCGCTCGAATCCCTCGCACGGGCCGAGGAAGCGGGGAGAGAATACCACCTCGCGCTCTGCGATCTGCACCTGCCCGGCCGCGACGGACTCACATTGCTCGAGCAGATCTCGGCCACTCACTCGGCCACGGCGTTCGTCATGCTCACCGGCTACGGCAGCGTTGAGTCGGCGGTGCGTGCCCTCAAACTCGGGGCATCCGACTATCTCGTGAAGCCGGTGGTGGATGAAGAACTGCGTCAGGCCGTCGCCCGCGCCGTCGCGAGGCACACCCTTCTGCGGGAGAACCGCACGCTTCGCAGACGCGTGGGCGAGGGAATCCCGGGTCTGATCGGCGATGACCCTCGAATGGCCCGCATCCACGATGTGGTGCGGGCCGTGGCCCCGAGTCGTACGACGGTCCTGATGACCGGAGAATCCGGCACGGGCAAGAGTCTCGTCGCGCGTGCGATCCACGAACTTTCTCCACGGCGCAGCGCCCCGTTCGTCGAACTCTCGTGCGGCAGTATCCCTGAAACCCTCCTCGAATCCGAACTCTTCGG
>DDSA01000036.1:0-24694 GCA_002343715.1 Phycisphaerales bacterium UBA2402 | reverse complement strand
AGATCAACTCCGCTTCGCCAGGGATGCAGCTGAAACTGCTCCGGGTTCTCCAGGAACGACGATTCGAGCCGGTCGGCTCGTCACGAACCCTTGAAATCGATGTGCGGATCCTGCTGGCGACCAACCAGCCCCTGGAGCAACTCGTCGCGTCGGGGCAGTTCCGCCAGGATCTGTACTACCGGATCAATGTTGTGCAGGTAGCCCTGCCTCCGCTGCGGGATCGCGCGGCGGATATCCCGTCCCTGGCTGCTCACTTTCTCGACAAGCACGCCGGGGAACTCGCCCGTGAGCTCGTCGGCTTCACACCGGAAGCACTCGCCGCCATCTGCGCGTACCCGTACCCGGGCAACATCCGCGAACTGGCGAATATCATCGAGCGTGCGGCCGTACTGGCCAAGGGCCAGAGGATCGGCATCGATGATCTGCCGGATTCCGTACGATGCCCAACGCATGTCACCGTGGTGCCGGTTCAAGGTGCAGACTGGGTGCCGATGTCATTGGAAGAAGCACTCCGCGACCCCGAACGGCGGATCATCACGGCAGCGCTCGCGGCTAACCACTGGAACCGTCAGAAAACCGCGGAGCAACTGGACATCAACCGCACCACGCTGTACAAAAAAATGAGAACACTCGGAATCGAAGGCCCGCAAGGCTGAACGCCGTCACGGCCCGACGAAAGTCTCGTTGCGTGAAACGGGCAACTCGTTACCGTTGATGCGGATCTGGTGAGCGGGTGTGCCGCGGGCCAGTTCTTTTCTGGCGCGTGCCACCATCGCATCGATCACACCCGGCAGCCAGATATTGTCTTCGCCCAACTGAGGATGTTTGAGCCAGACCGCGGAGCCATCGGTGCGCAATGCCCATTGGCCGGCACCGGCGTGGTTGGGAGAGTTCTCGAATGGATTGACGATCTCACCACGCCGCGCACGCGCGATGACCGGGCTTTTATCAACCAGAATGACCATCGGTCCGACCGCCGAACGCTCCCCCCACTGCGGCCGTTCGGCACCGAACATCACGTGATAACTGTACGAAACAGACTCATGACACGTCCAATCCGACCGACCGGAGCACGATGTGCCCCGGTCCGCCTTCGGGTTGCCCGCGCAGGCGAGATCGACCGGCCGGACGTACTGCTGCCGCGGCAACTGGAACAAGTTCGCCGCGTTTGATCGCTCGGGCGTCGTACCGACATCCCACCAGGCTCCGCCGAGGCTCGCGGCGGCCATGGGGAGTGCATCGCGGAAATCACCCGCGTATCGACCGAAACCGCCTGCCACGGTGGCCATGTTCGCGGCGCAGGCGGCGCGGCTGGAGTGAACCCGATACGTCGCCAAGACAGGCCAGAGGACCGAAACACCCAGCACGACCGCCGCGGCAATCGAAACCAAATCCACAAACCGGAACCCACCGGAGCGCCCTGTGGTCGGATGAACGACTGTCGCTGTCCTGTTGGAACCGGCACGGCCGATCGCGGCTAATGTGCGTTGCGCGAGGTCGGCGCTCTGGTGAACGCCCATCCCCCCGGTCAAGAGGGACCCGATTTTCTCAATTTGCACTGCTCGTTGGCGCAACGAAGAAGGGACCTTCTCCGGGCGATACCCCGCCATGACGTACGCGTCAAGAGCCTCTTCATCATCCGGAGTAAGTTCGGGACCGTCGACATCATGCGTGATCGCGAGTTTCGGCGTACCCGTGGCGGCAGGAGTCCCGGACGAGGACCGGATCACACTGGCTAGCACTCGATCCGCCAGACCGGGGGACGGGCTGACCGAAGGCCCCGCCGCCAACGCGAGAACCGCATGAACCCGTTCAAATCTCGCACGATCGCCGGTCGAGGCAGAGCGATCAAGCCCGGTGTTCATCAACGCGTCGAGCGCCTTCTGGTCCGGGGCGCTGAGGAAGTTGGTGGCATCATCGCAAGACATGACTTATCGGGGCGGGATTGCAGCAGTGATCTACGAGGGATGTACGGAAGAGGAATCGGCAGGTTCGTTCATGGCTTTCCAGCGTTTTGCAAACCCGGCCACCGCCGAGTGAAGCCGGGACTTGACCGTCCCCAACGGGATGCCCAGTTCATCGGAAATCTGCAAATAACTCAGGCGCTGGAAATACGCCAATAAAAGAATCTCACGGAGCGGATGCGAAAGTTCATTCAGACAGGACTGCACTTTCCGGCCGGTCTCCTCCCGATCCAACGCCGCATCGGGCTGCGGGATGTCGATCTCCATCAGGTCGATGAATGACCCGGCCGAACCGTCACCGTCCCCGCCGCCCGCATCCACCGGTGCGGAGAGATCCAAGGTCCGGCGACGACCTTTCTTACGTAGGTAATCCCGTGCCTTGTTCGCCGCAATTGTAAAAAGCCAGGGCCGAAACTTGCGGTCCGCATCGAACGTATGGCTGGCGACATGAGCCTGGAGAAAGGCTTCCTGGAAGACGTCCTCGGCCCCGGCTTGTTCGCCGATAAGTCGTGTCAGAAAACGCAGCAGATCGGCCTGATGACGCTCGATGAGCACGGCGAACGCGCCCGTGTCCCCGCCGCGGCGGTGTCGTTCAAACAGGATTTCGTCGGATTCGTTTGACAAGCGGGGACTGAGAACTCGGACAGGCTCGGGGTGAGAAGGTAGGAGGGTAGGATGAGCGTCGTCGTCAGAGACGGCGGAACGCCAGGAACAACTCACGGTGCCCTGTCGCGCCCTTCCGCCACGGACCGTTGAGCCATCGCTCCACGCAGAACTTGTATGGCACGCCCCCGTTCCTGCCCGGTCAGAATCCGGCGTGGCCCGCGCACCTGCTCCGACCCCCACCCGACCTCCTGCTGAACGAGTTTGATCAGGTGCACAAACTCGGGCACGACATCCATCCGAAGAAGCGGCAGAAACCACTGATACAACCTGTCCGCTTCTTCCCATCGGCCGTTCGCGGCGAGGTTGAAGAGACGGACAGATTCCTCCGGAAAAGCGTTGACCAGCCCGGCAATCCAGCCGACCGCTCCCGCGGCCACTCCTTCGACCAGCAGATCATCGACCCCGACTAAAATCGAAACACGAGCACCCAGCGACGCGCGGATCGCTGTGACTCTCCGCACATCCGCCGAAGACTCTTTCACCGCGTGCATGTTCTCGTGCTCGCTGGCCAGTTCGGCGATCATGCCGGGCGAGAAGTCCGTTCCGTACGCGATCGGATTGTTGTAGAGCAAGCACGACAATCCCGTCGCGGACATGACCGCACCTACGTGGCCGCGCAGTTCCTCCCATGATCCGCGGTATACATAAGGCGGCAGAACCATCAAACCGCGGCAGCCCGTGTCGGCCGCTTCCATCGCCAAACGCACGGCGGCGCGGGTCGAGAGTGCCGCCACTCCGGCCACCACCGGCACACGGTCGCCCACGGCGCGCACCAGCGTGCTGAGAACCTCTCTCTTTTCATCCGGATCGAGGCTTCCTCCCTCCCCCAGTGAACCCAGCGCCACGATGCCCCGACACCCGTGACCGACCATCCAATCCGCGTGCCGGGCCAGGACATTATGGTCGATCTTGTCATCGGAGGTGAAGGGCGTGGTGATCGCGGGAATAACACCCCGCCAATCCTGCTGTTTCATGAACTGCTCCCGGTGAGACAGAACAACCTGTGCTCATGTTGATCGGCGCGCTCAGACACGAATTCCATCCCGAAATGGATCATTCGGATCCACGATCAGATCCGCTTCGCCGGTGATGTGCGCTGTGCCGCGGATCGTGGGCAAGAGTACCCCGCCTTCCTCTCGCACAGACCCGATGAAGACAGAACCGATGACGCTCTCCTGCCGCCATGTCTGCCCGGGTCGGATCGTACCGTCCGCGAAGAGGCACGCCAGTTTGGCGCTCGTGCCCGTGCCGCAGGGGGAACGGTCGTACGCCTTGCCCGGGCACAACACAAAGTTGCGACTATCGGCGTGGGGTCCGCTTGGCGCTGCAAAGAGTTCGATATGATCGATCAGCGCACCGCCCTTGCCGGTGATGCCTTCTCGCTCAAGCGCCTGTCGGATGCGCCACGAAACCGCCGTGAGTTGTTCGATGTTGTCGGCGTGCACCCGCTGGCCGTGTTGATGAACGAGAAAGAACCAGTTGCCTCCCCACGCCACATCGCCACGCACCACCCCCAGTCCCTCCACCGCGACACCGACATCCGCCGCCAAACGATAACTCGGCACGTTCTCGATGCTCACGCTGCGATCGTCGTGCAACTCGGCGGTGATGCTCCCCACCGGCGTTTCGATCACGTGACGCCCGGTCCCGATCCGACCGAGGTGCGCCAACGTGACTACCAGACCGATGGTCCCGTGACCGCACATGCCCAGGTATCCCACATTGTTGAAGAAAATCACGCCGGTCGCCGCCCGAGCATCGATCGGCGGCACGAGCAAGGCTCCGACCATGGCATCGCAGCCGCGCGGTTCGTTCACCACCGTTGAACGGAACGAATCGTGACGATCACGAAACAGATCAAGTCGTTCCGAGAGCGGGCCGCAACCGAGATCGGGTCCGCCGGCGAGAACCGTTCGCGTCGGTTCGCCTCCCGTGTGTGAATCAACGACACGTATGCGATGGGTCATCTCAGGAGGCCCTCGCCGCAAAGACGTACTCCACCACCGCTTCGGGAGTGGTCAGTTCCACATTGCCCCGACGTGCCCGCTCCAGCGCGCGAACCACCAGCCGCTCCGCCTCGGGGCGAGGCTCGCCGAGTGCCATCAACGCGAGCACGGCGTCCTCGTGCCCGGCCCCCGCGGAGGCGGTCGCCCCCGACTCCAGGACCGCCGACTCGGCCGGTGACAGGAATGCCTCGACTTTGCCCGACAACTCCGCGATCACCGTCTCGGCGAGGCGTTTGCCAATCTCCGGCAGTCTGATCAGAGCCGCCGCATCCTTTCGAATGATCGCCGCGGCGATGCCCGAAGGCTCTACCGCCATCGCCCGCAGTGCCTTTCGATTGCCGATGCCCTTGACCGTGGTGAACAACTCGAAGAACTCCCTTTCGGCGGCCGTAGAGAATCCCACAAGGCGGGGCACGAAACTCGTGCCCTGTCCCTGTCCTTCGAGATAATGAAAGGTGATGAAACTCACCTGCCCTCCGATCCGCCCGGAAAGACGCTCGGCCAAAAAGGCCGGCAGCAGCACCTCGTATGCCACCGCGCCATCCCCCACGGGGGCGACGACGGCCCCGAGGCCGTCGATGCGCTCCAACACTCCCTTGATTCGGCAGATCATGCGCGGAAACGGTATCCAATAACTCTTCAGCGCGTGCGATTTCTCTTGCACCCGCTCGCCAGTGACGGATCGAAGGCGACTTGACGATAACCAGCCATGCGGCTTGCTCGACATCGCGGCGTGCGCGAACGAGCGGCTCTCTGCACCGGGAACTGACCGTGACGGGTTCACACGAACAGGCGGAGACGGGATTCTCTCGCGACCTCTCCGGCCCGAATGTGGGACGCCGCATCGTGCTTGTCGGCACGGCCTCCACGCTTCCCGGTCTGGCACCACAGTTTGTATTCGGCACCGGCCTGGCCAAGGCCGTTGCGGTTGTCGCGCTGGGGCACGCCCCCGACCCCACTCGACTATGCGGCCTTCCCACATGGCGTTCACTCAACGAACTCCATGAACAGCACGAACGCGACCCGATCTCGATGGCGGTCGTTTCGGTACCGCATCGTGAAGGACGCCTGCGCGACGATGTGCTCGCCCGGCTGCGCGACCTGGGAATTATCGCGAGACTCGTCACCCCGCTGGATGAACTCCTGCTCGGCGATGCCGCGACACCACAGAAGCAGAACGTGAACATCGATCCGGCCAGGCTGATCGACCGCACGCCGCGAAGCATCGACCGTGGAGCCGTGGCGCAAGTTTTGGAAGGCCGTCGGGTGCTGATCACCGGTGCCGGGGGGAGCATCGGGAGCGAACTCTGCCGCATCGCGGCATCGTTCAATCCCGCGTGCATCATCCTGGTCGAGCGGAGCGAGAACGCGCTGTTCGATATCGATCGCACGCTCGCCCGACGATTCCCGAACGTGCCTCGCAGAGCCGTGCTTCACGATGTCACCGATGCAACTTCGACGCTGGATCACTTTGTCGCCCTGCGACCACACACCGTCTTCCATGCCGCGGCCCACAAACACGTCCCGCTCATGGAAGACCATCCCTCCCACGCCGTGGACAACAACTTCTTCGGCACCAAGAGCGTGGTAGACGCCTGTCTCGCTGTCGGGGCGGAGCGTTTTGTGCTCATCTCCTCCGACAAAGCGGTTCATCCATCCAGCGTGATGGGCGCTACCAAGCGCCTTGCCGAGATGTACGTCCATGGGTTGTCGAACCAGGCCGGCGAATCAGGCACGGGTCTCTCCATGGTCCGTTTCGGGAATGTACTCGGCTCGGCGTGCAGTGTGCTACCCATCTGGGAAAGCCAGATCTCAGAAGGCGGGCCGGTCACCGTCACCGATGCACGGATGACCCGCTATTTCATGACCATCCACGAAGCCGCGTCTCTGGTCGTGCAGGCCTCCGCGCTCTCGATTCGAAAGGGCGCTCCGGCTGCGGTGTATGTGCTCGACATGGGCCGGCCGGTTCGAATCCTCGATTTGGCGCACCGTTTTATTGAAGCCCACGGCTTCCGACCTTTCACCACCGAGAGCGTGTGTCCAACCGACCCGCGAGTGCCAAACATGGAAATCCGATTCACGGGAATCCGTCCGGGTGAAAAACTCCACGAGGAACTCGCGTACACCGCCGAGCACCTCTCGCCCACGAGCCATCCCGGCATTCTTTCCTTCGCATCGCCGGCGACCACAGCGCACGATGTCGGACGTTTGGTAGCGGAACTGGCTGCGGTCCGTCATTGCACCGACAAGGGCATCGTGCTGGCCGCGATCCGTCGCAACGTTCCCGACATGAAAACCAGTTCTCTGGATACCGCACATACTGCGAACATGAGTAAACATCAGAAACTTCGAGCGGCTTGATCCCCGGGTTTCGATGGCCCACAATCCAATACTCGGATGCCATAGCACCCGGGGTTGATCACCCGATCGATTGAGCCAGTCAGTTGTGTTTCATTGTTTCTTCATGGAAAACCAACCCGCTCTTGAAGACATCTTCGCCTCACGAGCCGACGCCCAGCGACTTCTCGATGGTCTCCTTGATTCCAAGCGCCGCGCCGAAGCCGTGCTGGCGGATTCATCCCGGAGAGACCTTTTCAAGCGAGTTACCGGTCATTCCAGTCTTGACCACGCGATCGCCGAAACCCGTCGCACCTTGGAAGCGTACGACCGACTTCTCACCGAACGCGGAGCACCGCCTTCGGTCTGCTGCATCTCAACCGGGGGCGTACCGTCGCCCCTATGAATGCCGGCACCGAACCGACTTCACTCCCGCTCAAAAGACTGCGTTCTGGCGCTGTCCTTCCGGCCTATCAATCGACCGGGGCGGCGGGCATGGACCTGTGCGCCTGTGTGGAAGAGTCTGGGATCACCATTCAACCGGGTGAGATCAGGTTTGTACCCACGGGTTGGGCGGCGGCGGTGCCGCCGGGCTACGAGGCTCAGATCAGGCCCCGCAGCGGGCTGGCTGGTCGTCACGGCATGACCCTTCCCAACTCGCCGGGCACGATCGACAGTGATTATCGCGGCGAGATCATCGTGCCGATGATCAACCACGGGCACGAACCCTTCCATGTATCCCAGGGCATGCGCATCGCTCAGATGGTGATCGCACCGGTGGTTCGTTCCGTTGTCGTGGAGGTTGAATCGCTCGACCAGACTCTCCGCGGCACGGGCGGCTTCGGTTCTACAGGCGTGCGTTGAATACGCCCGAGAAAAGGACAATCATGCCGAGCCGAGGCGTGCTGTACGTAGTCTGGGACCGATTTTTCAACCCCGCGATGCAGGCAACGCTCGACCGTTCCATCGCTTCTGTCAAGCAGCTTCATCCCGAACTGCCCGTGAAGATCCACGATCTACCCAAAGGCGCGAGCCTCGTGGACAAAGCCGGCATGATGGAGTGGACCCCCTTTGATACCACGCTCTTTCTCGACGCCGACACCGTGGTGCTCGACCGCCTGGACTTCGGTTTCGAGATGGCCGAACGACACCACCTCGCCTGCTGCATCTGCGAGGCTCCGTACGCCCGCCGCTACCCGCACGCCGTCTCCGGCGATCTGATCGAATACAACACCGGGGTGCTCTTCTTTGACCGCGCCCCCCTCACCCGCGAACTCTTCGCCCGCTGGGCGGAACTCGCCAGAACCGCGGATTCCCGCCTGCCCATCCGGTTTGTGAATGGCCAACTCGATGAAATGCCGTGCAATGACCAGTGCGGCTTCGCGATGGCCGTACATGAGTTGGCCTTCAATCCGTTCGTGCTCCCGCTGAACTGGAACCTCCGTGCCCAGTGGCAGAAAGTCGTCTACGGTCCGATCAAGGTCTGGCACTCGTACGAGCCGATCCCGCCCATCGTGGGACAGTTCAACGCCGCCATGCAGCCGCCCAACATCATGAACTTTGTCCGGTTGCCCTGAGACACGGCGGATCAGGCGATGCGGTTGGGCGGCTCCGCACCGGCGATGATCGCCGCGGCGTTCTCGCAGGCCATCTCGGTCATCATCACGCGGTAGCGCTCGGCCCCGCTGCCGATATGCGGGCTGAGCACCACGCGCGGATTGGCGATCAGACCCGGGTGCACGACCGGCTCGTGCTCAAAGACGTCCAACCCCGCGGCGTACAGACGGCCGCTGTCGAGCGCCTCGACGAGGGCCGACTCATCGACGATCGGTCCCCGCGCTGTATTCACGAGGATCGCGGTGGGCTTCATGACGGCGAGCGCGTCACGGTTGATCAGATGCCTCGTCTGCGGCGTCAGCGGGCAATGAATGCTCACCACGTCCGCCCGGCGAAGCCCTTCGAGCAACTCCACGCGCTCGGCGGCGAGCGGAGCCAACTCAAAATCCCAGTGACGGCCGCGTGCCGTGTAGCACACACGCATCCCCCACCCTCGGCTGCGCATCGCCACGGCGAAGCCGATCCGACCCGCGCCCACGATGTGCAGGGTTCGCCCCGTCAGGTCCAGCCCCAGGAACTCCGCCATCCCCAGATTGCCGCGGCGCGGGTACTCCGGGCTTCGGGCGTAGCGGTCGGCCTCGATGATCCGTCGGGCCGCCCCGAGTATCAGCGTCCAGGCCATATCCGCCGTCCCCTCCGTGACCGCGTTGGGCGTGTTGGTGGCCTTCACACCCCGTCGGCGGCAGGCCTCAAGATCAATGTTCTCGTAGCCCACGGCGAAGTTGCACACGCCTAGCAACTGCGGCCCGGCCGCGTCCAGAAACTCGTTGTCCACTTTGTCGGAGTACATGGTGATGACCACCGCGCTGCCCTTGACAAAGGCCAGCAGTTCTTCGCGTGTCGGACGCTCGTCCGAACGCACCCGCACCTCGGCTCCGAGCACCTTGGGCAAACCCGGCGGCGTCCGCGTCACGCTCACAATTGGCATCTGGCTCATCGCACGAGGCTAGGCCACGACCGCCCGGTGGGTCTCGACGCTGTGATCGATCAACCGCCGCGCCCCTTACACGAGTGCCCACACCCGGCCAACGCGCCGTGCGCAGTGACGCGGCGGGCGCGTTGACTTCAGGCCAGGGCATCCGCATGATCATCGCATGACCCCTCACGAATTTCTCGCCGCGTTCAAATCCGCCCGTGCTTCCGCCATCGTCCGCACCTCTCATGCCGACAATGCTCGAAAGGCGATGCACGCGGCGATCCGCGGCGGGTTTCGGATCTGCGAGTTCACGCTCACGGTTCCGGATGCGTTCTCGCTGATCCGCGAGTTTTCTCAGATTCCGGGGATCATCGTCGGCGCGGGCACCGTGCTCACGCCCGACGATGCCGCGGCCTCTGTCGAGGCCGGTGCACGTTTTCTCGTATCACCCGTGGTCGATGGGGATGTCATCGCCGAAGCCTCACGACTCGGCGTCGCCGCGATGCCGGGGTGTTCTACCCCGACTGAGATGCTGCGGGCGCACCACGCGGGGGCCGCCTTACAGAAACTCTTTCCTGCGCCCGGGACCGGGCCTGCGTGGGTGGCGCAGACCATCGCTCCGCTCCCGTTTCTTCGGATCGTGCCGACGGCGGGCGTCACGGCGGACAACGCGCCTGCGTACCTCATGGCCGGCGCCTTCGCGGTGGGCTTTGTCAGCAGTCTGTTCGACGCCGGTGATATCGCCGCGGGAAGGTGGGATGCTATTGAGTGCCGCGCCCGTGCGATGATCGAGGCCGTGCGTGGGGCGTGATCGTTGCAACCACAATTGAAAACGGGCGATGACAAGATCATCGCCCGCTCATCATCCCGATTCAATGCACGTACTCGTGCTGAACGACTACTTGGGCGTGAAGCTGAACTTCTGCCCACCCAGGGAAGCCGCGGCCATCAGGCCCGACTCGTTGGTGACAAAGACGCTGACGCCGTCGGTGTACTTCGCGGTCGCTCCCGCGCCGGACTTGAGGGCCACGGCGGTCGCCGCGGCGTCGAAGGCGAAGTTGCCGGTCTTGAACTTGGCCAGCGCCTGGGGGGTCTCGAAGGCGATGATCTGGGTGAAGGTCTGGCCACCGAGCGCAATGCCAAAGTTTGCCTGGGTCATGTCGCAGTAGCCGACCCACGCGCCGCCCTCGTAGAGCACACCCCTGCCGTAGGCTCCACCGATGCCCACCGCCGCCTTGCCGACCTTGGGGAACACCGCGTAGCCCGCAGCCGAGCTCAGAACCTGCTTGAGCGACGGGTCGGCGGCCTGAGCCTTGTTCAATGCGTTCTGGGCATCGGTCCGCAAGTCCGACTGAGCGGTTTCACCCTTCGGTTCGGTCGAGCAACCCGAGAGCGGCAGCGTACCCGCGATACCCATCAGGACCGCCGTGGAAAGAATCATGTGCTTCATCATTAATAAGCCTTTCTTACGTACTCCCGTGACATGGTCGTCTAGGCCAGTCACTTAGAAGCGAATTCGGCCTGCCGCGCCGAACGCATGTCCAGCATGCAGCAAGTCTCCACAAATGTATGCGCAAGAGTTAGCAATTACAAACTCATCACTCATGCCACCTCTTCGTCATACTAACACGTGCATAACGCTCAGCAATGTGCCGAGTCAAAACTGATTAAGATTAACGAAGTAAAAAAAAAGCGGGCGAAGGGGATCGAACCCTCGACTTTCGCGTTGGGAACGCGACGTTCTACCGCTGAACTACGCCCGCGCTGCGGAAGTATACCCCACTCTGAGCATCTGGGAACAGATCGGTATGAATCACGAGTGCGGTGTCATGATGTCACCGCGGCGTGCGGTGGAGCGGCCAATGCATGGCCGCCATGGACGATCGACAGGCATGATGCACTCGCCTTCTGCATTCTTCTCCGGACCTGTCATAATCGATGCCTTGATGACACACCACTGTTCGATTAAGGCGATTGAGTTGAAGGCTCGATCATGCTTTGAGGCGTGCGTTTCACCATGTGGAACCAGATCAGAAGAAACAGGGGGTAGATCACTCCGAAGATAACCGTCATGACGATCCCGAGGATGAGATTCATGTCCGGCCCCGAGGTGCTCTGACCCTTGGCCAGCATGTGATCCGGGTTGTTGGCGACCCAGGTCCTCATGTCGCCGGCCATCTTGGTGACGAACCAGAAACTGAAGATCACGGCCGGGACCTGCAACCACGCGTAGGCCAGGTGGAGCGTCCTTCCCGCGGCGGCCCGCTTGATCGTCATGACGCCTGCGGTCAGCAACAGCAAGGACAGAAGTAAACCCGCCGCGTTCATGCCGAGCATGATGGGGCTGACCTGCATATTCGGCGGCAGCCCCCCTTCCAACATCTCAGGCGGCAGAATCGCGGGATAGATAAAAGGCCCGATCATGCCGCACGGGATGCACGTCAAAGCGATCCCGGCCCAGATAATCGAGATGATGCCGACCACCTTCGGCCACTGGGGCGGCTCCGGGGGCAGGTAGGGCATGTCCGAATAGTGTGTCGCGTTGGAAAGGGGTTGTTCGTGCATGGTGTGTACGCCCCTTTGTACGGAAAGCGGGCCTGGGTCTTGCGGTGACATCCCACTCATAACTGACGCAGGAAACGGATGTCGTTCTCGAAGAGGAGTCGGATGTCGGGGATGCCGTACTTGCCCATTGCCAGACGCTCGATACCGAAACCGAAGGCGAAACCGGTCCACACCTCGGGGTCGACCCCGCACGCCGTGAATACCGCGGGATCGACCATGCCGCAGCCGCCCAGTTCCATCCATCTCTCGGGCTGATCGGGCCGCAGGCGGATCTTCATATCAAACTCGGCGCTCGGCTCTGTGAACGGGAAAAAACTGGGCCGGAGCCGCACTTCCGCGTTCGGGCCGAAATATGCCCGCGCGAACTGGAAGAGCGTCGTCTTCAGATCCACCATCGTGACGCCCCGCCCGACGCACAAACCCTCGATCTGGTGGAACATGAAGGAGTGGGTCGCGTCCACGGTGTCGGGCCGGTAGACCCTCCCGGGCGCGACTACCTTGATGGACTCGCGGAGGGTGCCGCCGCCGCGTCGAACCGCCTCCTCCATCACGCGCACTTGTACCGTGCTGGTCTGTGAACGCATCATGCGCGGCTTGGAACACGTGGCCGGGTCATCGACGTAGAAGTTATCGATCGGGTCGCGGGCGGGGTGCTCTTGGGGAATATTCAGTTTGATAAAGTTGTGCTCATCATCTTCGAGCTCCGGGCCTTCCGCGACGGCGAATCCCATCCGGGCGAAGACATCGACCAGTTCATCACGAACTCGCGTGATCACGTGACGCCGGCCGATACCCGAGCTGCTCAGCAGGCCCGGTTCGGTCACATCGATCATCTCCATCGCCGCCGGCGCCGAGGCCAAAGCCGCCTTGCGAGCCGCAAAGGCTTCCTCGACCTTGCCTTTCATGGCATTCAACCGAGCGCCCGCGGCGGGTTTCTGCTCTTTCGGGACGTCTTTCAACCCGGCGAGCGCGGCCTTGAGCTTGCCCGAGGTGCCGAGGAACATGATCCGCCAGGCTTCAAGAGCCTGCGAATCGGCTGCGGCGGCGAGCGAGGCGAGCGCTTCGTGTTCGAGTTGGTCGAGAGTTTCAAGCATGAGTCGGGAACAGTCTGGGCGAAAAAGAGGATGATACGTGCTTTGGTTGATAACGTCCCGAGACGGCGGGCCGACGGGCCGACTCTGGGGCGGGCAGGCAACCTCTTCGGGACTGGCTCGCTACCCTCCTGCTACCGATGATACTGAAGTCAGTGGCGGTCTATTGATTTGATTTCGGCAGTCAATCGGGAGGGCTGGTGGCTGGAGTGCCAGCCTGAATCATCAGACGGTCCCGGTAGCTCAGCTGGATAGAGCGGCGGTTTCCTAAACCGCAGGTCGTGAGTTCGAATCTCGCCCGGGACGCTTACCCCCGCATCAGTTCGCGTTTCAACTCCCGCCCGAGCCGGGCAATGTCCTCTTCTGTATGACAGGCTGTAACGGTCAGGCGGAAATACCGCCGGGTCGGGCCGCCGGGATATTCGATGAGAGGGGCGTAGATGCCCGATCGCAGGAGCGCCTGATGGCACGCTTCCATCCGAGCCTCCGAGACTTCACTGCCCTGCTTCAGAATGAACGTGAACACGGGCACTTCATCATCATGGACGTTCACGCCCGCCCCCTGCAGCGCCGCGCGGGCCGCCGCGATGTTCGCACGCAGTCGAATGGTCAGTTCGGGTGTTGACCGAAGGACCTTCATCGCCGCGCGGGCGGCGAGCGCGATGGGTGTGGGCACGGGTGTCGAACGCCGGTACACGTCGGACTCGCCGCGGATCCGATCAATCAGCGGCGCTCGCCCGATCACGGCCCCTCCGTAGCACCCCAACCCCTTCGCCAGCGTCGTGGTGATGCAGATGCGGGGATCGTCGAGCCGGAAGTGATCCACCAGCCCCCTGCCACCATCGCCCATCACGCAGAAGCCGTGGCAATCGTCCACGACAAGCGCCGACCGGATCGGGGGCAACGCCGCCAACAGGCCAGGCAATGGTGCCACTGCGCCATCCGCGGCGAAGATCCCGTCCGTGAAGATTGCCACGCCCTGATCCGCGTATTGACGGGCCAGCCACGCCGCGGAGACGGGATTGAGGTGCTCGTACTCGAAGACCTGCATCCCCGCGGCGGTCGCGGCGTTGCGGATGCTGCGATGGGCGCGGGCATCGATCAACGCCACGGCGTGGTGAGGGGCCAGCCCTTGCGCCACGGCGAAGTTCGCTGTGTAACCCTCCGCGAGCAGGATCGCCGCTTCCTGTCGGGTGAACGTGGCGAGATCAACCTCCAGCAGATCGTGGATGCCGGTATTGCCTGTCGTTTCGCGCGAGGCTGTGGTGGAGAGGCCGAAGCGGGACAGCCCGTCCGCCGCGGCGGTGAGGACATCCGGGTGTTGAGCCAACCCAAGGTAGTTGCACCCGGCGAAAGAACGGAACTCGACGCCGTCGATTACGAGGGTCGTCGCGGTCGAAGATTCAACATTGAGCCTGGCCATGCTGCGTCCGTGCTGAGTGAGGCTGCAAAGGAGCGGATCCGCCGCGTTCCATCGCGGCAAGAGCCACATCGTAGGACGTGCCTACAGGGGCCCCGCCGCGTGGTGCATCGGCGCGGGCAGTGTGGCCATGGTGTGCAGACCCGGTGATGCCGCCAGGACACGCGGCACGGCGTTGAGGACGAGCGCGGATGTGGCGGTATCACCATGAACTCCGCCGGCGATGGTGACATCGAGGCGCGGATCTCCTTCGATGACGACGCGGTCGTGCGGGTCTCGCTGCCCGATGGACGCCTGGAACTCCATGTGGATGACGGGCCGCTCATCGGCGTAACCACGGGCGGTCTGCCGCACCCCGCTGACCCGTCCCACGGGCACGACGCCCATCCCGCTCACCATGTCGCGGTCGGCATGGACTGGGGCGATATCTTCTTCCCAGCGTTCGATGCGCACCCCCGTGTAGTGCGCTATGAAGTGAAGACTCTCCCCCAGGCCGACGTGCTTCAGCGAGCCGTCCCGCACACGAGCCGCGAACTGGGCGTCATCAAGACCGACGCCGATCTTCTTCTGAAAAGGAATGCGACGGGCCGAGGCGTCCTGCACGCGGAAGCACGAGATGCTCCGTACGGTCTTGGTGACGCCGGTCAGGAAGGCCGGGAACGCGTCCATCAAGAAACCGGGATTCACGCCCGTACCGAGCAACCGTCCTCCATGTCGCTTGGCAAGATCGTCGAGTTCCTCCGCGAGCGCCACGTGCCGTAACCAGGGATAGACCAACTCCTCGCACGTTCCCACCACGGCCTTGCCGCGGCGGAGGAGTTCGCGGTAGGTCGGTGCGCAAGATGGAATGTCGCTGGCGGTGCTGACCACGGCGGCATCGACCTGGTCCCAGTCGTCTACGGCGTCGAGCGACGGCAGCACATGGAGTCTGTGGTCCGCCCCGGGCACGGTGTGCTGAACCGGCGTGCCCGCCAACGCGGGGGCCGTGTCCACCACGCCCGCGACGACGCCGACAGCCCGTTCCACAAGGTCCGCCACGATCCGCCGGCCCAGCGGGCCAAACCCGACAAAGAGGATTCGCTTCATGTGTGGGCGAGGGTATTCAGACCGAAAGCCGGTCGGGCACGCGCGGGTTCGGTGGGTTCGGGCGCATCGAGTCGATCACGGCCCGGAGAGGAACTCATCAATCGCCCGCCAGTACCCTGGCTGCAACGACAGACCCGCGTTGTGAGAGCCGGAGAGTTCCACGAGACGCGCCCCGGGGTTCAGGCTCGCCAGCCGCTCGCCGTGAGCAAACGGTACCACTTCATCGTGCCGGCTGTGCAGGATCAGGATCGGGCAGGTAAGCGTGGGTAATACCTGATCGGTTCGATACGGGTTACGGACCAGCGCGGGCGGCACGCCATACTTCCACGCGAAGGAAGCGATGCTGGTAAACGGCGATTCAAGTACCATCGCTCGCGGCGATTCTTGCAGTCTCGCCGCGACCTGAGCCGCGATGCCCGTGCCCAGACTTCGGCCGTGCAGCACAATCGGTCCTGACGCGACCCCGGGATGTTCGCGAGCGAGGGCAAGCATGGCGAGGACATCAGCGAGAATCGCGTCCTGGCCCGGGTTACCCCCACTACGCCCATACCCGCGATACTCGGGCAGCAGAACCGCGTAGCCGCGCCGCAACCAGGCCTCGGCATTGTCGGTGCAGTGGTCGATCAGTTCGGCGTTGCCGTGCATCAGCACCACGAGGGGAGCCGGCCCGCCCGGGGGCACCCACAACCACCCCTCCACGCGAACTGCCCCCTCGGGCTCCACCCATACTCGCTGCACCCCTGCGGGAATCAGGCGGTCGGGCAAAGGCTTGCCCGCCAGACCGGGAAGGTACACAAGACTGTCCTGCACCGTGAAAAGCAGCCCGCACCAGGCGATGTATACCCCGGCAATGATGGCCAACAACCGAAGAAAGGTCCGCGGGCGACGCAACGCCCCTCCAGATTTCGATTGATCGAGCGGCGATCCGTTGATGCTTGAAGACACCGACCAGAGTATCCACAGCGTCGCGGATGGAGAATCGTCCTGAGTTTGAACCGGCACTTTTGTACCTCTGGCAATACATCCCGTAACACATACTCGCCAACGTGCGCCCACACTCCGTTGGCTCGGAGATGGATTGTGATTGCATGTTGACCAAGGCCGCTCCATCGAGGTGTTACGGGCTTGTGGAGTGTGCAAAGGGAAACTCGCTCATATTGAGTACCCTCGGAACCGGGATCGAGAACACGACTTCTCACTTGGGCGGCGTGACGATGAGAGCGACAAGGCGGCATGGAACAGTGCTTTGAAATGCAAACACACCATCGCTGAGATCTGTTCACACCTCTTGTGACAGGCCTCTGACCTCGGTACGGGCGGGCTGCGGGAGGTCGGCTGGACGCCCGGTCATATCGGGCAGCCGATGAACCGTCTCGGTGTTCAGATTCGGAAGGAGTTGGCCATAGGTACCGCATGCCTGGGTTGGGCGGGGCATCAGCAATCGCCCGCTTCCCACGCGAGGAAGAAGGTCTCGACATCCGCGCCGTCCATGCCCCCGTCCTGGTTGACATCGGAGGAGGAGTCCCCCATCTCCCACGCGTAGAAGAAAGCCTCGACATCTGCACCGTCGATGCCCCCGTCCTGGTTGAAGTCCGCATAGCACGGGGGTGGATCGACCGTCAGGGTGGCGGGGTCGGAACTCGCGTCACCGCATGCGCCGGACGCCGTGCAGTAATAGGTCCCCGCATCGTCGAACATGGCCGGCGAGATCGTCAATGCGTCCGTATCAGCGCCGAAGATATTGCCGCCGTCTTCAAGCGGCTGCTCATCCTTGTACCAACGGAATGCTGTGGCTCCGGGAGCCGTCACCGAAAACTCCGCATCGTGGCCCACCGTCACGCTGGTATCTGTCGGCTGCTCTGTAAACATGATGGTCGTACCAGCAAAGCCACCGTCGGAGGCACCCGCCGTACCCTCACCGCACGTGTTGACCGCAATGACCCAGTAGTAGTAGACGACGCCGGGCGAGACAGTCTCGTCGGGGAACGGCGGGGATGTGTCGGTCCCGATCTGGATCGCGGTACCGATCTCGTCTGTCTGGCTGCGCAGAACGGAGTAGTAGTCGGTGCCGGCTACCGGTGCCCAAGACAAGGAGACGCTGTTGCACGTCGCGCCATCCGTCGCGTCAACGGCTTGTGGGGCGTTCGGGTAGGTCATGGCGAAGCCGGAGTCTGAACCCGAGTACTCACTGGGACCACAAGCGCTGAAGGACCTGACCCAGTAGTAGTACGTCGTCCAAGGGGTAGCTGTGAAGTCCGTGTACGGGCTCAAATTCGAGATCGCAATCTGCGTTGCGCCTTGGTAGTTATCCGAAGTGCTCCTCCAGATGTTGTAGTTTTGCGCGCCCGCGACAGCGTTCCAGGTGACGGTGATTCCGCCGCAGATCTCACCATCCGTCGCCACTACACCGCTGGGCGGATCGGAATACACGCCACGACGACCCGTGTTGGGGTTGCTGGTCCCGCTGGGGCCGCAGATGTTGGCGGCGGAGACCCAGTACGTGTAGGTGATGCCGGGAAGGGCGGTCAGATCGGCCCACTGCTCGGCCGGCGTGGTTCCGATCGGGATCGCGGAGCCGAGGTTCCCCCCGGGATCACGCAGGACCGTGTACAGGTCGGCGCCCGAGACGGCGTTCCAGGTGATGGAGACACCCAGGCACTCGGTGCCATCGGTCGCCTGCACATTGGAGGGCGTGGCCGGGCCTTCTCCGCGCCAACCAGAGTTTGGTCCGGAGGGATCGCTGCTGCCACAGATGTTTTGCGCGACGACCCAATACCTGTACGTCTGGCCGGGGAGCGCGGTGAGATCGTTGAGTACCGTGTTCACTGACGTACCGATCAGGTTGGCCGCGCCGAATGCGCTGTTGGCACCTCCGCGATACACAAGAAAGAGCGCGGTATTGGGATTCGAGTTCCAACTCACCGCGACGTGTGTGCACGTGGTCCCGTTGGAAGCGGTCAGACCGGAGGGGCCATTGGGCGGCCCACCCCGGTAGCCCGTTGTGCGGTTATTGTGCCCGCTTAGGCGATTGCCCGGAAGGCAAAGGTCGTTGACGGCCACGACCCAGTAGTGATAGGTTACACCAGGCAGGGCCGTGATGTCGCGGTAGTTTGAGTTGAGCGGCGTGCCGATGAGGATCGCCGAGTTCCAGTTGTTGGTGTTGTTCCGATACACGTTGTAGCGCGTAGCACCCGCTTCGGTTTGCCAGTCCAGGTCGACCCCAGCGCAGATGGTTCCGTTTGTTGCGGTGAGGTTACCGGGGGTATCCGGCGGACAGTTGGGCTGCGCCCATGCCGGCAGGACCCCAAAGAAACCTATGGCGCACGCTACCCACGCGAGCATTGCGCGGCCGACGGGCTGTTTCAAAACGAGACGCTCGTGCAGCATGTTGGCTCCTTTGCTCATTCACATCGCCGACAGGTGCCCCTGAGAGATAGGTGACGCCCAATCGGGGCTTGATGCTGGCAACGTCATAACCGCAAACGAGCATCGCGACGCGCAGAGAAACTCGAAGCCTATCGCAGTTAGTTTTATCGGACGATAACGTCGCAGGCACGTCGCGCTGGGCGAACAACTTCCGGACGTATGATGCCCAGTCTTAATTATGGTCGCTCAATGGGTCAGATCACTCAAATGCTCGCGCAACTCCGCGAAGGCGATCCCGCTGCGCGGGGGCGTCTCGTGGAACTGGTGTACACCCAGTTGCGCGCGTTGGCGGCCTTCCACCTGAGCAGGCAGCGACGCTCTCACACCCTCGAGCCGACGGCACTAGTGCATGAGGCGTACCTCCGCCTCGTTGGCAATGAAAAGCTCAAATGGAACGACCGGGCGCACTTCTTCGCGGCGTGCAGCGGAGCGATGCGCAACATCCTCACCGATCACGCTCGCCGACGCCGGGCGTCCAAGCGAGGCGGTGACGCAAAGACGCTGCCCCTGACCAATACGCTCGCGGCGACTCCCGGAGAAACTATAAACATCGTCTCTCTAGACAATCTTCTGACGGAGTTGGCGGCCCTGAACGAGCGGCACGCTCGCGTGGTTGAATACCGTTTCTTCGCGGGGATGAGTGTGCCCGAAGTGGCCGAGGTGCTGGGCGTAGCGCCACGCACCGTTGACAACGACTGGGCCATGGCACGCGCATGGCTTCGGGTCCGCCTTTCCGGGAGCGGTGTCTTTTGACGCCGGAACTGTACAATCGCCTTGAGCAGTTGTTCCTAGAGGCACGCGCCCTCCCCGTGAATCGCAGGGCGAAGTTCGTGGACGAAGTGGGGCGATCCGAACCGGACCTCAGAGATGAACTGCAGTTGCTCTTGAGATTCGACGATCCCGGCGGTTTGGAAGTAAGTGGCGGTGCCGACATGCTCGCCGGCCTTCTGGCAAAATCTCAAAGCGCCAAGGATGAAGGGGACATCGGACCCGCACCGGTGTTAGTCGGTCAGATCGGACGCTATACCGTCATTCGACAGATCGGCCAGGGCGGTATGGGAACCGTCTACGAAGCCGAGCAGGACAACCCCCGCCGCCGCGTGGCGTTGAAGGTTATTCGTGAGTGCGTCGCGACTCCGCAAGCCATCCGCAGGTTCCACCGCGAAGCCCAGATGCTCGGTCGGCTCTGCCACCGGGGAATCGCTCGGATCTACGATGCCCACACCTCTACGGACTCGGAGGCGCCGCCGTACTTCGTCATGGAACTGGTTGAGGGGCTGCCGCTGCTGAAGTTCGCGGAGTCCGAACGGCTCGACCGGCGTCAGCGGTTGGAGCTGATCGCGGAAATATGCGATGCCCTGGAGTACGCCCATCGCAGCGGCTTGGTGCACCGCGATCTGAAACCCGGCAATATTCTTGTCGAGACTTCCAACCTCTGCGGGGCCGGTACCGGCGAGTGCGATTCCATCCAGGCCAGAAGTGGCGGGCAGCCGAAGATACTCGATTTCGGCATCGCTCGCGACGATGATGCCCGGACCCTCACGCAGACCGATTCGGGCCGCGTCATCGGGACAATTCCCTACATGAGCCCGGAGCAGGCTGTCGGCGAGGTGCTCGATGCACGCAGCGACATCTATTCCATGGGCGTCATCGCGTTCGAGCTTCTTGTGGGCCGTCTGCCCTACGACGTTGCCTGCAAAATGCTCCACGAGGCCGCTTGGATCATCCGCAATGAAGAGCCCCTGCGCCTGGGCTCGATCGACCGGCGGCTGCGGGGAGACGTCGAGATCATCGTCGGCAAGGCGCTCGAGAAGGACCGCGACAGGCGATACGCTGCCGCCGCGGATTTCGCGGCTGACATCCGCCGGCACCTGTGCGATCTGCCGATTGTCGCCCACCGCTCGTCCGCGGCGTACCGGCTGCGAATGCGCATGAAGCGCCGCAAGTCGCTCTGGGCCGGTATCGCGATCGCCGCCGCCACCGCGATTACCGCCGCGGCCGTCACCACGGTTCATGTTGCGGCCGCACGCGGCGCGAAGAAGGAGGAAACTCGATACAAACTCGCCGCCTCGAGCGAAGCCTGGAGCAGGTACGTGGGAGCCGTCGGCGCCGCGTCCGATGCGATCGACAACATCAACCCCGATGTTGCCGCCAAGTTTCTTGACGCTGCGGGCGAGGACCTGCGCGGCTGGGAACACTCATACCTCGCGGCCAGACTCGCGACGTACGGCCCGGTGATCGAGGTCGGATCACCGATCGCCGCATCTGCGTTCCGCAGCGACGGAAGTATCGTCACCGCCAGCGCATCGGGATTGATCCAGACCTGGAACGGTGCCAGCGCACGCCTCCTTCATCAAGTCCGGCTGTCGCTCGAGATCACGGGTCCCGCGGCCTTCAGCGCCGATGGCCGGTTGCTGGTCGGCGCTGTCGGCCCGGGAGCGAACTCGGTGGCGCTGTGGGACTGCGCGGACGGCGCTGAAATTGCATGCCTGAGCGGAGCCGAGATCGCGTTAGCGCTCGGGTCGGTCGACGCGGCGAGCGTGACGCGGATCGCGATTTCTTCGGACGGAGAAAAGGTAGTGCTCGGCGGATCCAGTTGCTCCCTCTGGAATCCCCGGACGGGTGTTCTGCGCGTCTGGGCGAACGGTATTCGTGTGCAGGCGCTCGCGTTCTGTCCCGATGAATCTCACTTCATCTGCGCGTTTCGCAGACCGAATGTAACTCTCCATGCTTTCGTCCAAAAGATCAACTTCTGGACAGGGCAGCTCGTGGATCGGGAGATCCATATTCCGTACTCGGTATTATGCCTCGCCGCCGCCGAAGGAAACATGGCGCTGATCGGCACGAGCGCCAACGGCGCCAAGTTCGGCGGGTTCGATCTCGGCAACAAGGCCCCGGTGTACGGCCCGGATAGGCAAGCAAGTGCTGTTGCCGTCGATCCGCGGAGCTTCCGGCCCCACACCTCGCAACTAGTCGCCGTCGCTTCCGGGGATTTGGTCCGCGTGTTCTCGCGCAGATCTCGTTCACTGATTCGATCGTTCGCAGCGCCGGCCGCACAGGTGACGCAGCTCGAGTTCAGCCCGGATGCCGCCTGGCTCCTGGCCGTGGCAGGGTCTTCGGCGCGGCGGTACCAGATGCACCCGATCGACGCCGTCACGTTCGTTCGCTCGCCCGATGCCGGCGCCGTGGATTTCGCGTTCACGGGAGATTCGCGGCTCATCTCGGTCGGTGAAGACGGCACAGCGTGCCGGTGGGAGGCGCCCTGGGATTCGGCCGGTGCGGCATTCTCACTGAGCGGCGGAGCGCCCGACTTCATCGCGTTTGCGCCTTGCGGTTCCCTGATCACAGCCCACGCCAACGGCCGCTTCCATTTCTTGAGCGCCGACGACGGCTCGCCATCCGGTAGCATCGACGTTGGGAGTGAAGAACTCATCTTGTCGATTGCGGCTTCTGACGGCGGGGCCCGCATCGCCGCACGCACTCTTGCGCGGCTGGTCCTGCTGGATACCACCTTGTCGCGCCCGCTGTGGACCACCTTGTTCGCAAGCCCCGCCGCGCCCCTCGCCATTTCACTCGACGGCATGCGCATCGCTTCGGCTGCGCCGGACGGCGTACAGATCTGGGATTCCCAAGGCAACTCGGTGGCGGAGCTCTTTGATGCCGGCGCTGTGGAGTCGCTCGCGTTCAGCCCGGACGCGTCGCGTCTTGTATGCGGCCTCACCGATGGAAGGCTCAATGTGTGGGATCTTCGGTCCCGTTCGCCGCATGCCACCCTGAGCGCCCACGGCGCCGCTGTGAGGGCCATCACCTTCACACCCGACGGCACCCGCGCCGCCACGGCTTCCGACGATCGCCGCGTTCTGATCTGGGATACGCAGCGCTGGCAACCGGTGCTGACGCTTCAGACAAAGCACGTTGTCGCAGTCAGGTTCTCGCCGGACGGCTCGACCCTGGCCGGTCGCCTCGCGGACGGCACAATCCAGGTCTGGGATTCTCGGCGTTGATCGAGCGCCGAGATTGGGTCACTCAATCAGTCGTTTTAGCATCCGTCTGCCTCCACAGTTATGAAGAATATTGCCGCGACATAAGCGGCGAAAGAACGCGTTCGTGGCTATCGAACAAGCCGCGTATCACCGACCCATCCTCGCGGCGGTATTACCACCCGGCGTTCTACGCAAAGGCCGCCGCAATCTCCGTGATCGTGACAGCGACCGGATCATCTTTATGTCTCCGGCCATTGACCATCCTATCCGCGACCGTGCCTTTCGTGAGTCTCGAACCCACCCACCGTACCAGAGGGACGCGATTCCCGCCAAGTTTGGCGAACGCTCGAGCACAAGGCTTGCAGTTCTGCCGCCGGAATTTGGAGAGCCTGTTTTGTGTTGCGGATCGTTCCCATTGGCAGAACTCGTCGGGAGAAACTCTCTGAATCCTGGAGTTCGGCCGAAAGGCGGCGGACGGGTATTGCAGAAGTCTCTACGCGTCAGCAGGATTCTGCAAGTGCCCCCCGAAGGACTCGAACCTTCGACCCGCTGATTAAGAGTCGAGATACCCGGGTGTCGGGAGAGCAAGGAAAACAAGGCGTAAACCGTGATGGATCAAACGCTTGCGAGCCTGGATCGGCACTGCCTCTGGACTGGCTTCTGGGCTGATTCCGGACCCAAACTGGCACAAAACTGGCACACAGTGGTCAAGCCGCTCCTTGACCAGCGTGAGTTCAAAAGTTCCACTGCAGCCCGATTGTCCCGATCACCTCCGTGCCGCCTCCGCCGTTAAAGGCCTTGGTGTGGTCGCCCAGGAAAAGCACCGAGACGCCCGCGTTCAGGGTCCACGCTCCGAAGCGGCTGGGCGCGCCAAGCGGTATCGACGCCTTCGCGCCGACCTGCGCGAAGCCGAAGTTGTCGTCGCCGCCGCTGGCGTCCTGGTAGTAGTCCGACAGACTGAAGCCGACGGAAGTCGGGAAGGTGAGCGTGATTGGCGTCTTGTTCACATCGAACGAGAAGCCCGGTGCGATGCCGAGTTCGAGGTACGCACCGTTGTCGAGGTCGGGCACGTCCGAACCGTTGGAGCCGGTTTCGAGGACGAGCGTCGCGTAGGGCTTGAGCGCCAACTCCTTCATCCACTCCGAGTCGTCGAGCGCGAGCGTGAAGCCGAGCTCCTGAACCTCCTGGAATGCGTTGCTGGGGCTCGTGAGGAATGTGTACGAGGTCGTGAGCGAGAACTTGCCGTACGTGAGCGTGAAGCCCGCGTACAGGTCGGACTCGTACCAGTCCTCGATGAGCCCGCCGGTCGCTGTTCCGCCGTTGGGGCCGAAGCTGTTCCAGGTCCCGATGAATCCGTCGAGCGTGAGCTCGGCATCGTCCACGAGGCGTGTCGTGATTCGAGCGGCGGGCTGGACGATCAGGCCCTTGTCCTGCTGGCGTATGCCGCGGTAGAAGTACGCGTTGGTGAAGTCGAGGTTGAGCTGGACGCTGATGGCCGAGCCGACAGTTTCGGCGGGGGCCGGGGCGGCATTCGGGGTTGAAGTCAGGGCGTCCAGCGCCGCGGTCGCTCCTGTGGGCGGCGAGGTGGGGTCGACACTACAAGAGCCTGTCGGCCGC
>DDSA01000079.1 GCA_002343715.1 Phycisphaerales bacterium UBA2402 | reverse complement strand
TGCACGCTCTGTGGACGCTCGAAGGGCTGGGCCTGCTGACACCCGATGACATCGAGCGGGCGGCCGCGGATGAATCGGCCGGGGTGCGGGCCGCGGCGCTCGAGATCGCCGCCCAATCCGATCAACTCTCCCGGTCGTCCCAGTCCCGCCGTGCGTTCGATCGTCTCATCACCGATCCTGACCGGAGCGTGCGGATCTCGGCCGCCGCGGCGGTCGGTCGGCTCGCCCCCGATCCGATCGTCGGGGCTGTCACGGTGTTGACATCCGGAGCGGGCGACAAGTTCATCCGTTCCGCGGCGCTCTGCTCGATCCGAGGTGAGGAACTTCAACTGCTCGCGGCGATGCTCCAGACCGGCGCATGGCCCCGATCCGCTGGCGACAGAGCGTGCCTTCGTGAACTCTGCCAGAACATTCTTCGGGGCGATCGAGCCAAGCGTCACGGGTTGATCGAAGTCGCTGGCGCACTGGCCCAGTCGGGCGATCCGCGGGCGAGCGCCCTGGTCGGGCTGGTGGCTGAACTGGGACGCCTCGAAGGCGACACACCGCGGCCCCTGGCCATCGCGGCGGTTCCGGCGGCGTGGCTGTCCGCGGCTCACGCGGGCGGGCCGCTTGCCGAGCGGATGGCCGCCTGCGCCGAGTATCTCGAGTGGCCGGGCCGTCCTCCGGCGAGGCGGCCTTCGCGCGTGCGACCCCTGCTGGCGCACGAACAGACTCAGTTCGAGCACGGGCGCGAGGTGTACGCCAAGTGCGCTTCCTGTCACCAGGAAAACGGGAGAGGTTCGCCGGGCTTGGCGGCGGCCCTCGCTGGGTCCAAACGCGTGAACGGCCGCCCGGAAGCGCTCATCAAGGTCCTCTTGCACGGCATGGAGGGGGAGTATGCCTTCGGGGACATCACCTACAGGGGCTCGATGCCCCCCGCCGACCTCGCGACCGATGCCGATGTCGCCGCGGTGTTGACGTACATACGCCGGGAATGGGACAACTCCGGCGACCCCGTGCCGGTGGATGTGGTGACGCGCGTCCGGGCCGAGACCCGAGGAAGAAAATCGCCCTGGACCGCGGCGGAGTTGGACGGTGTGGCGTTACCGAACCAAGGAGCGAACCGGTGATTCGAGTTCCCGCGGCATTCCTCTCCGCCCTGATCGGGCTGATCGCCAACGCCGGCTGCACCACTCCGCCGCCACAACGTAACACCACCCCGGTGGCCGGGTCCGCCGAATGGATCAGGCTCTTCGATGGAAACACACTTGACGGGTGGGTGAAGCGGGGTGGTGTCGCCGAGTTTCGCATTGAAGACGGCGAGATCGTGGGAGAAACCCGGCCCAACACGCCCAACACCTTTCTCTGCACGGGGCGAGAGTTCTGCGACTTCACGCTCGAGATCGAGTTCAAGGTGGACGACAGCCTCAACTCCGGCGTGCAGTTCCGCTCGCAGGCCAGGCAAGAGAAGGGGAGTGAACGAGTCTTCGGGTACCAGGCCGAGATCGACCCCAGCCCACGCGCGTGGACCGGAGGCATCTATGACGAGGCCCGCCGAGGCTGGTTTGCGCCGATCGAGAACACCCCCGAGGCCCGCACGGCCTTCCGGCCCGGACAGTGGAACTCGCTCCGCATCGACTGCCGGGGGGATCACATCCGCACGTGGGTGAACGGCGTGCTGTGCGCCGACATCCGCGACAGCGCCACGGCCTGCGGCTTTGTCGCGCTGCAGGTCCACGGAGTGGGGGCGAAGCAAGAGCCGATGAGGGTGCGATGGCGGAACATCCGCATCCTGCCGCATTGAGCGGGACGCACACCGCGATCAGCAGGGGAACTCGGTGCCCGCCGCTTCCGCGCCCGCGTACTTGGCCGCGCACTCTTCGGAGACCCTGGCCGCGAAGTGGTAGACGTTCATGCTCTTGATGGGCGGCGAGTAGATGTGCAGCGTGATGAGGTCGGTTCCCGGGGGCTGCATGTTCGCCACCTGATGAATGTCGGCATCGTCGGCGGCGCAGATGTAGCCCGGGTTCATCGGGGTGGTGGCGGTGGGGCAGATCAGACCGCTGGGCGTGGTGGCGAAGCGGATCTCGGTCCCGGTCCCTTCGATGACTTTGAACGCGCAACTGACGCCCTGATGGTCGTGGATCGGGGTGAAGTCACCGCTGCGCCAGCACAGGGCCAGCAGTTCGTACCACGGCGAGGCGCTGATGGTGTTGCGCTTGTATCCCTTCTGACCGAAGATGCAGCAGGGGGCGATGTCGGCCCGCGAGACCTCCACATCCCGCAGCAGCCCCGAAAGGACACGAAGATCGGCCCGCGAGTTCAGCGTGCTCAGGTAGTCAACCAGCGGGCCGAGTTTCGGGTAGGGGCACGGACGGCAACAGCCGTCCTTCGCTTCGGTGGATGTGGAGTCGGCGATCATGGGTGATTATTCGCCCCGGTCCCGCCGCGGGTTTCTGACCATTCAACTGGGGTGCTACCCTTCGGTTCTCTTTCGTCGGTTTCTCACCTTTCCGGACTCAACCAGCGCATGCCCAAACAGGACGATAAGTTCACGTTCGAGGCGGTCGTCACCGAAGCCCTCCCCAACGCCATGTTCAAGGTTCGGCTGCCCAACGAGCAAAAGTCCGAAGTTCTTGCGTACGTCTCCGGAAAGATGCGGATGAACTACATCCGGATCCTGCCCGGCGACCGGGTGACGGTTGAGATCAGCCCCTACGACCTGAGCAAGGCCCGGATCACGTTCCGACACAACGGCTGAACCATGCCGGTGAACCTCCGCCGCGTTCGATAAGCCCGGACAAAGGCTGAGGTTCCGTGTTGCTCACCCGCCGTATCAGAAGCGTGTCGCGGGGCTTCCCCGTCCCGTTCAGCCCGGGGTGACGGGCCCGAAACATTTCCGTGCAGAATCCCAGTAGTATGATCGTGAGGGGGTGCCTATGCATCCCGCAACGGAAGACGGGTGCGAGATTCGGAGACGATGCTCGTACTCAATACGATGACGGGAATCTCCCGAACCGCGGGCTGGCGAGTGACCACCGCCCAACAACGCGAGGTTCCCGCAGCGAAAGGGGTGCTGGGTGGAACTCTTCGAAGTTCAGAACCTGATCTTCGTCCTGCCGTTGGGTGCGGCGTTTCTTCTGATATTTCTCATGGCGCTGGGTATGCCGATGGGGGACCACGGCGTCCACGCTGAGATCCCGCACGCCGATGCGGCGGTGCAGGCCGCGAGCGTGGGGACGGTCGGCAATGTGCTCGCCTTTCTGGGCGTGGGGCGCGTCCCCTTCGCCGTCACGCTGATCTCCCTGTCCATGGTCTGGGGCGTCAGCGGCCTGATCGTGAACCAGGCCTGGCCGTCGAAGCACCTCTGGTTCCCCATCGCCATCGCGGCCGCCGCGGCGGTCATCGGGACGCGGTGGGTTTCCTTCGGTCTTTCTCGCTTCCTGCCGAGCGTGGAAACCTATACCGTTCCCGCCTCGGAACTGGTGCGCCAGACGGCGGAGGTGATCCACGAAGTGGACGGTCAGGGGGGGCTGATCCGGCTGACGGATCGGTTGGGAACGTTGCGCGATCTCAAGGCGAAGACCGGGCCGGCGCAGTCGGCGATTCCGCGAGGGTGCCGGGTGCTCCTGACGGAGTATCACGCCGAGGCGGATTGCTTCCGAGTGGAAGCGTTGACGGCCCCCGAGGCCGACAATCCCACCGGGCTGGGCGCGGCGACGTAACAGAGTTTTGTGAAGCGGTCGGGTGGCCGGGAGCAGGTCGTGCGTGGCGACCTCGGGCTATTGTCCGCCCCGGGTTCTGAGAGAGGATTGGAGCACGTATGCGCAATACACAATCGGGTCGGAGTCAAGGATCGCTGACGTTCTTTCTCGTGATGGGCGTAATGGCCGGCATGGTCCTGATCGTCGCGCCCTTCCTGGTGAAGGGCGACCTGATCCCACCGTCGAGCAAGGCGGTGATCTCGGGCTTCGGGCTGGCGGTGTCGCTGGTCTTCGCGGTGCTGGTCATCATCACGCGGCTGTACCGCAAGACCGCGGCGGACGAGGCCTTCGTCCGCACCGGCGTGGGCGGTCGTAAGTGCGTGATCGACGGCGGCGCGATCGTGATCCCCGTGGTGCACGAGGTAATCCCCGTGTCGGTCAAGACGTTCAAGATCGAGGTGGAGCGCAACGGGCCCGATGCGCTGATCACGGGTGACTATCTCCGGGCCGACGTGACGGCCAACTTCTTCTGCCGCGTGCAGAAGGAGCCCGAGAGCATCATGCAGGCGGCCACGAGCCTGGGGGCGCTCTCCGCGGATCCGTCCGCGGTCAAGGACCTGGTGATGGAAAAACTGGTCAGCGTGCTGCGCAACGTTGCCGCGACCCAGACGCTGGAGGACCTCAACGCCAAGCGGGCCGAGTTCGCCAAGGCCGTTCAGGACAGCGTGACCGAGGACCTGCGGGCCAACGGCCTGACGCTCGAGAGCGTGACGATCAGCAAACTCGACCAGGCCCCGCTGACGGCGATGAAGCCGGATCAGAACGTCTTTGATGCGCAGGGGGCCGCGACGATCACCCGTCAGGTGCAGGCCCAGCGCGTCCTGCGCAACGAGGTCACGCAGGCGGCCGAACTGAAGGTCACGCAGCAGAACGTGACAACCACCCAGCAGATCGCGGCCCAGCAGGTGATCGAGGCCAAGGCCCGCGCCGAGGCCGAGGCGGAAAAGGCGATCGCCAAGGCGTTGGCGGACCAGAAGGCCGCCTCGTACGAGGCCGAGCAGAACAAGCTCGCGGGCGTGGCTCGGGTCGAGAGCGAGCAGGTGGTCAAACTCCGCCAGGTCGAGCAGGACAAGATGGTCGAGGTGGCGAACCAGGAGCGCGAGAAGGCGGCCCAGGTCGCCCGGATCGAGAAGGAACGCGCGACGGAACTCACCTTGCGTGAAAAACTCATCGCCATCGCCGAGGCCGAACGCCGCCAGGCCGCCAAGGAGGCCGAGCAACTCGCCGCCGAGCAGGAGCGAAAGGCGGCGGAGCAGGCCGTCGTCACCGTCGAGGTCAAGGCCACCGCCGAGCGCGAAAAGGAAAAGGCCATCATCGGCAAGCAGGCCGTCGTCGAGCAGGTGCGCATCGAGCAGCACATGCAGGCCGACGTGGTCGCGTACCGGCAGGTGAAGGAGGCCGAAGGTCAGCAGGTCGCGGCGACCAAGCAGGCCGAGGCGCGGGTTGCGCTCGCCGAGGCCGACAAGAAAGCCGCGGGGCTCAAGGCCGAGGGCGACCGGGCCATCGCCATGGTCCCGGTCAATGTTGCGCAGGAGCAGGTGAAAGTCTCCGATGCCCAGGTCACGGTGAACATCCGCGAACTGGAAGGCAAGGCCAAGTTCGAGCGCATCGCGCTGGACCTGCAGGTCGAACTGGCCAAGATCGAGGCGGAGAAGCAGGCCCGCATCGCCGCCGCCGAAGCGGCGGGCAAGGCCCTCGCCAGCGCCCAGATGACCATCTACGGCGATCCCATGACGGCCCAGCGGATGCTCGCCGCGATCACCCAGGGTCAGAGCCTCGGCCACTTCGCCGATGGTCTGAACCAGACTCTTCCACCAGGGCTGAAGGACGCCGCCAACGCGGGCGGTGCTGCTTTCGGCGTGGCCATCGCGGCCCTCATCAAGAAGTTCACGGGTGTGGATGTGGACCCGGCGAACGCCGAGTCGCTGATCCGAACGACCGCCACTAAGCCTAAGGACGAAGGCGAGAAAGCCTGACTGATCCGCGGTCACCGCCGGGAACGGCGGGGACCGCTTTACGGAAGCACGCCCGATCGGGTCGCGGCTCGGTCACGCTCGGCCGTTCGGTGTTCGAGTTCGGGGATGCAGGTGTTGCCGATGGTGAGTAGCTCATCGTGCACGCCCCTGTGGCCGTACGGCTCGCCGTAGTAGGTCTTGAGTTTCTCGGCCAGGAAGTCGTAATACACGGCATCGCCGGGGCGGTTGTCGATGGTGGTGTAGAACGTCACGATGTTCGCTGAACGCTTGCGCATCTCCGAGGCCACGTTTCGGGCGATGTAGGGGTCCGCGAACCGGTTCGGGTTGAGGGCTTCGTTCCAGTGATCGCTGATGAACTCGCCGAACCACCCCGATTCGGGCCGGACATGGCGGTTCAGACGCCAGTACGGACCGACCCGCACCACCAGCGGCGGGCACACCCGCCCCTTCAGGGTGACCGGCTCGGTGATGTTCTGGTAGAACTTGAACCCGCACAGGTTCGCCACCAGGTCCGCGTTGGAATAGACGCCCGTTGGAATGAAACCGAGGAGCGCGTTCTCTCCGATGATCCCGGCGTCCGAATATTGAGCGATGGTCGCGGCCAGGGCATCCTTGTTCGTTTTCCCTTCGCGGAGAAAGGCGCGGTAGGTGTCGTAGTAGAACATTCCCATATGGTGGAAGTGGCTCAGTTTGTCGGTGCCGAAGTACACGCCGTGCGCCTTGATCGTCGAAGACTGCCAGACCAGGATCAGACGGCGCGGATCAATCGGCAGGTGGGTGTAGGTGTAGATCCAATCGACCGTCAGGTTCGCAGTAACCTGGTCGGGGAAGGACGTTCTCGCCCAGTCGCCGCGCACCGCGTCCTCGATGTCGAGGATCTCGGTGAAGGCATCATTGAACTTCCCGTACACGGCCTTGACCAGCCTCCGTGGCTCGTGCAACGCCGCCAGCCGCTCGGCCCGGCGTGATTCGTTGCGGTCTCTCAACGCGGTTCGGATCTGCGCGTTGATGGACTGCACCGAGTCCTCGATGGCACGGGTATGCACCGCGTCCAGGTAGTTGCCCAGGTCGGCGAAGCGCCGGTCGAGCGGCAGGGTGTACTGATCCGTTTCGTGCGCTTTGCTCGCTTCGATGGCGGGGAACAACGCGAGCACCGCCGCCGCCGCGACCACGGCCGATCGGGACGGTCGCGGGAATCGGATACCGGCACGGTGATTCATGGCGGGCGTGTTCAGGAATTCGCGGCGACGACTGCTACTGTGTCGAGTGACGATGAGTGTATCCGTGCTTGCAGGAGCCGACCGATGATCCGATGGGTGTTGTGGCTAGTGGTGGCGGGCGGAGTGGGGACGGGGTTCGGCAGCGGCCTTGTTTCCTGCTCGATCTACCACAAGGCCCGCGCCGATCTTCCGCCGGATGGGCTGGAGCGCATCGCTCTGAGGATCAGGCAGGCGGGTGACATCGCCGCCGAAGCCGCCGCGGACATTCAACATACCGCCGACGACCTCGCCGCTAGGCCGCCGCGTCTCACGATGTCCGAGGCGGGTGGAATCGTTCAGTCGTGGGGGTGGGAACTGGCCAGGCGGGCCGATTCTGTACGCGATGCGATCACAAAGACAGGTGCGGATCTTCCCGCCTCTGGTGTCTTTCTCGCCGCGGCGGATCGGGCCGTGGTCCGCCTTGACGCCTCCGCGACCGCGCTGAACCGGGGCCTGCCGGAAGGCCCGGGTTCGTTGACGGATTGCCGCGAAGCCCTCGATGCGGTGGCGGCGGCGGCCGCGGAGGCTGTCAAGGCCATCCGAGCGGAGAACAACTAGCCGAAGGCAGTGCCCATGGCCCCGCCACGCTCCCTCCGCGGTCCCTGGCACGTCCGCCTTGACCCCGAGAACAAGGGGATCGCGGAGCGTTGGTGGGAGCATGCGCCCGATGAGGGGTGGATCCTGATGGACCCGGTCGGGCCGTGGCAACACACGCTCGGGCCGGATGCCCGAGGGGTTGCCTGGTACCGGCGCACGCTGCCGCGGATCAACCCCCGCGTCTTCGAGGCGGGCGGGAGGGCCTTCATCCGATTCGAGAGCGTGGCGACGGAGTGCGAGGCGTGGGTGCGGGGTGTCCGTATCGGCGAGCATACCGGCGACTTTGTCCCCTTCGATCTCGACGCGACCGATGCCCTGCGCGATCACGAGGGGCGCGCCGAACTGATGGTTCGAATCGACCAGCACCACGCCCCTCGTCCCGCGCCCGGCGTCCTCACCGAGAACGGTCATATCACCAAGGGCTTCCACGATGTGCTCAGCCTGCAGCACGCGGGCATCTGGGGCGGGGTGTCGCTGCGGTGCACCGGCGATTGGTCCATACCGCCCGGCGGTATCTGGGTCGATGCGGACCCGGCGGATGGGCGGGTTCGGGTGCGCCTCGACCTGCGGACGGGGTATGGGCCGGCGGATATCGAACTCTCCGTGCGGCCCGCCGCCGCGCGGCCGCCCATGGACCGATCCGCCTGGGACTCGGCCAGAACCCGCGGCACCCTAGAACCGGGCGCGACGGGCTGGGAGGGGCACCTGCGCGTTCCATCGCCCGAACTCTGGTCGCTCTGGTCGCCGACGCTGTACACACTGCTCGTGCGCATCACGCGCCCGAGTTGGGGCGGACGGTTCATGACGCTCGACCTGGCCGAACAAACCTTCGGCTTCCGCGATGTCCGCACCGGCGGGCCGGAGAACCGACGCGTCCTGCTGAACGGCTCGCCCCTGCTGATCCGAGGCGTGCTCGATTGGGGTCACGAGCCGGCGCACATCGCCCCGGCTCCGACGCACACGGAATGTGTCGAACGTTTCCGCGAACTCAAGGCCCGCGGCTTCAACTGCGTCTGCTGCTGCATGGTCTACTTGCCCGAGCACTTCTACCGCGCCGCCGATGAGGTCGGCATGCTCATCTGGCAGGAGCACCCGGTGTGGAAGAGCCGCATGGGCCCGGAGTGGAACGCGGAATACCGCCGCCTGTACGAGGCCTTTTTCCGGCGCGATGCGGCCCACCCCAGCGTGGTGATCGTGAGCGGGGCGTGCGAGCACGAGGCGTTCGACAAAGACCTCGCGGCGTGGTGGTGGGGGCGTTCGCGCGAGATGCTGCCCCGAACGCTGCGGCAGGTGCAGACGGCGTTCTTCGCGTGGTCCGATCCCGGCCAGACCGACCTGTACGACGAGCACACCTACGACAACAGCGGTCGGTGGGTGGAGTATGTCAAGGATGTCCGGGCGGCCATCGATGCGCTCCCCGATCCCCGCAAGCCGTTCATCATGGGCGAGACGATCCTGAGCAACGCCTGGCCGTCGCCGGAGGCCATCCGGGGCGGGCATCAATCCGCCTGGTGGCGGACACGCGGCCTGCGTGTATGCCGCGAGATCGAGGACGGCATCGCCCGGCGCTACGGCGCGGCGACGCTCGAGAGGTTCAGACGCCAGGCCCACGCGCACGCGCTGACCATCCGCGCGTTCCAGAGCGAGGTGCTGCGCACGGACCCCGACAACGCGGGCTGGGTGATGAACCATCTGCGCGATGTGCCCGCGTGCCGCTGCGGATTTCTCGATGAACTCGACCGCTGGCGATACTCGCCGGAGGAACTCGTGCCCTTCCTCGCCGACGCGGCGTTGCTCTGCTCATCTCCGGGCGAAACCCGCGGGCTGCGGTGTGACCTCGGCGCGGCGCTGCGCATCGGATGGTCCAACTTCACACCGCACGACCTGGCGGGAGAGATCGGCGTCATCACGCCCGAAGGAACATGCAGACTCCCGGTGGCCGCGTCCGCTGGGAGCGTGTCGTGGGCGGAGCCACGCGTGATACTCCCGCCGACCATGGCTGATCGACCCCTCGTGCGCACCGTTCGCGCCGATTTGGAGGGTGGAGCGGCGAACCAATGGCGGTTCTGGGCGTTCCCGAAGAACCACGCGGCGGCGTGTCAGATCGCCGATGTCCCGCCGTACACGCGAGCCGAGCGTGAGATTCCCTTTGAAGAGCGGGGCTACTCCAGCGGGTGGGGTCTGCCGGTGAAGTCCTGGTCGGCGCGATGGCCCGATCCCGTCTCGCTATTCCCCGCGGCGCCCGTCGTGCACATCGACGCTTCCACACCGACGAACACCCCCGTTGTCACCCGCCGGGTGACGAACGACATACTTGATTGGATCGAGCGGGGCGGCCGCGCGCTCGTGCTGGCCTCCCAAGCGGAGGGCGGGCTGGACGCGAAGACGTTGATGCAGTGGTCGGGCGTGCCTTTCGTGGTGGAGCGGGGCCCGCTGGTGGACGGTGACAGTGATTGGGTCGCCGATCTCTTGCACCACGATCTGACGAAGCGCTTTCAGCGCGCGGTGCCCACGGGGGAACTCGGCCTGGCCGATACCGTGTCGCCGCTCGTGCGGTTCTTTCAGACTCACGATTCGGGCGTGCCGAAGGTGTGGGACCTGCTCTTCGCGGCCCCCGTGGGGTCGGGGGTGCTCGCCGTGAGCACGCTGGATCACGCGGAACACGCGGGGGCGTACCTCTTGAATCGAGTGATGGAGTGGCTCGCGGGCGGCGGTGAGCCGGGAAATGAACAGGCCGACTCCGGAAAGTGGGCTTCGTATCTGCGAGCACACGCGTGCGGCTGAGAGACTCGCACCGCGCGGCGATGCGGGATGCACCACGAACGCCTGCCGTCACCGAAGGTTGGCACTTGGCGGCATGGAAGCTTCGTAAAAAATGAAAGCGGAGAGAGGGAGATTCGAACTCCCGATCGCCACAAGGGCGATACCGGTTTTCGAGACCGGCCCATTCAGCCGCTCTGGCATCTCTCCGAGCGAATGGAAGTATACGACGGGCGTGAACGACTTTCCCCGATTCTCATTGAAGCGGGGGGGTGTATTCCAGCGGGCCCGACGGCCCGAGCGGGATGCCCAATGCCACCCACCCCAGGAGGAAGAGAATCCAGACGATTGCAAAGATCACCGAGTAGGGGAGCATCAGGGCGATGAGATCCCCGATCCCGGCGTTCTTGCGGTACTTCTGCACCGTCGCGAGGATGATCACGATGTAACTGTTGAGCGGGGTCACGATGTTCGTGCACGAGTCCCCGACGCGGTAGGCGACCTGCGTGAGCTCGGGGCTGACGCCGGCCATCATCATCATCGGCACCAGGATGACCGAGAGGGCCGTCCACTTCGCGCTCATCGACGACATGAGGATGTTGATGATCATCGTCAGCACCACGATCCCCGCGAGCATCGCGGGCGTGGGAAGCCCGGCGTGGAAGAGGGCCGCGCCGCCCGCGTTCGCCAGCATCGCGTCGAGCCTGGAGAACTTGAAGCACTCGACGAACTGGGCCGCGAAGAAGGCCATGGCGATGATCGGCGCCATGGTGCGCATGCTGTCGATGAA
>DDSA01000001.1:6517-6899 GCA_002343715.1 Phycisphaerales bacterium UBA2402 | reverse complement strand
CGATCTTGATGGATTGCACGGGTTTCTTGCCCTCTTTCGCCTCGGCCTCGGCGAGTTGCTTTTCGTAGCGTTCGCGATTGCCCTTGTAATCCATCAGGAAGAGAACCTTCTGTGCGAGTTTCTCGCCGGCGACTTGGCTGATGCGCTTACGTGCCGCGGCCATGTCGGTGCGGCGCGAGATATGCACGAGGACGACGTACTGGCTCTCGACCACGCGCAGCCACTCGGCGAGGCTGTCGATGTGCATGTGCATGCCGATGCGGGCACGCTCCTTGTGATCGGCCTCGAGGAAGGTGCATTCGGTGATGAGGATCTGGGCCTTGCGGACGTCCTCGCGCACCAGGTGCGGACCCGGGGCGGTGTCGCCGGTGTAGGCGATCAG
>DDSA01000001.1:0-6309 GCA_002343715.1 Phycisphaerales bacterium UBA2402 | reverse complement strand
GGTGTCGCCGGTGTAGGCGATCAGGGGGATCTCGAAGGAACGGGTGATCTCGGTGCCGCGTTCCTTGAGTTCGCGGAGTTTCTCCTGGGGCAGTTCGGCGAACTCGGGTTTGAGTTTGGTCCGCTTCTCGCTCACGGTGTACCCGAAGGCGGGGCAGGTGTGCTCGGTCTCGAACCCGCGCAGGAAGATGTTGTTCTTGATCTCGATGGGCTGATCGGGCTTGATCGGCACCAGGTCGTAGGGAGTTCGCTGACGCTCGAGGTCGACGTAGCCGTCCATCATGCGCTTGATCGCGGGGGCGATCCGCTCATCGCAGATGATCCGCCCGTTGCCCATGCCCTGGAAGCGCCGCTGGGAGCAGAAGTACGCCAGGCCCCCGATATGGTCCATGTGGCCGTGGGTGATGGCCAGGTGCTTGCTCGACAGCATCGCGCGCGGGCACGCGCCGATGTCGAAACCCAGGTCGAGTTCGGGGATCTGGAGGCACGTGGCCTCACCGGCGATGGACTCGCCGAAGATGCGGAAGGGGGGGCAATACAGAAAGCCCAGACTGGGCTCGCGGGGCGGGGGCTTGGGAAGCATCCGTGGCGAAAACTCCGACTCCGGGCGTTTCACCCGGGAAGGCTGAAATGTGACGATCGACGCCGGATATTCTAGGCGCGTTTCATGCGGCCATGGTCACGGCTGCGTCCGATGCGTCACGCGCAGATACGCCCCCCCCACCACCGCGCACGTCAGATTCACCAGGACTTCGCTCGCGCTGACCGTCAGCGCGATGGGCGCGAAGGCCGTTCCCGACAGACCCGGCACGGCGAGCAACGCCGCCAGCCCGGTCGAAGCGCCCTCCCGCGCGCCCAGCGCCCCGCTTGGCGACAGCACCCCGATCAGAAAGAACATGCTCGCCGTGAGAAAGGCCACCCCGAACTCGAGCGAGGTGCCAAGGCACGCCGCGGCGACGCTGAACCGCGCCGCCTGCACCGACAGGTCGGCGACCCGCAGAAGCATCGATAACGCCAGCGTGCCCGGGTGGGCGAGCATGTCGAGGGCGACGTGCACCCGGCGGAACCACGTGCTGCGCAGGGCGCGATCGAGCCACGAGAAGCCCAGCGGCGCGGCCCAGCGGTGCAGCCGATCCAGACCCTGATCATGGGCGAAGAGACTCGCCCCGCCCAGCACCGCCGCGTAGGCCAGCGCCATACCCGCCACGCACACCAACGCAAAGACCGGGTCGGCCTGTTGTCGCCACACCGCCGCCGCCGCGGTGGGCGTCATGGTGGCCACGAGCACCGCCGCCACCGCCGCGAGCCACGCCCCGATGGTGAGAAGCGGCACGCCGTTGCGGCGGTTGTGGATCAGGAATCTCGCCACAATGCTGAGTTTGAACGGGAGGTAACTGAGCAGCGCCGCCGCGGCATTCACGGCCTGCACATCCGCCATCGGCAGCCGCTTCGCCGGCAGGAGCGTGGTCCAGAACATGGCGCCGTTCAAGGCCAGGCTCACCGCCGAGAGCGCAAAGAGCAGCGCCACCATCCCGGCGGGGGCCCGCGAGAGAGCGTGGAGTTTGTCCCGGTTCTCCGGCGAGAGCGCCGCGGAGATGCACCACGCCAGGATCGCCAGACCGATGAGGAATCCCACGATCTGGAGGACGGCCCGCCCTGCCGAGGGGGTGGTACGAGGGAGCGATTCCACCGCGCCGGGCACGCGCGGGCGTCGCGTCCGGGGCGGGGGATCCTCGAACAGGTCCTCGGCGTTGGTGGGAGAGTTCGGTTCGCTCACGGGGAAGTTCCGGGCCGGACCCTCAGCAGCACGAGGCCCAGATCGGGCCACGATCGTACCTCTTCCGTCCTGGGGAGCAGGAACTCCGCGGTGCGCTCGGCCCCGAGCGCGGGATCGAGCCAGTTGCTTCGCGACAGCCGCGAGAGTTCTGCGAAGTCCACGAGCAGATGTGTCTCGGTGAATCTCCCCCGGCCCTCCATCACGCCGACAAGTGGGGACGTATCCCATGTCGTGGAATAGCGCACGGGCAGCGCGAAGTACAGGGGCGTCGCCCCGCCGACCAGCAGCAGCGTGGCGCCCTCGGGCAGCGCGAGGTTGCAGTACATCTCCGGCGGCGCTTCATTCAGCACGCGGCGGCGTTCCTGGGCATCGGCACGCCGCAGTTCTCTCCGCAGCCACTCCGCGCTTCGGTAGTTGGGCCCCGCCTCGATCCACAGGTTCGGCTCGCCCCCGCGCTGAGAGGCGAACATGACAATCGAGGCGGTCCACTGCGCCACCGTCACCCCGATGCACGCCCAGCTCGCGATCCCCCCCGTGCCCGCGGCGAGCGCGACCAGCACGCAGATCGGCACAAGCGAGGGGATCAGAAATCGCGATTGCACGTGAGTCGTGAAGAGCCACAGCACCAGGATCAGCCCCAGCACCACACCCCACAGCCCGGCCCGGGGCACGCGCTTGGCCAGGCACCACGCCAGGCAGATGACCGCCGCGGGAAAGGCCGCGAACCACTGCGGGTGCAGGATGCCGCGCATCCGCGCCCCGGCGGGGTCCGAGGCGTCGGGCATCACGATCAGTGCCAGCCGCTGCAGCAGCGGACCATCAAAGGAATGCCCCGCGGCGTACCGGGCGACCTGCGCAGCGCTCCAGTGCCCCGTGCCCCCATCGGCGTTCGGGAAGAGCCCCGCCGCGAACGGGAAGACCGGGTTGCCGCTTGCCATGAAGTTTCGGATCAGCCAGGGCGCGACCAACACCGTCCCCACCGCCGCGCCCGCCGCGCCGCAGACCACCCACCGACGCGCCGGCGTCGTGGCGAGGAGCAGAAAAGCCACCGGCACGCCGCACAAGATCAGGGCGGTGGGCTTGGCGCACGCGGCGAAGGCGATCAGGGCCGCCGCGGTGCACCAACGGCGGATCGGCGGGACCTCTCCGCACAGCGCCGCCCCGCACGCCGCGGCGAAGCACGCCAGCATCGGCATCTCGTTGTACGCGAGCGTTCCCGTCACCAGCAGCCACGGCGTGCCCAGCGCGAAGAGGCAAGCCAAGACCGGCGGTGAGGCGGCTCCGAGTGGCATGGTCGCGTGACCTTCGGCGGGTTGCGTGGTCGCCGGCTTCTTGACCAACCCCGCGATGCACCACGCCGCCAACGCCGCGCACCCCGCGTGCAGCACCTGGCACGTGATCAGCCGCCAGCCGCTTCCGGCGACCAGCCCCCACGCCGCGACGGACTCGCCAGGCCCCTTCGCGTTCGTCATCGCGCCCAGATGAAGGAAGGCCGCCTCCATGTACCCCGGCAGGTACGAATAGACGTTGTGTTCGAGGGGCATCAAGCGCCCGAGGGCGGTCCACTCCTGCGGGAGTTGCAGGTGATAACTCAACGCGTCATACCCGCCGAACTCGGAGTCCCACAGCCAGCCGGGCGGGTTGCACGCGATCACCAGCGGGACCAGCGCCGCCGCGAGGACCAGGCCCCACGCCGGTCGTGTCAGCGCTCGCCACGGCCTCGAATCGCGCGCCCACAACCCGAAGAGCCACAGCCCCGGCAGGATCGGGGCGTATGCGATGAACGGACCCATCGACCCGGAGAAAAGCCCCGGCACGCCCAGCAGGTGCGAGAGCGAGAGAAGCCCCCCCAGGCCGAGCGCAGCGCTCACCGAATCCTTCGGGGTGATGCGTCGGAACACCCGTCCCCAGCCGATGGCGGCGCAGAGATACACCAGCGCGGGCCAGGCCGAATCCACCAGCGTCCAGAGCGCTGCGCCCGCCGCGGCGAGCGGGCCGGGGGATCCCGGCGCGCTCACCACCAGGAGCGCCGCGACGGGCGCGATCAACAAGAGCGAGTCTGTGGGCGTTCGCGCCACGCGGGCAGAGGATACGACCGGTCCGACTCGATGCCGGTTCAGCCGATGAGGCGTTCGAGGATGTCGAGCACGCCCTCCACCTCGTGATGGGGAGAGACGTACTCCGCCCTGGCCTTGAGTTCGGGCACGGCGTTGGCCGGGCAGGCGAAGTGGGCCACGTTCTCGCGGATGGCGAGGTCGCCGAGGGTGTCGCCGATCCCCGCAGCGCGCCGGCGGGAGAGGCCGATCATCGACGCCATCCGCGCGATGCCCGTGGCCTTGCTCACGTGCGCGAGGTCGCAGTTGACCCACGCCACCGTGCTCGACACGCGCAGCGGCCAGCCGCCCGCGGCGAAGGCCTCGACCAGGGCCGGCTTCTGGCTCATCAGGAACGCGGTGTCCGGGTGCCAGAGAGAGATCGATGCGGTCTTGCCGGGCTGGATCACCACGCCCCGGGGGATCAGGTGACGCTCGATCCACTCGGTAGCCTCTCTCACCGCGCGGAGGTGCTCGGGCCGGATGGACGGGTCGAGCAGAAAGCGGTTGTCACGCGGGTCGTAGACCCACACCCCCATCTCGGCCACCAGCGGCACGCGCGTGTTGCCGATGAGCCGACAGACCGCCTCGGCGTAGGGCTGGGGCCGACCGGAGCAGAGCGTGACGATGGGCCGGTCCGCGCGGGCGATCGCCAGCGCGTTGTACTCGGCCAATCGGCTCAGGGCCGCCGCGTCCATCGGCGCGTGGCTCTCTGGCCCCAGGCACCCGTCGATATCACAGATGACACAGTCGTAGCGGCGTGAGGGTACAGCGTCAGGCATCGGGGATTGGGCCACGGGACTCGGGTAGGATCATCGTCGCCAGATCCTACGCGCCCGGTATGGGCACCGACCCGCTCCAGGCCCGTGTTACTTGACCAGGTCCCTGCCGCGCATCCCGTTCCTCGTCGCCGCGAAGAACATCGGATACAGCCCGTCGGTGGCCGCGTGACCGTCGATGGTGATCATGCCGCCGGTGGGGACGCTGCCCATCGAGTCGGGCACGTTGAGCAGGTCCACGGGCAGGTAGGTAAGGGCGGGGTCGTCCCGCATAGCCGCCGCCGCGCGCTGGGTGAGGTCCGTCATGTCGGCCCGGGATACGGCCCCGTCCACGGTGATCACGGTGGGCTTGGCGCGGGGGTTGTTCCAGGCCGGATGCCGCGGCTGGCTGATCGATTCGGCCCCGTCGATGCGGCTGCGCTGCCGCTGGGTGAAGTCGGCCCGCTCGAAGAGGAGCACCTTGAGCGAAGGGAAGTTCACCATCTCCATGCCGTTGCGGCTGCCGGCCCCGCACGGGATTCGGTTGCATTCGATGTCGCAGCAATCCCCGCGGTACTGCGGCCCGTACTCGTTGGCACAACAATGACGCTGCGACGTGATGAAGTCGTACAGCCCGGGCGAACGCCAGAAGACCGGCGCGTAATAAAACGAGCCGGGCGCGAGGCCCGATCGTGAAGTCTGCCCCGCGCTGTTGCGGATCGCCGCGAGCGTGTCGCCGTCGGCGGGGCTGGTGCAGGCTTCCACCGGGTAGTTCTCGTTGGGGTGCATGATCCCCATGAAAGCGTACCAGTACGCCATGAACCCCTCGGTGGTGTAGCGCGAGTTCGTCGCGTACCCGAAATGGAAGCCCCCGATATCGGCCTGTTCCGGAAGGGGTCGCTGCTCCTGCGATGCGGCGAAGGGGTTGAAGAACTCGCCCTTGTGGTCCACGGTGAAGGCCGTCTGGACCTGGTGCATCGACCGGAGGTTCACCTGCCCCACCGCGCCCTGGGCTGTTCGGCGGGAGTTGAAGATCGACGGCAGGGCCAGCCCCGCGATGAGCGCGATGATGGCGATGACGATGAGCAGTTCGATGAGCGAGAAAGCAGCGCGGGGTTTCATGCGGTTGCTCCTGGCGATAACCCAACTCCCGGATTGAACCGGACAGTGACACCGCGGTTGCACATCAAGGATGAGGGGTGGCCCCGGCGATCAGCGCCTCCCACCCCGGCGCGGTCTTCTCCATCGCGGCCCGCGGGCCGGTCATGCGGATGAAGGTCGGCTGCGGCGAGGTCTCGATCACCGCCCCTCGGAACATCCAGTCCGGGCGCTTGGTGCGAGGCCCCCCCGGCATGCCGTCCTCGTAGGTGCCGACAAACTCCACTGTGTGAACGGTCAGCCCGCCCACCTCGCGCTTCACGCTCGGGGTCGAGGCGGGGTTGCCTTCGGCATCGAGCACCATGCCGCGCCATCGCTCGATGTTCTGCTCGACGGTGCCGCCGAAGGAGAAGAACGCCAGCGCGCACTCCCCGGTTCCTCCGGCGTCTCCCGGCACGAACGCCTCGGCCAGGCGCATCGCCGAACTCGGCGGGCGGTGCTGCCAGCCGTCCGGGAGCGGGAACGACACCGACCCGGCGGTGATGCGGCCGGTCGCGGGCACGGATACTGCCGGCGGAGTTACG
>DDSA01000004.1 GCA_002343715.1 Phycisphaerales bacterium UBA2402 | reverse complement strand
CGCGCCGCCCTCGCCGCCGGGGATGCCGCCGGCGCAGAGAAGAGCCTGCGAGAAGACCTTGCCCGGTGCCGCGCGAGCAGCAAAGACGACAACCTTGTGACCGTCCGGAGTCTGAACCGTCTCGCCGCGTTTCTTCACGGGCAGGGGCGGAACGGGGAGGCGGAACCGCTCTTTGTCGAAGCCGTTGAGATAGCCCGCGGCGTTCGTCGGACGGACTCGCCCGATGCGATCGAGAGCATCCGCGCCCTGGGCGCGTTCCTGCTCGATGAAGGACGCGCGAAGGAGGCCGAGCCGTTGCTCCGCGAGGCCGCGGCGTCGATGCGGCGGGTTCGGGGAGAGGCACACCCCGAGACGCTCCTCGCCTTGGCGGGGTTGGCGGCGTTGCACCTCGCGGTCGGCGATCCCGCGCAGGCCGTGGGAGTGCTCGCGCCGGCGGAGCCGGCCTTTCGAGCCGCGTACGCCGGGAACAACGCGTCGATGCTGGGCCTGTTCCTGCTCGATCTGGGTCAGGCCCGTACGGGCGTGCGCCACTTCAATGACGCGGAAACAAACCTGCTCGAAGCACACGCGCTGCTCGCCCCCTCCTCTTCACACGCGGACGAAAGTCGGAGCGCCGCCCGGGCGCTGGCGGATCTTTACACATTGTGGCACACCGCATCGCCGGGGGCGGGGCACGCGAAGACCGCGATGCTTTGGCGCGAACGTGCGATCGGTGGTGAGTGATTCCGCTATCGGTGCGTCCGGTCGCTCAGGTCCATCGGCGGTTTCCACGCGGCTTTCGTGACGCCCGGCGCACGCCGGCCCCAGGTATTCTCGTGCTTGTCGGGGGCCCCTGTGAAGTGACGGACGATCAGGCGGTGAACAACGTTCATGTTGGGCAGGATCCCGTGGAACCCGCCCAGGCCGGTCAGCAGTCGATCGGCTTTCTCCCAATAGCCGAAGTCATCGGGTGTAAGACAAACCAGGTTCTCGGGGGAGAGGAAGCCGGGCACCGCGCCCTCGAAGGGCACGGTGCCGTCGCCGGTGTGGTAGCGTTCATCGGGTCCGTTGCCGGGAGGATCGGGCTTCCATTTGTTCAATCGGTCGGAGGAGGAGAGCACGAAGAGGGGCCTGCCGGGGCCATCGGCGTCGATCCGCATCTGAGTGCGTGTCACCGTGTTGATCCCCACGACCGCGAGCCAATCGGCGGGCTTCAGCCCGGCATCGGCGAGCGTGAACTCTTCGATCGAGGCGCGGTGATCCTCGGCGGTCTTGAGGAGCGCGGCGAAGAGTTCATCCGCCTGCTTCCTCCGATCCGAGGCCTTCCCCGGGTCAACGGCGAAGAGACGGACGTACTCCCGGATCGTGTCGATGATGCTCTGCTGCCAGACGCCGGGGTGGAAGATGCTCGTGCCCAGGCCGGGGTCGATCGTCAGCCCTCGCGCGGGCGTGGGCATGAGGTGATAGAGCGCGGGCATGAGACGCGCGGCCTCGCGCTCGCGCGAGGAGGGCGTGGTGCCGCCCAAGTCCGCCGTGCCCGTCAGCACCTTGACGACCGCCTCGAAGGAGCCTCGGAACGGGCTGGCGAGAGTGGCCACCTTGGAGACCGGGGCTTTTTTCCCGGCTCCCGCGAGATACCCGGCGATGACCAGCCCGCCCATCGAATGGCCCACGAGGTTCACGGTCGGATCATCGCCGTAGCCGTCCTTGGCGTAGTGGCGCATGAGTTTCGTGCGCTCGATGACCTCGCCGACAAAGTCGGCGAGCGCGGCCTGGGTGTCCACCAGGGGCCGCCGCCAGTCGTAACCAAAGGGGTAGACCGGCACCGGCTCGTCCTCGTGAGCGGTCAGGTTGTGGCGGAGTTCCGCGATCAGTTCCTTGTACGCGACCTCGAAGACCTGCCCGGGCACGATCCGCGCGGGCTGGTTCGCTTCATAACGGATGTCATCGGGGTGTGTGCGGATTCGCTCAAAGCGGCCCGTCATCACCGACCAGACCACTTCGTGCGAGACCGGGTACTGATCGCTCAGATAGGTGGCGGTAATCCCCGGAACGACGATCACCGGCGGGGGCAGTTTGGACATCGGGTCCCTCCTTCGTCGGTCAAACGTAGCCCTCCGCTCACTCGGCAACGTGATGCCTCAAAAGTGCAGAGAGAAGGAAGCGTTCCGAAGGAGAGGCCGGCGAGTCATCTATCCGAGACGTTCGGCATCTCGCCTATCATCCTCTCCGACGCTTTCGGCGCGAAAGTGCGGTCCATGTTTGGGTATTGCGCGGGTCAGGAACCGCTATGACAGGCTCTCACAACTCGGCCAGTTCTTCCGCCGCGCCTCGCGCGGTGGCCCCCTCCGTCAACGGCTGGCACGGCGACTATCTCGAAGGGGAATACGCACGGTTCAAGGCCGATCCGGCCTCGGTGCCTGCGGACACACGGGCGTTTTTCCAGGGGTTTGATCTCGCGCTGGCGGGCGGGGCTGGGCCCGCCGCGGCGGGGGCGGCATCACCTTTTCAGAGCGCGGTGGACGACCTGATCACGGCGTACCGGGAACAGGGTCACCTGGCGGCGAAACTCGATCCCTTCGGGCGCGAGCGACCGCGCCCCGCGACGCTCTCGCTCTCGGCGCACGGGCTGAGCGAGGCGGACCTGTCTCGCAAGGCCGAGGCGGCGCTGAGCGGGTTGTCGGGGTCGGCGACGTTGGGCGACGTGATCGCGCACCTGGAGCAGACGTACTGCCGCTCGATCGGTGTCGAGTTCATGCACATCCAGAACGCCGCGGAGCGCCGTTGGTTCCTCGAGCACTTCGAGCATCTCAAGGGCATGCCCGCGATGAGCCGCGAAGAGAAAGTGGCCGTGCTGGAGCAGTTGACGCGGGGTGAGACCTTCGAGGCCTTCCTGGCCAAACGCTACGGGTCGGAAAAACGGTTCAGCCTGGAGGGGGGCATCTCGCTTGTTCCGCTTGTGAACGGGCTGATCGACCGGGCGAGCGAACTCCACGTTGAGGAGACCGTCCTTGGCATGGCGCACCGTGGCAGGCTGAACATGCTCATCAACGTGATGGGCAAGACCTACGAGCAGGTCTTCACCGAGTTCGAGGACAACTGGGAGGCGGGGTTCGCCGACGGCGGAGGTGATGTCAAGTATCACCGGGGCTACTCGGGGACGCGCACGCTCGCGGGCGGTCGCACCATGCGCCTGTCGATGGCGAGCAACCCCAGCCACCTGGAGAGCGTCAACGCCGTCTGCCTGGGTCGATGCCGCGCCAAGCAGCGGCTCCGCAACGACTCCGAGCGGACCCGCGTGGTGCCGCTCCTGATCCACGGCGACGGCGCGCTGCCGGGCCAGGGTGTGGTGGCCGAGTGCCTGAACATGAGCCAGCTGCCCGGCTACACCGCGGGCGGGGCGGTGCACATCGTCATCAACAATCTCATCGCGTTCACCACGGTGCCCGAGGACGGGCGCAGCACGACCTACTGCACCGACATCGCCAAGGCGATCGATGCGCCGATCTTCCACGTCAACGGCGAAGACCCGGAGGCGTGCGTCGCCGTCGCCCGGCTGGCGATCGAGTACCGCCAGACGTTCAAGAAGGACATCTTCGTCGACATGTGGTGTTACCGCAAGTACGGCCACAACGAGGGCGACGAGCAGAGTTTCACGCAGCCCAACCTGGCGGCCCTCATCAAGGCCAAGCCCGCGACGCTCAGCGTCTACACCCAGCGGCTGCTCGCCGAGAAAGTCATCACGGCCGACGACGCCAAGGCCATCGGCGACCGGCTCGATGCCGCGCTCGACCAGGCCCAGACCGAGGCGAAGAAAGCCGCGCGGGTGCCGACGATCGACCCCGGCGGCGACCGCTGGAAGGGGATGACGGGCGAGTACTCGTTCACGCCGGTGGAGACGGGCGTGCCGATCGAGACGCTGCGCGAGGTGTGCGCCGCGCTGGGGCGCGTGCCCGAGGGGTTCGCTGTCAACCCGAAACTCAAGGGCCTTCTGGAGGAACGGGCCGGGCTGGTAGAGTCCGGGCAGGTGACGCACGCCAACGGCGAACTCCTCGCCTTCGGCACGCTCCTGCTGGAGAACACGCCGGTCAGGTTGTCGGGGCAGGATTCGCGCCGCGGCACCTTCACGCAGCGGCACTCGGTGGTGCGTGACGTCAACATCGGCGAGCCGTACGTGAGTTTGAACCACATGCGCGAGTTGGCCGACCCCGCCGGCCCGCGGGTGCAGAAGGGCGAGGGCGGCAAGCCCAAGCAGGCGAAGTTCTGCGTCTACGACTCGCCCCTCTCCGAGTACAGCGTAATGGGGTTCGACTACGGCTACAGCATGGCCGATCCGAACATGCTCGTCCTGTGGGAGGCGCAGTTCGGCGACTTCGCCAACACCGCGCAGGTGATGGTGGACCAGTACCTCGCCGCCTCGGAGATCAAGTGGAGCCGCTGGTCGGGGCTGGTGCTGCTGCTGCCGCACGGGTACGAGGGCGCCGGGCCCGAGCACAGTTCGTGCCGCCTGGAGCGTTACCTGCTCCTGTGCGCCGACGACAACATGGAGGTGATCTATCCCACCACCGGGGCGCAGATCTTCCACGCCCTGCGCCGCCAGGTGAAGCGCCACTTCCGCAAACCACTCATTGTCGCCACGCCCAAGGGCACCCTCCGAACGCCCACCGCCCGGATCGAGGAACTCACCAAAGGCTCCTTCCGCGAGTGTCTGGACGATCCCGCCTTCGGCGGGAAGGACGGCTGGGACCGCAAGAAGGTCAAGCGCGTCATCGTGTGCGCCGGGAAGGTGTACCACGAACTGGCCGAGCGTCGCCGCCTGATCGGCAAGACCGACACCGCCATTGTTCGCCTCGAGCAGCTCTACCCCTTTCACGAGGAGATGGTCCGGTCGGTGCTCGACCAGTACCCGAAGGCCGCCGAACGGGTGTATGTTCAGGAAGAACCCCGCAACGCGGGGTGCTATTTGTACGTGGCCGATGTCTTCCGCGAGCGGCTGGGCATCCACCTGCCCTACATCGGGCGCGATCCCAGCGCCACCCCCGCCGTGGGCAGCAAGCGGGCCGACAAGTACCAGCAGGAAGCGGTGATCGCCGCGGCCATCGGCCCCAAGCCCAAGGAAGAAACCAAGCCCGGCATCGAACCCAAGCGTGATGCCAAGGCGGGCAAGGCCCCCGCCTAGACCGCCGGTGAAATCGTGACACATGGAATAGGATCGCCGATCGAAGAGTCCGTCCCGTTCGTCAACTTCAACTCCCCCTCCGCACACCCCTCCCATGACCGTTGACATCGTCATCCCCAGCGTCGGAGAATCCGTGACCAGCGGCGTGCTCGCCAAGTGGAACGTCGCCGACGGCGGCGCCGTCGCCAAGGACGACATCGTCGCCGAACTCGAAACCGACAAGGTCACTCTCGAAATCCGCGCCCCCGAGGGGGGCGTGCTGCGCCACGCCGCGGCGGCTGGGGCGACCGTCGATGTCGGCGCAACCGTGGGCAAGGTCGAAGTGGGGGCGGCGGCGGAAGCCAAGCC
>DDSA01000180.1:2393-2701 GCA_002343715.1 Phycisphaerales bacterium UBA2402 | reverse complement strand
CTGCTGCGGAAGGCCATCGCGTGGGAGTCTCGCGGCATCTTCCGCGACGGAAGCGGCGTGCCTGTCGAACATCGGGCTGTCGTTCTCATCCGCAAGCCTCGTGGGGCGGGCGGGCGAAACGTCCGCTCCTACGCGCACATGGTGGAATACGGCACCCAGCCTCACCACATGGGCAAGGGCGCCATCACGACCGTCTTCAAGCGGTCGAAAAAGAAGGTCAATGCCGTCGGCGCGATGCACCCAGGCGCAAAGCCCCAGCCGTTCCTTCGCCCGGCCCTCGACACCAAGGGCGCTGAGGCCATCCGCAC
>DDSA01000180.1:1847-2184 GCA_002343715.1 Phycisphaerales bacterium UBA2402 | reverse complement strand
CCATCCGCACCATCGAGCAGATCGTCCGTAAGGAACTCGTCGTTGAGTTGGGGAAGATGCGATCCAAGGCGGTGGCGCGACGGTGACGATCGAGACGGCCATCACGAGGCACCTCACCGAGAACGCCGGACTTGCCGGCGTCCTTGGCGGACGGGTGTATCCGAAGCGGATGCCGCAGAACCCGACCTACCCGACGATCGTGTATCACCGGATCTCGGGGGCACGCGAGCACTCGCATGATGGGAGCAGCGGTCTGGCTCATCCGCGGTTCCAGTTGGACTTGTGGGCCAAGACCCACATCGCCGCGAAAGACCTGGCGGAGAAGGTCCGCGCTGCC
>DDSA01000180.1:838-1641 GCA_002343715.1 Phycisphaerales bacterium UBA2402 | reverse complement strand
CTGGCGGAGAAGGTCCGCGCTGCCCTCGACGGTTACAAGGGCGTGATGGGCGGAGTCGGCGGCGTCGACGTCAACGGCGTTTTCCTCGAGGATGACGACGACGGGTATGACGATGACCTGCAGGTCTACTGGTGGCGGATGGATTTCACCCTCTGGCACAACGAGTAGCGGGCCGGGCACGGGTAGTATCCGCGGAAGTGGACTTTGAAGGAGACGGTTATGACGGCGACGCAGGCCAAAGGCGGCTTCGGGGCCAAGCTCTATCGGGACGATGGGACGGGCACGTTCGTGGCGGTCGCGGAAGTGCTCGACATCAACGGCCCTGAGTTGAGTCAGATCATCGAGGACGCGACCACCATGGACTCGCCCAACGGGTGGGGTGAGAAGATCGCCGTCGGCGTTCGCGAGGCCGGCGATGTCACGTTCCAGATGCACATGATCCAGGACGACACAACCCAGAACTCGCTCTACTCCGACCTGGGATCGAGCACCAAGCGGAACTTCCGGCTGGTCTTCCCGAGCGGCACCAAGCGCCTCGCGTTCTCGGGGTTCGTGCAGCGGATCGGCCACAGCTACCCGGTCAAGGGCAAGCTCGTGAACGACTGCACGGTGTCCATCACCGGGCAGGTCGTCAAGGAAGCCAACCCCTGATCGCCGACGCCGTGTACGCCGCCCTTCTCTCCGGTCGCCTCTTCCAACAGGAGCCTCGCATGGATGCGCCGCGCGCCATCATCACCATCGCCGACACCTCTCACACAGTCATCTTCGACTTCAACCGTCTCGTGGCAATCGAGGCCGCCACC
>DDSA01000180.1:0-637 GCA_002343715.1 Phycisphaerales bacterium UBA2402 | reverse complement strand
CTCGTGGCAATCGAGGCCGCCACCGGCCGCACCGCCCTCCAGACGCTCTCCGAGTTCGCCGGCTATGCGCCCGACGTTCCGGATGGGCAGGAACCCACCGCGGAGCAAGCCCAGGCCGCGGCGGAGCGGTTCAGTGTGACCAGCGTGGGGCGGTTCGTCGCGGGGTGCCTGGGCATCCCAGTGGCGGAGGTTGGGCGGCGAGTGCCGATGGGTCAGATACGTGAGGTCTTTGCCGCACTGATTCCAGGTTTCGTCGAGGCGGTCAAGCAACTCAGCGGCGGCGGGACCACCGCGGAGTCCGCGGCGGACCCTTCGGCGGCCCCTCAGACCTCCGCCGCCTGAGAGCATGGGCCAGGGTCGAACTGGGCATCACCGCCGCGGAGCTCGGGGCGATGTCGCCGGCGGAGGTCCGTGACCTGCTCGACGCATGGGAAGCCCGCGAACGGCGGCGGGACTTCCGGGCCGGCCAAGTGTGCTGGCTCCTCGCGGAGATTAACAGGGACCGTGAGGCTCGGCCGGTGCCATTCTGCCCGGCTGACTTCTTCCCGAGTCTTGAACTGCTCCGGCCTGATCCGCCGACCGATGATCAACTAGAACGGAAAATGGAAGCACTCTCCCGCGGAGGCAGCACATGAGC
>DDSA01000182.1:476-17150 GCA_002343715.1 Phycisphaerales bacterium UBA2402 | reverse complement strand
GTCGAAGAGGTCGTGCTGGATACGGCGGAGAAGGTCGGCGATGTCGCGCTCGCTGGGCGAGGAGGCCGCGGCCACCGCGAGGCCGATCGCGGCGTTGGCCTCGTCCACCGTGCCGTAGGTCTCGACGCGCAGGTCGTCCTTGCTCACGCGGGATCCGTCGGCCAGGCCGGTGGTCCCATCATCGCCGGTCTTGGTGTAGATTTTCGTCAGTCGGACCATGTCGCCTCCGGCTTGTTGTTCCTATGCTGGTGCCTCGCCCGCCACGGACGGCCCGCATGCCCGCCACCGCACTCGATTCGCCGAATCCTTCGCCACAGATTAGCCCGTGCGATGCGCGCGAGGTCGTTCGGGGTCTGTCCCGAGTCTGGCACCCGCGCGGTGCGAGCGTGCTCGGACCGTTGCTGGGGCGGGTCCTGGCGGCGCGCGGGCTGACCGATGGCCCCGCCGCGGCGGCCTTTCTCGATCCGTCGCTGCGGCACCTGCACGATCCATCGGGCATCCCGGACCTCGACCGTGCCGCGGAGCGGTTGCTCGGAGCGCTCGGGGCCGATGAACCGATCGTCATCTACGGCGATTACGATGTTGACGGCATCACGGCGACGGCGATTCTGTACCACATGCTGCGGTCGATCCGGCCCGGGGCGAGGGTGTCGAGTTACGTCCCGCACCGGCTTGAGGAGGGGTACGGCCTCAACAGCGCCGCGCTGCGCGAGATCGCTGCGGCGGGCGCGCGTGTGGTGGTGAGCGTTGATTGCGGCATCACCGCCGTCGAGCCGGCGAGGGCGGCCCGCGAAGCGGGGCTGGACCTGATCATCACCGACCATCACACGCCGCCGGCATCGCCCGACGGGCTGCCCGGGGCGTACGCGGTGGTCCATCCGCGCCGGCATGATTCGGCGTACCCCTTCGGCGACCTGTGCGGCGCGGGCGTGGCGTACAAGCTCGCGTGGCGTCTGGCGACGATGTCGTGCGGCGGGTCGCGGGTGTCGGATGAACTGCGGGCCTTGCTCCTTGAACTGCTCGCCCCCGCGGCGCTGGGCGTGATCGCCGACGTGGTGCCGCTGGTGGGGGAGAACCGCGTGATCGCGCGGTTCGGGCTGTCGAAGGTGAAGAACTCGGCGATCCCCGGGCTGAGGGCGCTGGTCGAGGCTTCGGGCCTCGCGGGGGAGAAGATCAGCGCGGAGGATGTGGGGTTCAAGATGGCCCCGCGGCTCAACGCCTGCGGGAGGATGGGGCACGCCCGCGAGGCGGTCGAACTGCTGACGACGGCGGAGGGGGCGCGTGCCGCCGAGATCGCGCGTGAACTCTCCCGCCTCAATGATCGCCGTAAAGCCACGGAGCGCGGCATCTTTGATACGGCGTGCGAACTCGCCGAGGCCGGGGGCATGACCATCCCGGATCGGCGGGCGATTGTTCTCTCTCATCCCGAGTGGCACGCGGGTGTCGTCGGCATCGTCTGTTCGCGCCTGGTGGAGAGGTACCACAGGCCGGTCATCCTGCTGTGCGAGAAGGAGGGTGTCTGTCACGGCTCGGGGCGCTCGATCGAGACGTTCAATCTGCACGACGGCCTGGCGGGGTGCGCCGGCCTGCTCGATTCTTTCGGCGGGCACGACATGGCCGCGGGCATGAGGCTTTCCGCCGCGAATCTGCCCGCCTTTACGGAAGCGTTCACCGCTGTGTGCAACCAGCGTCTCTCGGAGCACGACCTCGTGGGCCGCGTGTCGTACGACGCGGAGGCGCACCCGGGCGAACTGACAGTCCCCGCGGTAACCCGCCTGGCTCAGATCGGCCCGTTCGGGCGCGAGAACCCGGCGGTCAGACTGCGCCTGCGCGGGGTGCGCATCGCGGGACGGCCGACCACGTTCGGGAGTTTGAACAAGCACCTGGCCTTCTTCGCGGCGGATGGGGATGGGCGGGCGCTGCGCATCGTGGGATGGAACTGGGCCTACGCCGCTCCGCGCATCGCCGCCTGTGGCAGGGCCGACCTGCTCATCACCCCTCGCCTGAGCACGTGGGGAGCGCCCCGCGTTGAGTGCGAACTCTGCGATATCGCCCCCGCCTGATCGGGCGGCGCGCTTCAGGGGCGTCCCGGTCTGGATCCCTGTCTTTCGCGGCGCGTCGTTCCCGGATGACCGATATTCAACCTGTTATCCCGCAGAATCTTCGGTCTTTTTTCACTTCGTGTAATCCTTTTCTTTCGTGGGGCGTATCTGTTCCCGTTATCGTTCCCGGGACGCTCGATTTCCCGGTGGTTGGTCATTCTCCTCGGCCCGTGTGATGGGCCGTGAGTTGGTATCCAGAGAGAGGTCTTCATGGCACACGGCGGCTTTGTGCGTTGTTCGATCGCGGCATCGGTTCTCATGCTCGCGGCGGGGTGGGCGGTCTCGGCGGACAACGCCGCGGACGGGCACCAAGAGTGTCTTCACTGCGGTTCCGGGTTGCCGGCGTTCGACATCCGACTGGATGCCCAGGAACGGCCGACGGGCTTGGTCCTTCGTGTGCTTGAAGAGCACAGGAGAAGCGACGCGTGGCGGCGCCGTGAGGAGGCGAAAGCCCGTCTCGCGTCGAAGGTGGACAGCATGCGCGTAGATGATGATCCCGCGCTGGGGACCGTGCAGTTCATCCGTTCGCCGCGGGCGCTGCTCACCGATCCGGCGCCTGGCGCCCCCCGCGACATCGTGATGGGGTTCGTGGATCAGTACGCCGATCTCTTCGGCACCGACAGCAAGGCGCTGGCGGATTCGCCGCTGGTCCGCGACTTCACCACATCGGAAGGGATGATGCGCCACCTGACGTGGGGGCAGACCATCGACGGGGTGGAACTTTTCGGCAGCGAACTGCGGGCGAACGTGGCGGGTGACGGTCGGGTGATCAACGCGGCCTCGACCTTCATCCCGGTCCCCGATGGCGGTTGGAACCTGCCGAAGCGAACGCTGAACGAAGTGACGGCGATTGTCGCCGCGGCGGCGGGGGTCGGCGTCAAACTGAAGTCGGCCCCGGTGCCGACTCCCGAGCGCGGCCCGCACGGCGGGGTGATATATGGGCAACACCCGGACCTGGGCAATCAAGACCCGTTGGAAGTTCGCCCGGTCTACTTCGCGCGGACGCGTGAAGACATCGTGCCCGCCTGGTGGGTGAGCGTGCCCGAGCGCGGCGTGGGCAACACCTACGACGTGGTGGTGGACGCGACCAACGGCGATCTGCTCTGGCGCGTGAACCGTCTGGTGTGGGAGACGACCCAGCCCGTGACGTACCGGGTATACGCCGATGACAGCCCCGCGCCCGGCTCCCCCGGGACGCCCACGCCCAGCGGGGCGCAGTTCCCGTTCGTGTCACGGTCGCTGCTCACGATCCAGCCCGCCAGCATCGCCCCCTTCTCGCCCAACGGGTGGATCCCAGACGGACAGAACGCGACGGTGGGGAACAACGTCGATGCGTACAACGACAGCGCGAACGACAACACCGCCGCCGCGGCGGACCGAGCAACGGGGGCCTCGCGCGTCTTCGATTTCCCGATGAACGTCGGGTTCGAGACCGGTGATGCGCCGGCGACCTACCGCAATGCATCGATCACGCAGCTCTTCTACTACGCCAACGTCTTCCACGACCGCCTGTACGCCATGGGGTTCAACGAGGCGGCGGGGAACTTCCAGATCGACAACTTCGGCCGGGGCGGAGTCGGCGGTGATCCCGTCCGGGCCGAATCGCAGGACGGCGGTGGCACGAACAACGCCAACTTCAGCACCAGCGGCACCGATGGATCCGGAGCCCGCTGCCAGATGTACATCTTCACCGGCCCCAACCCGGATCGTGACGGCTCCTTCGACGGGGAGATTGTCTATCACGAAATGGGGCACGGTTTGTCCATCCGTCTGCACCGCGGCGGCCTGAACGGCACCCAGGGCGGCGGGATGGGCGAAGGGTGGAGCGACTTCTTCGGTGTCTGCCTCAACGCCCGCCCGGGCGATGATTTCGCCGCGGTGTATTCCACAGGCGGGTACGCCACGTACAACATCACGGCGGGGTACAGCACCAACTACTACTACGGCATCCGGCGTTTCCCCTACTCGCCGGACTTGACGAAAAACCCGCTGACGTTCGCGGACATCGACAACAACCAGTACAACACCGACGGCGTGCCGCGCGGGCCGGTCGGTTCGGCAACCCCCAACGCGGTCCACAACGTCGGCGAGGTCTGGTGCAACACGCTGCTGGAGGCCCGGCGCGAGATCGGCCTGACCCAGGGGTTCGCGGCCAACGACATCATCATGCAACTGGTGGTTGACGGGATGAAACTCGCTCCCTCAACGCCCGACTTCCTCGACGAACGCGACGCCATTCTTCAGGCCGACATGGTTCGGTACGGCGGGGCCTTCCAGGTTCCGTTGTGGCGGGCCTTCGCCAAGCGTGGCATGGGTTTCTCGGCCTCAAGCCCGTCGGGCGGGACCACCGCGGGCGTGGTCGAGGCCTTCGACACGCCCGAGACCGTGAACTTCACGTACCCGGACGGTCGGCCTTCCATCCTGCTCCCGGGCGTGGCGACCACGTTCACCGTGAGCCTGACTCCCCGGTTCATCACCATCACCCCCGGCTCGGCGGCGATTTCGTACGCCGTCAACGGCGGCTCGTTCACCAGCGCGCCGCTGCAGCACATCTCGGGCGATACGTACCTCGCGACGATCCCCGGTCAGGCGTGCTTCGACGACATCTCGTACTTCATCTCGGTGGACACGAGCATCGGGACCAAGTCCGACCCGGCCGCTGGCGCCGGCGCTCCGTATTTGGCACGCGTGCTCAGCGATATCCCGGTCGCCTTCGCCGATGACATGGAGACGGATCGGGGCTGGGTGGGCGGTCAGCCCGGCGACACCGCCACCAGCGGCCAGTGGCAGCGCGCCGATCCGCAGGGGACCGCGGCCCAGCCGGAGAATGACCACACCGAGAACGGCACACTCTGCTGGGTGACGGGCGCGGCGGCTGGAACGGGCGTGGGTTCGTTCGATGTGGACGGGGGCTTTACAACGCTGCTCAGCCCCGTCTTCAACCTCGCGGGCCAGCCCGATGCGATCATCTCCTACTGGCGGTGGTACTCGAACAACCAGGGCGCAGCGCCCAACGCCGACATCTTCACCGTGCAGATCAGCAACAACAACGGCGCCTCGTGGACCAACTTCGAGGTCGTCGGTCCGGCCGGCGCGGGGACATCGGGCGGCTGGATCCAGGCCTCGCGCCGCGTCGGCGATGTGATCTCGCCGACGGCGACGATGCGGCTGAGGTTCATCGCGGATGATTCGGGGAGCGGATCGATCGTGGAGGCCGCGATCGATGATGTGCTCATCACGCTGCCCCCGGTCTGCACCCCGCCCGAGTGCATCGCCGATTTCAACCAGGACGGCGGCATCGACGGCGCGGATGTTGATGCCTTCTACGCCGCGTGGGAGGCGGGCGAAGCGTCCGCGGATGTGAACGCCGACGGCGGGATCGACGGGGGCGATGTGGACGCTTTCTTCACCGTCTGGGAACAGGGCGGTTGTTGATCGGGGAGGGCGGGGCTGCACCTCATACACTCGCCCGCCCATGCCCTCCGAGTTTGAACTGACGATCTCCCGCTACCAGACGTTCCTGCGCGATGTGCTCGACCCGGCGGTGTGCGCCGAGAGCGCGCCCCTGTCGGTGGGCGTGCATCAACTGCCGCCGGGCGCGGCGATGACGCCGGAGGAGGCGTGCGGAGCGGCGTACACGCCCGTCACAGCCGGGTGGCGGTGGGGGCCGAAGTGGTCCACGGCCTGGTTCAGGGTGAGGGGTGAGATTCCGGCATCGCACGCGGGTCGGGCATCGGTGCTCCGTTTTTCGAGCGGGACCGAGGCGCTGGTCTGGGGGAAGCACGGCACGGGAGAATGGGTTCCCGTGCAAGGGCTGGATGTGAACCGCGACCGCCTCCCGCTCGCCGATCCGGCCGCGGGGGCCGAGACGATCGACGTGCTGATCGAGGCGGCGTGCAACCACCCCTTCGGCGTGCTGGGGTTCGAGTGGGATCCGCCCGACACGCACGCACGCTGGCAGAGCGATGCCCCGGGCCTGCTGGAGCGGTGCGAGGTCGCGGCCTTTGACCCCGCGTTGTGGCGATTGAGGCACAGTTACGCCTTCGCGCTGGGGTTGTTGAAAGAACTGCCGCGGAACTCGTCGCGCGCCCAGGACCTTTACGGGGCGCTGCGCCGGGCCACCAACGCGGCCCGCGCCGTTTTTCATCGGGCCGCGGGCGGGCCGCCCGTACCGGTGCTCGATCCCGAAGGCGTGATCGCAGCGCAGCGGGAGCTGGATGAGGCGCTGGCTCGGAAGGCCCCCGGCTCCGCCGCGCGGTGCATCGCCGTTGGCCACGCCCACATCGACACGGCCTGGCTCTGGACCATCGCCGAGACGAAGCGCAAACTCCTGCGGACCTTCTCGACGCAGCTGCGCCTCATGGAGTCGGACCCGGGGTATGTCTTTCTGTGCAGCCAGGCGCAGCAGTACGACTGGGTGCGGGAGCGAAGCCCGGCCCTCTTTGCGCAGATCAAGGCCCGCGTCGAGGAAGGTCGCTGGGAGCCGGGGGGCGGGATGTGGATCGAGCCGGACGCGAACTGCCCCAGCGGCGAGAGCCTGGCGAGGCAGATCCTGCACGGCACGCGGTTCTGGGAGTCGCAGTTCGGGGAACGAGGCCGGCAGTCGTTCCTGTACCTGCCCGACACGTTCGGCTTCCCGGCGAGCCTGCCGCAGATCATGGCCCGCGCCGGGCTGCACACCTTCATCACGAACAAGATGGTGTGGAACCGGGTCAACACCTTCCCGCACACGACGTTTGTGTGGCGTGGCATCGACGGGAGCGAGGTCATCGGGCACAACACGCCCGGCCATGATTACAACGCGGTGAACACGCCCAAGGAACTGGCGCGGGGCGAGGCCAACCACCTCAACCGCGATCGCGCGCCCGAAGCGGCGGACGGCACGCGGGGCGCGCCGTACCTGCAGCCCTTCGGGTACGGGGACGGCGGGGGAGGGCCGACCGACTGGTCGATCCTGTACGCGCGCCTCGCCCGTGATTGTGACGGGCTGCCCCGGGTGACGCTCGGGCGGGCCGATGAGTTCTGCCGGGGCCTGATCGAACACGCCGCGGCGGTCGCGGGGACGCCGGAGGAGTTGCCGACGTGGTGGGGGGAGTTGTACCTGGAGATTCACCGCGGCACGCTGACGACACAGGCGTGGATCAAGGAAGCCAACCGGCGCGCGGAAGAAGCGCTGCGTCTGGCCGAACTGTTGACGTTCGCGGGGCCGCGGTTGCCCGAAGGGGCCACCGAAGCTCCTGCCAAACTCGACAAGGCCTGGAAGACGCTGCTGCTCAACCAGTTCCACGACATCCTGCCGGGCAGTTCGATCGGCCCGGTGTACGAGGATGCACGCCGGGATTTCGCCCGCATCGCCAAGACGACCGAGTCGCTGATCGACCGGGGTACCACGGCCTGGCTCGCGGGACTTTCGACAATCGGGGCGCGCGGCCCGATCGGGGTGTTCAACCCTTGCTCGGTGGAGCGCTCTGGCGTGATCGACCTGGACGACGGCCCGGTCTTCGCGCGGGCGGTCCCGGCGCTGGGTGTGGCCGTCATCGACCGGGCCGCGCCGCACGGGTGCGTGCCCGCTTCGGCGCGAGAGGGGCCGGAGGGGACGGTGGTGCTCTCCAACGGCCTGATCCGCGCCGAGGTCGACGCGCTCGGTCGCGTGTCGAGCCTGCGGCGCGAGGGTGGCGGGCGTGAGTTGTGCGGGCCTGACGGCGAGGCGGGGACGCTTCCGCTGAACCAGCTGGTGTTGTACGAGGATGTCCCGCACATGTGGGACGCCTGGGACATCGACCCGACGTATGAAGACAAGGCTTCTCCGGTGGAGCACGAGCCGGAGTCGGTGGAGATCGTCGAGGACGGCCCGCTGCGCGCGGCGGTTCGGGTGACGCGGACGATGGGCCGATCGAGCCGCATCGTGCAGACCTATGTGATCGAGGCGGCCTCACCGCGGCTGGACATCCTGACGACGGTGGATTGGCGCGAGAGCCGGGCGTTGCTGCGGGCGATCTTCCCCACGTCCGTCGTATCACCGCGCGCGACCTACGAGATCCAGTTCGGACACGTCGAGCGTCCGACGCGCCGCAATACGAGTTGGGATGCGGCGATGTTCGAGGTGTGCGCCCACCGCTGGATGGACCTGTCCGAACCCGGGGCCGGCCTGGCACTGCTCAACGACGGCAAGTACGGACACTCGTGCCACGAAGGCGTGATGGGCCTGAGTCTGCTGCGCTCACCCCATCACCCCGATGCTGGGGCTGATGTCGGTTCGCACGAGTTCACCTACAGCCTGATTCCGCACGATGGGGACTGGCGGGCCGCAGGGGTGGACCGCGAAGCCGAGGCGTTGAACACGCCGCTGATCGCGTATCCGCTCAACCCCGATGAGGAAGGTCCACTCGGGCGGGCCTGGTCACCGATCGAAGTTGTGTGCAACGGCAGTGCCGGGGTGGCGGTTTCCGCCTTCAAGCGGGCAGAAGATGGCAAAGGGTTGGTGCTCCGGCTCTGGGAGTGCCGGGGCGGTCGGGGGACGCTCTCGATCCGCTGGAACCTGCCCGCCGGATCGGTACGCGCGACGGATCTCCTGGAGCGCGATGCCGATGGCGAGGGTCTGTCGCACTCGGGCGGCGTGACGACCGTGCCGCTGCGGCCCTTCCAGATCGTGACCCTCCGCTCGGAGTAAGGAATACCACCAATGAAAAACCGGCGGCACAACCTGGGTGCGCCGCCGGGCTTCATGTCATGTGATGGTGCCGCGGACTCGCGGATCAGTAGGTGTTGTACTTGACGCCCCGGGCATCGACTTCAGAATCGGGGCAGTTGGCCTTGATGGTGCCGGTGGTGGCGTCGTAGACCCAGCCGTTGCCGGCGGTGTAGGTGCCGATGATGCCGGATTTGCCCTTGTCGGCGCCGACAGGCAGGGCGGGGATCTTGCGGAGGTAGGGTCCGTAGATCACACCGTTGGCGACATCCTTGGGGCCGTAGGTCGCGGCGGACTGGTCGGAGTATCCGGTAAGCGCCTTTTCCAGATCGGCCAGGGTGGGAAACTTGCCGTCGTGCTCGGTTTGGAAGAGGTCGATGGCGTTGCGGAGAACCGCGAGGTTGCCGGCGAGGGCCGAATCACCAGCGGAGGATGCGCCGCGGCTCATGCGGGGCACGGCGATGGCGGCGAGGATCCCGATGATCAGGACGACGATCACCAACTCGATCAGGCTGAAACCCTTGCGGGCACGAATCACGTTCATCATGGCGCGGCACTCCGTGTGGCTGGTCTGGTGCTTGTGTGACAAAGAATCACGCCGAGTATCGACGTGATCCACCTGTCACTTCACGGTGTGTTGTCACGGATCGGCCTATCGGGCTTCGGCGGAACGCACAGAGAGTTCCGCCGCGGTCCCCGGCCCCTCGAACCGGGCGGTCTGGTTTTCGATGGCGGTCAGCGTGAGGCCGTCGAGTTGATCGCCGATGCGGTAGACCTGCCCCCCGATCATGGCCACCGCGCCGTTTCTTCCCTTGAGAACGGCGGTCAGTTTGTGCTTCGCGGACCAGGCGGTGGTATCAAAGGCGGGTGTGACCGGAGTTTCCGGGGCCGCGGAGGCGATCACGACCTCGGTGACAAAGGGCGATGCGAAGGGATCCGAGTCGGAGGCCTGTTCGCGCAGGGATTCGAGGCGGTCGACGAGCGTCGGTCCCTGGGCGGCGGCGGGAGCAGACGGTGCGGACGCTGCGGCCTTGAGGGGCGTGGTGTCCGCTGCGGCCGCGGCCGTATCGGGGCCGATGGTTGAATCACCGGTCAGCGCTCGGTCGGCGATGAGAGCCGCGCCCGCGACCGCAAGGATACCGCCGAACACCTTTCGCTGGTTGGTCCACGCCATGCCGTCAGTTTGCAATTCAGGCCGGGGTGATGCCAACCGCACGGTCACTTTTTCGGTGTCACGGCGGCTGGCGCGGCGAACCAGACCAGATCAACGGCACATTCGGCGCGGGCATTGCTCTGTTGAGGGGTTGCGGATGCACGCAGGCCTACTACGCCCGTATCGGGGAAGTCGCGGCGGAGGCGTGCGAGAAAGGCCGCGGCGGACCGGAAGTCCCCCAGGGCCGTGAGGCGCAGCGGCACGGCGGTGTAGCGGGCGGCGGGCGTGGCCACGCCCGGGGTCAGTTGGTCGATGGAGAGCCCGCACTCCGAAGCGAGCGCGGTGAGCTTCGCGAGTCGCTGATTGAGTTCGGAGGTCGGTTCCGGGTTCCACTCGCGTGAGGCGAGTTCTCGCTGCATGGCCGCGAGTGCGGACTCGAGGTCGGCACGGTCGGCGCGGGCGCGGCGCGCGGATTCGACCGCCTCATCCAGTTGCGCGAGGGCGGTCCGCGCCTCGGCGCGTGAGGCCAGGATGGGCCGGGCCGATCCCCACAGCGCGAGCCCGGTGAGTCCGATGGCCGCCAGTGCGGCGGGGCCGTCGATGCGCCACAGCCCGATGCTCATGCGCCCCCCTTGCTCTGGTCGTTCAGCGTGCAGCGGAGTTGGAATGAGACCCGGGCTTCCCCGTCCGATTCAGAGGCCCGGGTATCGGTGAGCATGACGCTCTCGAACAGACCCGTGGACTCCAGCCTGAGCACGAAGGCCGTCACGCTCGCGTGGTTTCTTGATGCGCCCGCCAGTCGCAGGGAGTACATCGCAGGACGCCCGGGCGAGGCTTTGGGCGGCGGGGCCGCCGGGGAGAGGTCGATGGTGCTCAGGACGAGATCATCGCCCCGCAGCCCGGCGATGATTCCCAGTAGAACGCTCCAGTCGGGGTGCTGGGAGATCGCCCTGGCGGCGCTCAGGCGAGTCGAGAGAGTCGAAACCTCGGCACGCAGTTTTTTCGAGGCCAGTTCGCCTGTTCGGGCCTGTGCGCGAGCGTCTTCGACCATTCGCGGTACATCACCCGCGGAGGCGGAAGCGATCCGACCCGCGGCGAGAAAGCCGACGGCGAGCACCGCAACGTACGCGGCAAGCCCGGTGGTCCAGGCCCTCAGGCGCGCGCGCCTGCGCGTGGCGATCAGTCGGTGTCGGGGCATGAGGTTGGCGATGTTCACGCGGACTCCTCCGCGCCAAGAAGGGCAAGCCCCGCGGCGGTGGCGGCGCTGCGCTCTACCGGGGCGAGCGGGACGGGCGCGACGGCGAGTTCGACGGGGGTGATGTGGAGTGTTTCGGCTCCGGTCAGCGAGGCGATGCGGTCGCGCAGACCGGGCAGGCCCGCGTGCTCACCGAGCAGAAGCAGACGGCCCGCGCTGGCGACGCCGTAGCGGTGCCCGATGTAGGCGAGTGATACGTTCACCTGCTCGGCGATACGCTCGGCGTGCTCGTCGATGCAGCGGGCGAGGTGCGCCTGGTCCGTTTCGGCAACGCCGTCGAGGATGAGTTCGGCGACCTCGGGGGGGACTCCCGCGGCCCGGACCACCTCGGCCCGCAGCCGTACACACTCGCCGCCGTCGATGGTGCGCTCGCTGACGACGGCACGCTCTCGCAACGAGAGGAGCGTCGCCGAGGACCAGCCGACATCGAGGATGAAAGTCGCCTGCGGCGCGGGGGCGAGATGGTCACGGCAGGCGCGGACCATCCCCGAGATGCGCGGCACCACCCCCCACACATCGAAGCCGCGTGATTCAAAGGCGTCGATGAGCGGGTCGAGATCATCGTGGGCGCAGGCAAGGGCCATCCCCTGATGCCCCGCGGATTGGCGGGCCGAAGGGGGAAGGTCCCACAGCAAGGTCTCCATCCGCGCCGGGTCCTTTTTATACATGCGGGCCATCTCGCCCGCCGCGATCTGTTCGATCGGCGCGCCCGAAGCGCGCGGGGGCAGGTCAATGACTGCTGAGATGAGGCGATCATCCGGCACATTGAGCACCGTCCGCGTGCCGCGGAATCCGCGGCGGGCAAGAACACCCGCGATGCGGGCGGCTTCTTCCTCCGGTTTCCGACGGCCTTCCTCCAGCCGCGGGAAGGCGGCGCACGCCGTGATGGTCCAGCCGCGGCTGCGCCGTCGCAACTGGGCGGCGCGGACGGTGCGGCCGCTGATCTCGATTCCGATCGGCGAGTATCCATTCACGCGGGCGGCCCTCCTGCCGGTGAACCGCCCGCGGCGGTGAGGTCGAAGAGCGGAAGGAACATGCTGATGGCGACAAAGCCGACGACCAGACCGAGGACCGTGAGCACGAGCGGTTCGATGATGCCGGCGAGGGTCTTGACGATCTGGTCGTTGTCCTCGTCGAGGTAGTCGGCGACCTGCACAAGCACCTCGCCCACCTGCCCCGAGCGCTCGCCGCTGGAGAGTGCCTCGCACACCGAAGGAGCGATCAGGTCGCCGTCGGCCAGAACGCTGGAGAGTGTCTGACCCCTGGTCACGGCCTCTTCGGCGCTGGCGAGAAGGTCGGCGTAGCAGGAGTTGGACGTGGCCTCTCGCGTCAGGCGGAGCGCATCGAGGAGGGTGATCTTGGAGAGTAAGAGCACTCCCAGGAGGCGCGCGATGCGCGCCGTGATGAAGCCGCGGACGATGCCGCCGAGTTTGGGAACACCCAGCACAATGCGGTCGAGCCGGGCACGGACGGCGGAGGACCGCAGTGACCGCCACGCACCGCCGCCCGCCACCAGCAGCGCGGGGACAACGATGTACCAGTACGAGCGAAGTCCGTTGCCCACGAGCATCAGGAACTGGGTGGTGGGCGGGAGTGAGGCGCCGAGGGTCTCGAAGAGGACCTGGAACTGAGGCAGTACGAACGTCAGCATCGTGGTGACGACCGCCACCGAGACGCCGATCAGGATGAGCGGATAGGACATCGCGCCGATCACACCCTTGCGCAAGGTGAGTTGGCGGCGAAGGAGAGCGGACAGATCGCGGAGCATCGCGTCGAGCATCCCGCCCGACTCACCCGCCGCGATCATGCTGCGGCAGATGGCGTCGAAGCAGGAGGGATGGGCGGCGAGAGCCTCGGCGAGCGAGGCGCCTTCCTCGACGCGGCGGCGCACATCGGCGATGGTGGAACGCCACGCGCCCGGGGGCGATTGACGTTCCGTCACGGTGAGGGCCTGCACCAGCGGTGTGTGCGTGGAGACGAGGATGGAGAGTTGACGGCAGAACCCGGCGAGTTCGCGCAGCGAGACGCTCCGAGCCGCGGCCCCTCCCGGGGTCTCTCGCGCTTCCTCGATGGTGGTGGGAAAGATGCTCTGGCGGCGCAGGGCCTCCTGTCCATCGGCGATGCTCGCGGCATCGATCTCTCCTCGAACGGCTTTGCCCGCGGCGTTGTAACCCTGGTACGTGAGTTTCATGCGGCGACCCTCATGTCCGGGGACTTCGCGGCGGGGGCCTCCTCGTCATCATCCACATGCGTGACGCGGAGAACTTCTTCGAGACTGGTCTTTCCCTCGAGCGCGAGCAGGACGCCCTCCTCGCGCAGGGTGAGCACGTTGCGCTGGCGCAGCGCGGCGCGGAGCGTGTGGGTGGGGGCCTCGTGGTGGATCAGCCGCTTGATGTCGGGGGTGACCTCCATGACTTCGTAGACGCCCAGCCGCCCTTTGAAGCCGCTGTCGTGGCACTGGCGGCACCCGCCCCCCTTGCGGAAGGGGCGGCCCGCGCTGTCGGCAAGCCCGGCCTCGGCGAGAACGTGCTCGGCGGGGAAGTACTTGGTGGCGCAGTTGCCGCAGATGGTGCGGGCCAGCCGCTGGGCGACCACGCCGTTGAGGGCGCTGGAGAGCAGGTACGACTCGATGCCCATGTCGGAGAGGCGGGCGACGGTGCCGGGGGCGTCGTTGGTGTGCAGCGTGGCAAGCACGAGGTGGCCGGTGAGGGCGGCCTGCACGCCGACGCGGGCGGTCTCCTCATCGCGGATCTCGCCGACCATGATCACGTCGGGGTCCTGGCGGAGGATGCTGCGCAGGGCGCGGGCGAAGTTGAAGCCGATGGACTCCTGCACCTGGATCTGGTTGACAAGATCGAGCTGGTACTCGACGGGATCCTCGACGGTCAGGATGTTCACCTCGGGGCTGCGCAGCAGGTCGAGGGCGGAGTAGAGGGTGGTGGTCTTGCCGCTGCCGGTGGGGCCGGTGACCAGGACAAGCCCGTGGGGGCACTTCAAAGCGCGGGTGAAGGCATCGAGGGTTTCCTGACGGAAGCCCAGGTCCGCCAGGCGGACGCGGAGGTTGGTTTTGTCGAGGATGCGAATGACGATCTTCTCACCCAGCAGCGTGGGCATGCTGGAGACGCGAAGGTCGATCTCGCGCCCCTCGGCGACGATCCGAACTCGCCCTTCCTGCGGCAATCGCTTCTCGGCGATGTCCATCTTGCCGATGACCTTGATGCGAGAGACGATGGCGGCGTGCATCCCCGGCGGGGGTTTCATCAGGTCGCGGAGCGAACCGTCGATGCGGTAGCGGATGCGGGTGCCCTTCTTGTCCGGCTCGATGTGAACATCGCTCGCACCGTCGCGGACGGCGGTGAGCATGGCAACGTTGACCAGGCCCACAATGGGGCTCCCGGCGACCATCTTGTCGAGGTCGGTGACCGGCCCCTCATCAACCTTCTCCCGCTCGACAACCTCGAGGTCGGCATCGGCGAGGGAGGTGAGAAAGGCGTTGACGCTCACATCACCGCCGGCGTACTTCCTGACGAACTCGGTGATGTTGGCCTCGAGGGCCAGGACGGGGCGGATCCGGCAACCGGTCAGGGCGCGGAGGCGGTCGATGGCGGGCAGGCTCTGCGGCTCGGCCATCGCGACGGTGAGCGTGTCGCGCACCTTGAACATGGGCACGACTTTCAGCCGCTCGGCCTCATCGGCGCCGACAAGTTTGAAGACCTGCGGATCGATCAACCCGTGGCGCAGCTGGCAGCCGGGGATCCCCAGGCACTTGGCGAGCGTGCGGACGAGCGTGCCGCTGCCGATGACGTTCTGCTCGACCAGCAGTTCGCCCAGCATGCGGTTGGTCCGCTGCTGCTCGGCCAGGGCGGAGGACAACTGCTCGGCGGAGATGACGCCGTCCTTCACGAGTTGATCGCCCAGGCGTGATTTCATGCCGCTGCTCACAGAAAGCTCCGCACAGCCGAGTTGGCGTCCGCGTAGTGCTCGAAGGAGGCCGAGAGGTCGGTCAGTTCCAGGATCTCGCGGACGGTCTCCACCGCAGCGCAGAGTTTGAGAACGCGTCCGCTCTGGGCCAGTTGCTCGGTGACGGTGAGCAGCGCCTCCAGCCCGCGGCTGTCGACGTACGGGGTCTGGGCGAGGTCCACGACGATGCGGCCCATCGTGCGGCCCATCGCGTCGGTGGCCTTCTGCTCGAACTCCTCGGCGTCGGTCAGGCACAGCGGCCCCTGTGGGGCGAGGATGGTGACGGCGCCGTGTCGTTGCTCTTTGATCTGCACGGGTAGTCTTCCTGGTCAGGCGGCGAGTGACATGGGTGCGCGGGCGGGGAGGGTGAGCGTGAAGGTCGATCCCTTGTTGAGTTCGCTGGTGAGGGTGATGTCGCCCCCGTGGAGCCGGACCACCTGCCGCGCCAGGGCCAGACCAAGCCCCGAGCCGGTGATCCCGCCGATGCGGGCGTCCTTGGACCGGTAGAAGCGCTCGAAGACGAGTTCGCACTCCTCCTCGGCGATGCCGATGCCTGAATCCGCGACATCGATGCGCACGGTCCCGGAATCGTCGTGGACGGTGACGGTGACGCCGCCGCCCTCCGGGGTGTACTTGAGGGCGTTGCCGATGAGGTTGCTCACGGCGAGGACGATCTTGTCGCGGTCGCCGACGATGACGGGGAGTTTGGGCGGGAGCACGAACTTGAGCGTGATGTTCTTGCTCCTCGCGGGGAAGGCGAAGTCGGCTTCGAGGTCGTGGAAGAGCGTTGTGAGCCGCACGTCGTCGGTGGCGAGTTTCATCGTGCCGGCCTCGATCTCGGAGACGCTGAGCATGTCGCCGACGATGCGTTCGAGGCGGCGGGCTTCCTGATTGACGACGTCGAGGTGTTTGGCGCGAGTGGGCGGATCGGCGTCTGGCTTGTCGATCAGGTCCTCGACGTAGAGACGGATGTTGGTGAGCGGTGTTCGCAGTTCGTGGGTGGCCTGCGCGACAAAGGCGTTGCGCGCCTTATCGGCGATCCGCTGCTGGGTGACATCCTCGATCAGGATGAGCGAGGCGGCGCCCTCGCCCTGGCGCAGGCGCCGCGCGCTGACTCGGAAGACGGCCTCCTCGCGTCCCGCTCCCAGCCCGCTCTCGATGACGATGCGTCCGCGCGATGTGCCGTCGGCCAGCCCTTGCAGGGCCGAAGCCGCGGCGGGGTCTTTGAGGTGCGATGTCAGGGCCGCGCCGGAGAGGGCCTCACGGCGTGCGGAGAGGAACACCGCCGCGGCGCCGTTGGCGTAGCGGATGTTCATCGCATCGTCGGTGACGATCAGACCGATCCACAGGGCATCGCACGCGGCGGTCAGGAGGTCCTGCTTCCCGCCCGCCCCGGCGCTCTCATCGCGGGCGCGGCGGAGCAGGTCCTGCTTGCGAAGGGCCGTAAGTTCACGGAGGAGGTCGTTCCACGCCTTGGCTTTCGGCCCCATCGTCTCCGCGATTTCCAGGGCCGATG
>DDSA01000182.1:0-270 GCA_002343715.1 Phycisphaerales bacterium UBA2402 | reverse complement strand
TCTCCGCGATTTCCAGGGCCGATGGCTCCCGTTCTCCTTCGGCGAGAGCCGAGAGGGCCGCGTGCACAGCACCCAGGCTTCGGGTGCGGGTACGTCCCGCGCGGTAGATCAGGGCCAGCCCCGCGAGCGCGCCGGCGGCGACAAAGCCCACGAGCATGGGCATCTCACTCTTGAGCGCGGCGGTCTGATCCTTCGGTGTCAGCAGCAGGGAGGCCCGTCCCCGGCCCGGCACGGCGAGTTCGATGCGGCGCGCGGCGGGGGACGCTTCGA
>DDSA01000178.1:1161-16112 GCA_002343715.1 Phycisphaerales bacterium UBA2402 | reverse complement strand
GAGGGCGAGCGGACGTGCCGAGCGGGAGCCGCGCCCCGCCCTCCTGGGAAAAAGTGAGCGTGATGGATTCGTCCAGGTTTCGTGCCGCGGCCGGCGGGCGCAGCGCTTCGCGCCGGGCCGCGCGGGTCACGAGGCTGACCCGCGCCAAACGCGAGCGGGTCGCTCCGGCCGTTCGCACCTCGATCACACGCTCGCCACCGCCGCCGAAATAGAACGGGTAGTAGTGGTCGAACTCGCATTCATCCAGATCGCTGGAGTTGAAGAGGGCGAAGCGACGGGCCCCATCCGTCCACCCGTCCGCGGGGACCGCGTTCAGGATCGTCGCCATGATGACCCCCGCCGGAACACCGTCGATCGCGATCACTTCATCGGCGGCGATGATCGCGGGCGAGGCCGATCGGGCCACCAGCATCCGCCCCGATTCCTCGCGGAATCGCAGCGGAAAATACGTGGCCCCTGTTTCTCGGGCCGCGGTCCACTCCTTCCACGGCTCGGCCTTCGTGTGCGAGCAGCGCACGCTCGCCAGCGCGGCCGAGAGCAGTGCGTACAAACGCTGATCGGTGATCCCGGACTCGCTCTCGCGCTCGAGCACATCGAACGCCGCGCCCGTGATTCCCGGCGCACCGTATCGGTCCAGACCCGGATGGATTGTCTCGATGGCCCGACGCGCCAGACGGACATCGTCCAGCGCGGCCTCGGGTGACAGTGCGCGGGGCGGCGGGATTTGCGCGATACCCGGGGCCGCCGCCGCGACGAACCCGGACACAACGGCGAGTGCAAGGCGAAAGAGCATCCCGCAAGTCTACTCGAATCCCATGCGGCACGATCGCCGCCAAACCCCGTAGTTATACGGGGTTCGAGTGACGGGCACGGATGTTGTACCGCTCAATCAACCCCGGTTCTGCGGGGTCCGGCAGGGCAACGGAGGATCGAACTCGACGAGGATCTTGTTCCCCACCCCGAACGCCTGGATGTTCACGCCCAGGCTGACCTGGAAGATCAGGGTGAGTTTCTGCTCCGGGCGGCTGCGCGACAAACTCGGCAGATCGTTCATCGATTGGATGGGCTGCCCCGGTGTGTAGCGGACGGTGATCTTGATGCTGTCCTCGTAGATGTAGCCCACGGGGGTGTAGGTGTTGCCGGAGGTGTCGAAGAGGAGCGGGGGCTTGCTGCGGTCGACGTTCGCCGCGGCGGGTGAGAGCAGGCTCAGGCGGCTGGTGGAACTGACATCGACCTTGAAGATCACGACGTCGGTCGAGACGGCGAGCCGCTCGATGCGAAGCGAGTTTTCCAGTCCGACGGTCTTGGATTTGTAATCGGCCTCAAAGTCCTTGGTGCCCTCGATGAGGAAGATGGTCCGGCCCTCATCATCAATGACGAGAGGGTCGTGGGTGCCCTTCTGGATGGTGAAACCGATGCTGTTATTGACCGTGATGCCGTCGGGGGGTTGGATGTTCGCACCGGGGGAGAGCGGCTGGCCGCTGCCGAGTTTGACCACGCCCTTGAGGTCAAGCCCGTCGGTGGGCATGCGCTGTTCATCGGAGATGGGACCGGCGCCCGCGCCGGTCGGATCGGCGGCGACGGCCATGGCCGTCTTCGAGCCGCTGACACCCTCGATGTAACGCTGGCGTGTGGCGGCGTTGGCGAGTTGCTGCTTGGGCGTGGCGAGGGAGCCCTGATCGAGGCGGACGCGGGTGCCCTTCACGTACACGGCGATCGGGTTGTATCCGTTGGGAGCGGGGAACTCGAAAGCGAACTTCGCGGCGGCGCCGGCTCCGACGGTGGCGATGTACGTGTCGCGGGCGTCGAAGCGCCAGCGCCCCCATCCCTGACCATCACTCTGGGCCTGGGACCACACCGCCAGCGGGTAGACCTCCATGCGCTGGCCGTTGCCGTCTTCGAGCAGGAGGCGGATCTGAGAGGCGCCGATGGCGAACTTGCCTTCCTTCTCCTTCGCGCCGGCCTTGAAGTTGACCACCACACCTTCGATGCGGGTGGTGGATGGCCAGGGTTTGCCATCGGGGTCCACAACGCTCTGGATGCCGGGGCTTTGGCTATCCCGCAGCAGCGACTCGAAGGGTGTCTGACCGCCGCCGACGGTGAAACGCTCGACGATCTCGAAATCCTCAGGCTTGGTGGTGTTGCGTGCCCTGCCCTCGCCGAAACTCAGACGCAGCGCTGCCCCCTCGTCCTGGAGGTTGGGGTGCCACTTGGCGAGGGGTTCACCGCTCCTGAAAGCGGCTTCGCTGAGGCGGCCGTAGAACCCGGCGGTGATCTTGTCCAGCGGCACAAGGATCGCGTTCTCGCGGACGATGTTGCCGTTGTTGTCGTAGACGACATGGGTCGCGCCCATGAACCCGCTCTCGAGCCGGAGGAAGCCAAGGCTGATGACCAGGATGCCCGCGGTGATGACGCCCGAGGCCGCGCCGCACAGCCCGCCGCCGATGTAATCGGTCAAGGTGCCGGGGTTGACGTTGGCGGGCAGCATCTTGTCCACGCCCACACGCAGCAGGGCCAGACTGGCGGCGAAGGGGAGCGCCAGGCCCATCGCCCAGGCCGTGCCGCCCAGGAAGGAGGTGAACCCGCCGGGGCTGGCGGCGTTCAGGATGGCCAGGGAGAGCGGCTCCCACACGCCGAAGGCGATGGCCCCGGCGATGAGCGTGCAGATCAGGTGAATGAGAGCGGAAAAGAAGCCCCGCGTCAGCCAGACATAGCCGAGGGCGAGGACGATCAATACCGCGATGCCGGTCATCATCATGGGAATTGTCCCGAGGCGAGAAACGAAAAACGATCAACGACAGGCGACGATTGCTGATCGAAGAAGCGTCGCCCGACTTCTCCGCGGTTCACCCCGCTGGTGATACCGCCGAACTCCCCGTCCGGTTCGAGAAAACCGGATCGGCACCCAACCAGCATCAGCCTTTGGCCGCGGCGGGCTTGGCCTCGCCCGCTTTCGTCGCCGGCTCGGCCTTGCTCTCCGGCCCCTTGGAGGGGTCGGCGGTGATGCGCATGACCTCTTCGATGCTGGTGATGCCGTCGATGGCCTTGCGGAGCGCGGCCTGCTGGATGGTGGGCAGGCCCTTCTTGCGGAACTCGCCGCGGAGGGCTGTCCAGTCCCCGGCCTTGATGAGCGCCCGCTCGGCATCGCCGAGGGTGAAAATCTCGAATATGCCCTCCTGGCCGATGTACCCGCCGCCACCGCAGACGGGGCAGATCTCGGGTTTGTTCTTGATGAGGACCTGTCCGCCCTTCTTGAACAGCTGCTTGATCTTGTCCGGCGGCAGCCCCATCTTCTTGACCATGTCCGGGCTGGGCTGGTAGGCGACGCGGCAGTTGACGCAGAGTTTTCGCAGGAGTTTCTGCGCAACCACGCCGTGGAGCGGTTTGGCGGCCTGCTCGACATCGCCGACGGCCTTGAGCCAAGTCTGGATCGCCAACAGGGCGCTGTCTGCCTTGACCGAGGCGTAGACCCGGGTGCGGTCCGCCTCGGCCTTGGCGAGTTCCTTGGCGGTGGCGGCATCGGGCACTTCCGCGACGCCGACCACGTCCGGATCGCGCCGGATGATGGAGCGGACCAGCGTGGAAAACTCCGGACCTTCGGACTGCGGGTCCCATTTGTTCTGGCGGGCACCCTCGATCGAGTCCTGCACGTCGATCTCGATGGTCTGAACGTTCTTGGTATAAGCGTCGTGCATCTTCACGATGCTGTACAGCGTGGTTGTGCGCCCGCTGTCGGGCCCGCCGGCGAGGAGGACCAGGCCTGTGCCATCGGCCACTATCGCGTCGAGTTCCTTGACCTGTGGTTCGAGCAGGCCGAGGTGGTCCTTCTTCCGGCGGACCTGGGCCTCGGGGTCGACGAGGAACATCATCCTCGGGCCGGTCGGTGATCCGATCGTCGTGACGCGGACCTTTTTGCGAGTCTCGCCCCGCTCGATGCCCACCTCGGCGGATTGACGCTTGCGCTGCTCGGCCACGTCGAGTTTCGCCGCGGCTTTCCAGAAGTTCATGAGTTTGGCGGCTTCCGCGGCGGGCATGGTTTCACCCGGCTGCCGGACACCGTCCACGAGTTGCGAGACGCCGTAGGTGTTGTCGCGTCCTGTCGGTGCAAGGACCATTTCCGTCGAGCGGCTGTCGAAGGTCTTGATCATCAGGTTCTCGGCGGCGACCCGGACCTCAAAATCGGGGGTCTCGGCGTTGGGCGGAGCCAGGACGCTCTTGTCCGGAGACTTGATGAGCAGTTCGACCTTGCCCTGCTTCTTCGCGGCGGCTTTGGCCTCGCGGGCGGCAGTCCACTTCGACAAGTCGAATGTGAGTTGGTGTTCCTGCGGCACCCGCTCATCCCTGTTCGTGACGAGCGCGAAGACCACGACATCCGCCACAAGGATCAGGATCATCAGGCCCCAGCCGAGCCAGAACGACCACTCTTCCTTGACGGGGATGGAGATCGCCACGATAAGTGCGAGCAGACCGACGGCTAGGTGGGCCGTGTTCCAGGCCTCTCTCGCGAGGAAAAAGCGGGCCGCGTGCTTGTCAAGGATCCGCGAGACGACTATCGCCCACGGGACGAAGGGCAGCAGAAGCAGCAGCGGCTTCCAGATCGACACGAGGAAGTACCCCTCCGCGAGCGTGAGTAGCCCGGGGAGTGCGGACGGCGTGAACGCGAGTGCTTCGGATGCCATGTGTGGTGGGATCGAGCGGGGATGGTCGGCGGAAGCGAGAACAGGGAACGAATCAAAGACGTCGCGCTTCACGGGCGGGAACCGAGCCGCGTGAGAGGGCGGGGGCAAGGATAGAAGCCCCCGAAGGCGCGAGCGCCGGGGAAAACTCCAAAAATACCCGAGTGGTGCCACCGAGGACGATGGGCGTTCGGGTATGGATTGGTACGGGCGAGAGAGGCCCTCGGTTGCGGTCAACGATTCAGATGACTTTGGCTTCTCTCTCGTCGCACAACATCGCACGTTCATCGGGCGGCACATGCCGTTGTCAACCCCACGGCGTTCCTGGACGCACCATCGAGAATCAGCCTTCACGGCACACATGGTCGGTGAGATGCACGATGGCCCCAACGGGTACGGTTTCTCTCTCCCCCCGGCGCGGAAGATGAGCACGAGCGGCACGACGGAGGCGGATCCGAATCCCGAGATCGAGTTGAGCATTGAGCAAGGCGTCACGAGCACGCCGATGATCGCCAACCGCGTCGGTGATGCCTCCACGGCGAACCAGACACCTTCGGGTGGCACGGACGGGTGGGAATTCCCAAGCCTGATCCATCGGATCGTGCTCGTGCGATGCGAGCCGTGGATTGGTGGTCGGTTTACCCGAGTTTCTTGAGGCGCATGCGGAACTCGTCGATGTTGGGGCTGGCTTCCTCGGCCACGCTCAACTTGACGTATTCCTCCTCGACGAGTTTGACGAGGCTCTCGTTGAAATCGACCATGCCCGTCTGGCGGGCCTCGATGCTCTTGAGGTACTCGCGCAACTCACCCTCGCGGGCCTCGAGGATGTACTTCCGCACAACGCTGTTGTTGATGAGAATTTCGAGGCCGGGGATACGGGGGATGTTGGGGTGCAGCGTCGGGAGGAGTTTCTGATAGACAAAGGCCCGCATCTGGTAGCCCAGGATCTTGCGGACCTGCTCGACTTCCTCCTGCTCGAAGAGGCCGTAGATGCGCGAGAAGCACTGGGTGGTGCTGCTGGCGTGGATGGTGCCGTAGACGAGGTGGCCGGTCTCGGCGGCGTGGAGGGCGGCCTCGAAGGTTTCGTTGTCGCGCATCTCGCCGACGAGCACGACATCGGGGTTCTCTCGCACCAGGGCGCGGAGGGCGATCTTGAAGTCGAGGCAGTCGATGCCGATCTCGCGCTGGTTGATCGTCGCTTTCTTGTCCTGGAAGATGTACTCGATCGGGTCCTCGATCGTGACGATGTGGACGGGCTTGCGCTCGTTCACGTAGTCGAGCATCGCGGCGATGGTGGTGGACTTGCCCGATCCCGTCACGCCGCAGAGCAGCACGATGCCCTGCGGCTGCATGGCGATCTCGGACATGATCGGGGGCAGGTACAGGTCCTCGAACCTGCGGATATTGCTCGTGATGAGCCGGGCCGCCACGGAGAGTTTGCCGCGGGCCTGGAAGAGGTTGACGCGGAAACGGTTGTTGTCGTCGTAGTCGTAGGCGAAGTCGACGCTGCCGAACTTGTGCAGGTCCTCCACCTGCTCCTCAGAGAGGATGTTCTGTGCGATCCCCCAGAACTCCTCCGTGCTCACCGCCTCGCAGTCGAGGGGCTTGAGGCTGCCCCGCAGGCGCAACTTCGGCACCTGGTCGGACTTCATGATGAGGTCCGATGAGTTCAGTTTGATCGCCGCCTGAAGAAACTTGCCCCACCTCGTCGCGTGCGGGTCGGACTTCTTCTTGCGGCCCATGCTGATGTGACCGATGTCTTTGGCGCTGGATTGCGGTTCGCTGTCGACGCTCATACGGCCCTGCCCTTTGCCCGCGCCGGCGCTCCCGCCCGCCGCGGCGTTGTGATCGAGTACAGACGTTTCCAGTGACAAGCGTACCTCCATCCGACAGGCGGAGCGCGATCTCGACCCACTTTCGCCCGTTCGTTGACCTTCGCCAACCGACACCACCACCCCGGCGTACGCGACTTGGTAGCCGCGATATCCGAACAGAAACAAACCGGCATGGCCGGATGCAGCGGTCTGCCAGCACCGCGTGCCTCCTTCATTCGCTCGCTGTGAGCGTGAGGTTCCGGTTGAAAAAAAACGATGCTCGGCCTTCGAGAATCGTTGGTGAAAAGAGGGTTACGCGATCAGAGCGAACCGGCTCAGGCCTCCACGCCCCATCCGGTTCGGCGAACCCTGATCCAGCAATCTGCTGCCCAGCCCAGCCCCGCCCCAACTGGGATAAGGATCACGGCGAGAGTTGAGACTCGATCGAAATCGCTCTGCCCCCACAACGTTCGCGTGTCAAAGAAAATGGAGCCGCAGACGAACAGGGTCACGATGGCCGCGGCGGTCAACGAGCCGCGCTGGCAGGCCTCGATCCGTCGCATGGGCCATTTCCACAACAGGAGCATGAGCAGGAAATGAAGCCCCATCACGGCCGGTCCGAGCACCAGCCCGCCGAAAAGCGGAAGATCCGCCCCGGCCAGGTCGCAGCCGCGGGCGAAGGTGAGATTCGCCTTCTGTGCGATGGCCCTCCCGTGCGCGGAGGTGATCAGGCCGCCGCTGACCCATGTCGCGGCGAAGGCCGTGGCGAGCGAGAAGGCGATGAACCTTGCTCGCTCCGGGCAGAGGCACAGAACCCGGCGGTACGCGGGCAGGAGCGAATACTGGTATTGGCATTCGGGGCATCTTCCGATCTCATCGAGGCCGCGGAAGTTGTACCCGCACTCGGGGCAGCGTTCGCGCCGGCGGGCGTCGATGGTGCGGTGCTCGACGCAGTGAGGAGCGGCGGCGATCAGCGCTGCAAGAGCGAAGGCGATGAAAAGCGTCGTGAGCACGGCCCGGTGTACGAATGGTGCGGTGAGAGGTTTGTGTTACGTGGCGTGGCGAGCGAGAAGGCGGTGGAAGTGATGCACGCCCTGCTCGCGGGTCGGGGAATATCGGCCGTGTGAGTACAGGCGCGATCGCAGGCCCTTCTGCACGGCCTCGACCACGGCCTCATCCTCACGTTCGACGCGGTCGAGGCCCGCGCCGGCCCCCCGTTCCAGCAGGTCCGGCCGCCAGACATACGGGATGAAGCTCACCCTGGTCCGGTCCACCCCGAGCGGGCGGACAACATTGATGGACAGACCCCATGGGTAAAAGTTCAGCATGAGGTTGGGCCAGAGGTGGAAGTAATACGCGGCGACTCGCTTGCCCGTATCGGGCGATATGGATGGTAAGTTGAAGACCGCTTCGCCACCGTCGTCTTTGCTCACGCCCAGTTGCAGACTGCCATGCTCATGGAGTTCGGTCGCGTATGCCCCATAATCGAGAACATCGTTGAGCGACGCGTGCACGAAGGGGATGTGGAACCCTTCGAGGTAGTTCTCGCAGTACAGCGCCCAGTTGCAGGCGACGAGGTAGTCGCGTGCGTGCGAGGGGTCGAGGCGAAACTCGTGCAGGGGGAGCCAGCCGACCCGCTCGATAACGGGCCGAATCCACTCGCCGAACGGGCACGCGGGAGCGAGGGACGTGAAGAGCAGCGGTCCCAGACGCTCGAGCGGCAATCGGCGCAGGTTGTCCTCCTCGGTCGGAAAGCCCTTGCACGCCTCGAACTCGGGCATGAACTGGAAGGTGCCATCGAGGGCGAAGCGGCGGCCGTGGTAACGGCAGCGCAGGTGCCGCTCGTTGCCGGGGGCTTCGCAGACCAGCGTGCCCCGGTGGGTGCAGACGTTGGACATGCAGCGGACGGCATCATCCGTGCCGCGTGCGAGCAGCAGCGGTTCATCCAGGCAGCCTTCGAGGAGCGTGAACGGATAGACCTGCCCGGGGATGCGCACCGCGGTGGCCTCATCGGTGATGAACTGCCAGGAGGGCGTGAAGACGCGGTCTTTTTGCGAGGCGAAAAGCGCCGGGTCGGTGTAGAACGAGCCGGGGAGCGTGCGGGCCTGCGTGATGTCCGGATCGGGGATCACGGTGGGAAGCGTAGGGAACGCCCCGGGCGATTCATTCAACAGCCGCCGGCCTCCCACGCTGCAAAGAAGGTCTCGACATCGCCGCCGTCGACGCCGCCGTCGGCGTTGACATCGGCGGACTCATCCCCCGCTTCCCACGCGGCGAAGAAGGCTTCGACATCGGCCCCATCCACGCCGCCGTCGTTGTTGAAATCGGCGGGGCACGGGGGCGGCGGGGGCGGCCCGACGAGACAATCGATGAAGTGATAGGAGCCGCGACCCGATTCCTCGAAGGCGATGATGAGCAGGCGGTGGGGGCCGTCGGTGAGGCCGGTGACCCCGCCGATCCATTCGAGGCGGTCGAGTTGGGCCGCGCGGTTGCCCGCGTTGGCGAGGGTGAGGGGGTTGGGCACATCCGGGGGATCACGCACCACGTGGACCGAGTTCACCGTGCGGTCCAGGGCCTTGATCGTGAACTGGTAACTGGTCGTGCCCGCGGGGAGTGGGCAGTTGGTGAGCGCCTGCACCTGCGGCGGCAGGCGGTCGATGTAGACGGCCTTGCGGAACTCGCGGAAGAGGGGACCTTCGCCGCCGATGCGCTTTCGGAACGCCACGACGCTGAGGTAGTTGACGCCCTCTTCGAGGCGGGTGGCGTCGATAGCCTGGTGATAGCGGCCGTTGGTGTTCGCGGTGCCAGCCAGCGGCTCGCGGAGCGTGACGAACTGCTCGTACCCCGGCACCACGGCGTTGGTGTGGTCGATGTCCGTCTGGCCGTTGCCGTTCCAATCCTCGTACCCGGCGTTCCAGCGGAAGACGGCGTTGTCATCGGCGTTGTTGTTGTTGGCCGCGCCGGGGTCGCCGTTGGCGGTGGTCAGTTGAATCTGGAAAGAGTCGGCGGTGATGACGGGGATCGAAGCCAGCCGGCGGCGGAAGGCGGGCGTCGAGGCGGCATCGGCGGGGATCGTGGAGGCGATGTTGGACAGTTCCAGCGTGCCAGAAGGGATGGCGGGGGCGTAGACGACGAAGCCCTTGTTGTGCTCGAAGCCCGTAGTGGAGGTGTTCCGCGGCACGCGGATGGTCAGGCTCCCCCCCGCGCCGACGGTGAGCACATCGGCGATGTCGTTGTTGGGATCAACGGCGGGGTTCGAGGCGTTGCCGGTCATCTCGATGAGGCGCGTGCCCTGAGGGAAACTGGTGCTGATGGTGCGCGACTCAAAGCCGCCGTCGTAGCGGTCGTTGCAGCCGACGATGCAGTTGCCCGAGTAAAGCCCGCCACCCTGGTTGGTGCGGCGCTCGAAGATCATTACATCGCCGTCGATCCAACGCGGCTGAAACTCACCCCTCCCGAGTTGGTTGGAGAGCGTGACGAGGTTGGTGATCGTGGGGTCGAGGTTGGTCGAGGCCGAATCGGCCCCCAGCGCGTTGGGCAGGCCGTGCTTGGGGTAGAAGCCCGCGCCGGTGCGGACGATGCCCCGGGCGTTGTGAAAGACGTTGGCCTGCCCCGTCCGCATGAGGACATAGGCGTAGGTGTACCACCCCTGCTGGCGGTAGGTGGGTGTGGGCGGGTTGGCATTGCCCTGGCCGGTGGTCCCGTTGTCGTGGCTGTGTACGTGGTTAACGCCCACGGTGCCGTTGTTGAAACCGTCATCGGTGCTGTCGATGTGCGAGGGCAGGATCGTGTTCCAGTCTCCCAGGCCCCCGCCGCCGATGAGGTTGCGCAGGCTGCCCGCGCCCGACAGGTCGAGGGCATCGCGGTTGGCGAAGTTGTCACCCGCGGCGAGCCGACCCGAGGCGCGCCCGTTGGGCTTGCGGACGTAGCGGTCGAAGCAGAAGGAGTTGCCCTCGACGCACTCGCCGAAGACATATGGGTTGACGCGCCGGCCGTCGGGCGTGAAGCGGCGCATGTGGGTCACGGCGTCGAAGAAGGTGTCAAAGAACCAGCTGGGGATATGCTTGATGGCGTCGATGCGGAATCCGTCCACCTTTTTGACATCCATCATCCACTGTGTCCAGCGCATGAGGAACCCGGTGGCGTTCTCGGCGTAGGCGTCGCCCGCCATCGGGTCGGAGGTGTTGAACCGCCCGAAGGTGAACTGCGACGGGCCTTCGTTGCGCGACGGGACATCGCAGGGCGCGGCGAAGATGCCGGTGTTGAGCGGATCGGCGTACCACATGCCGGGGTTGTTCACCGGCGCATCGCTGCCCAGGGCGGTGTCGGGGTAGAACTTCGCGTTCGCCGGGTTGGGGTTGTTGAAATAGCGTCCGCCGGGGATGTTCAGCGGGTCGGGCCCGACCGGTTGGCGGATGAACGAGTGATTCGTTTCGTGGGCGATGTCGCAGAGCGCCACCAGGTCCCCCTTGAGAAGGCAGTAGCGGGCGCCGTTGGGATTCTCCGATTGGTAGTAGCCGGTGCTGATCCCGTTGTTGAAGTCGCCCCAGTTGTCCGTCGGCAGTTTGTCGCGCATCGGGCTGGGCGGGTTCATCCAGAAGCCGGGATAGCCGCCGTCTTCCATGAAACCCGCGCCGGTCTGCCGACCCGAGTTGTGATTCAGGATCGCATCGATGAAGACCTGCGCCCCGCAGCGGTGGAACTCGCTCAACACCGCGTCGAAGCCCTGCTCCGTGCCGTAGGCGGTTGTCGCGCCGGGTCGTCCGAAATCGAACCGATCGAAAGCGTCGTACCCTGCGCTCGTTGAGTTCTGGTTCGCGCTCCCGGGCCAGACGTAGCCGCGCGTCGGCGGCGGGAGCCACACGCTCCCGAACCCGGCCATGAAAAAATCGGGCATGCGCCGCTCCATGGCCGTCCAGGGCTGCTCGAACCACTGGAGCATCGGGGCGGGGTTTTCATCGAACGAACTCTGCGCGCTGGCGCTGGCCGCCAGCCCCGCGGTGGCAGCGAGCAGCACAACAGAGGCAGGCCTGACTGAAAAGCGGCGAAGGCAAGTTGGAATTAGGTGAGGCATGGTTGTCTCTGGGGCGGAGCGGCGTGGTTATGGGGCGCAGAAAAGCGCAGTCGAAATGTTACCACGACTGCACGACAGATAGTCGTCTACCAGTTCGCTCCAGTATGACGTGAGGATCGGGATATTGGAAGAGGAAATCGCCGGAACCGGCGGATTGCGTTGGTTTTTTCTATTGAAACCGTTTCGGAACGCTTGGTCCCCCGGGGATGTGCGTGGGTGCGACCTCGGGCCGTTTGCGAACCCAGTCTGCACAGGGCGTACCTAGCAGCCTCTCGCGGGCTTGGTGAAGTTGGTAAATCCCCTTCCGTCGAAGCGGAAGACCCCGCCCGATGTCCCGAACCAGAGGCCGCCCTTCTTATCCTGGAGAATGCTCTGAACGTGCCTGTTCGACAGGCCGTGCTCGGGTCCGAAGTTGATGAAAGTAGTGCCGTCATAGCGGCTGGCGCCCCCACCGGCGGTGGCGAACCAGAGGCAGCCGGATTCCTCTTCCGCAATTGTCCAAACAAAGTCGTGGCACAGGCCGTTCTTCTGTGTGAACGTCTCGAAAGTTTGGCCGTCAAACCGCGTGACGCCGCCGGCCCGCGTCCCGAACCAGAATGTGCCGCTCTTGTCCTGGTATACGCACTGGATGGTGTTGGTGCCCAGGCCGTCACGCGTCGTGTACGTCGTGAAGGCCGTTCCGTCGAACTTCACCACTCCGGCTCCATCAGTGCCAAACCAGAAGTTGCCGGCCTGATCTTCCAGGATCGACCAGACAAGTTTCCTTGAAAACACCGGGGCTGTATCGGTCTGCGCGAGGGGCAAGGAGAACGCCGCGAATCCACGTCCGTCGTAGCGGCAAAGACCCGCCACCGAACCGAACCAGATGTTCCCTTTGCTGTCTCTGGCGATGCTCCACAGATCGTTCGCGGGAAGACCGTCCTTCTCGGTGAAGTTGGTAAAAGCCTGACCGTCGTAGCGGGAGGCCCCCCCGTTGGTGGCGAACCAAATGTTTCCAACATTGTCCTCCACGATGCCCCGAACCGCCTCACCCGCGAAGCCTTCTTTGATCGAGAAGTACTCGAAGTTCTGGCCGTCAAAGCGGCAAACCCCATCGCCGTTGGTTCCGAACCAGATGTTCCCCGATCGATCCTGGTACATGCGTCTGATGTATTGGCTGATCTGGACAGATGCATCCGGCCGCGTGAAATACGGCGGGGGTGAGAACGGCTGAGAGGCGCGTTCGATGACAGTCGCGGCGATCGCGGTCGTCTGCCCCTGTGCGATCGGAACTCCGATCACACACACCGTTGTGTACAGCGCTCCGAGGATCGATGGCGCGATGCAACTGCGAGCGGCGCGTCTGGTGGCGGATGGCAAGGAGTTCTCCGAAGTGCGATTGCGAGAGAAAGCGAACCGACTATTCAAAGTGTTTCACCCGCGAGCGCCGGCTGATCGGGTCGAACTGTCCGAGACACAGGATTCCGCGGGTTGCATAAAAGTCTGATAATAACAAATCCGGAACGCCACGAAGGCCATTTTTCCGGTGATCTCGCGACGCTCGGAACAAGCCCCGGGGGATCAGCGTCTATGATTATGTCAAGCAGACGCACATCTGCGACACGGCTTGCGGGCCGCGACACTTTTCCTCCTAGCCCGGTTGGTCCCGCGAAAGACACGGGCGCAGCGCGAAGAAGGTCCGTCATGTTGGGTGCGTCAATCCGTTCGGCAGCCTCGCGGCTGGTCGCGTGCGCGGCGGTGGGTCTGTCGACCGCCGGCGCGAGCGCGGGTTCGAGTTTCTCATTTTCCCTTTCGCTGGGCTTTGGTACCAGCTGTTACGCGAACAACTGGTGCGGCGGTGGCTGGTGGGGGCCGAGTTTCAGCATCGGCTACAGCAACGTCTGGTGCAATGATCCGTGCTGGACGCCTTCGTGGAGAGTGGCGTGCTTTGATCCCCCCATCTGCGCCCCGGTGGTGTGGTCGGCCCCGGTTGTGTACTGCCCGCCCCCGCCGGTGGTGAGGTCCGTTGTGTTCGTCTCGCCACGGGTGTGGTGTCCGCCTCCGGTCGTTGTCTGCCCCACGCCGGTCGTGGTCGTACCGCCCCCCGCGTATTGCCCGCCCCCGCCGTGCAATGAATCGTTGTACTCGCCGGGCCGCCCCAAGTCCATCGCGGTGCCGCTTCCGGCGCCTGTCGCTCCGCTCGCCCCGGCACCACGCCGGATCGTGGGCGATGAGTCCGCGCCGCCGGGAGCGATGCCCGGCGTCATCGGCAAACCGCTGCCCCTGCCCCCGGCACCGAAAGTCGACACAGTGTCGGGCATCGGACAGCGAGAAATCCGGAATGCCGCGTTCAACCCCCAGCCGTCGAAGACCATTCAGCCTTCGCTCAATCCTCAACCCGTAAAGAACATTCAGCCCACTTTGAACCCGCAGCCCAAGCCGCGGCGGGGTGACTCGAGCGAAGGCAGGTCCGGCACGCCCGCAGCGCCCGGCATGCCGGTCTCGCGCCCGGTTGTGGTAGGGGATGAATCACGGTCCATGCGTCCAGAAACGCCGGGCTTCAAACACGCTCCGGTTGTGAAGTCACCGACACGTTCCGAATCTTCCGTGCCTTCGATCGGGCCGGTCATGCCCAAGCAACCCCGGATCGACAGTCAGCCGCGCAGCGCTCCCGTGCCATCGACCGGGCCGGTCATGCCCAAGCAGCCCCGGATCGACAGTCATCCACGCAGCACTCCGGTGCCGTCGGCCGGGCCGGTCGTGCCCGCCCAGCCACGGGCCAAGCAGCCGCTGTCGGAGTCTTCGCCGCGGATGACGCCGATTCCCTTGGGCCGCAGCACCCCTTCCGTCAAGCAGGTGCCAACCACGCCTTCGGTCAAGAACAGTGCCGCGTGGAACCCTCGGCCCGCCGCGCCCAAGGCCATGCCCAAACGCTCTGACAAGAACTAAGACGTTCATGTGATGAACCCGACCGGGGGCCGCAAGGTCCCCGGTTTTCATTCCCTCGCGGCATCATCCTCGTACTCGAAGGATCGTCTGGCCGACACCCGCGGTCGACGCAGCGCGATGTTCGCCACCAGCCCGGTCATGATCCAGACGGTGAGCAGGCTCGACCCTCCGTAACTGAGGAATGGAAGGGTGATGCCGATGATGGGCAAGAGGCCCAGGTTCATCCCGATGTTGATGAAGACCTGGGCCGTGATGAAGCCCGTGAGTCCGACGCACACCAGCCGTCCGAACGGCTCGCGGCACGCGGCCCCCGTCCCCAGCGCACCGATGATCCACAGCGCGTACAACCCGAGAACACCGATCCCGCCCCACAGCCCGAAGCGAGCGGCGATCACGGCGAAGATCATGTCGGTGCGGCGTTCCGGCAGCGCGTTGTAGTGCAGCAGTGTGCGGGCGTGG
>DDSA01000178.1:710-969 GCA_002343715.1 Phycisphaerales bacterium UBA2402 | reverse complement strand
TAGTGCAGCAGTGTGCGGGCGTGGGTGTCGCCCAGCCCGGAGGCGCCACCGGCCCCGATGAGGCGCTGGCTGGTGACGCTCTGCATGTTGATGTCCTGGTCGGCGCTGGTGTCGCCCTTGAGTTGGAGCACGAGGCCCTGGATGCGCTGCTTCTGGTGGGGCTTGAGGAGCGGGTAGGCCGCGGGGGCCGCGAGGGCCGCGCAGAGGACGATCAGCACCAGGTGCTGAATCTTGGCCCCCGCCGCGGTCAGGACCGCGA
>DDSA01000178.1:0-466 GCA_002343715.1 Phycisphaerales bacterium UBA2402 | reverse complement strand
GGGCTGGAGCAGTATCAGGCCGACGGGGATAAAGGTGATGATCGCGGGGGGGATCAGCCCGACGAAGGTGCGGTGGTTGCGCCGGAAGCGCAGGTACCAGGCGAGGACCAGCACGTAGGCGATCTTGGCGACTTCCGAGGGTTGAAAGTCCATCGCTCCCAGATCGATCCAGGCCCGCGCCCCGTTGCGGGGACGAACGATCGAGGTGGGAACGCCGGGGATCAGGAGAAAAATCAGCAGCAGCACCGCGATGCCCAAGAGCGACCACGAGGCGTACCCCAGCCAGCGGTAGTGGGGGAGCAGGGTGATGATCGATGCGGCCACCGCCACTGCGAGGTACATCGCCTGCCGCAGCGCCCCGGCGGAAAGTTCACCCCAGCCGTGCGGGGTCAGGGACTCGGCGAGGTCCACCGCGTAGATGGAAATGAGCGAGAGGGCCAGGGCCGCCGCGATCGCGGGCAGCGCG
>DDSA01000056.1:25082-25314 GCA_002343715.1 Phycisphaerales bacterium UBA2402 | reverse complement strand
ACGATGACTCCATCGGGAGGTTTGACTTCCCGCTGACGTGCAACACACCGCCGCGATCAAGAAGCGACAGCGCGTACGGCGTGCGCCGGTTGCGCCGCCGCCCTGATGGGCGGGACCGATGCCGATGGGTCGGAATCTCCCCTTCCTCCCCAACCCCCGAGGGGTGAGACGACGGGCCTGAGCGAGCGAACGTCGCCGGACCGTCTCATCGCTACCCTGAGCCTCGAATGGC
>DDSA01000056.1:24685-24856 GCA_002343715.1 Phycisphaerales bacterium UBA2402 | reverse complement strand
TCGCTACCCTGAGCCTCGAATGGCCCAGGTCACCCTTACCAACGTACGCAAGTCTTACCCCAACGGTTTCGAGGCGGTCAAGGACCTCAGCCTCGACATCCGCGATGGGGAGTTCCTCGTCCTGGTCGGTCCGTCGGGGTGCGGCAAGAGCACCACGCTCCGGATGGTCGC
>DDSA01000056.1:24326-24459 GCA_002343715.1 Phycisphaerales bacterium UBA2402 | reverse complement strand
GAGCACCACGCTCCGGATGGTCGCGGGTCTGGAGGAAATCACCGCGGGGACCATCGCCATCGGCGGGCGCATCGTGAACGATGTCCACCCCAAGGACCGCGACATAGCCATGGTCTTTCAGAACTACGCCCTC
>DDSA01000056.1:17003-24100 GCA_002343715.1 Phycisphaerales bacterium UBA2402 | reverse complement strand
CAGAACTACGCCCTCTACCCCCACATGACGGTGTACAAAAACATGGCCTTCGCCCTGACACTGCGCAAGGTGCCGAAACCCGAGATCGAACGGCGCGTCCGCGAGGCGGCCCGGACCCTGGGCATCGAGGAACTCCTGGACCGAAAACCCAAGGCCCTCTCCGGCGGGCAGCGGCAGCGCGTCGCGGTCGGACGCGCCATCGTCCGAGAGCCGAAGGCCTTCCTGTTCGATGAACCCCTCTCGAACCTCGACGCCAAACTCCGCGTCACCACCCGCGCTGAACTCAAGGCCCTGCACCAGCGCCTCAAGACCACCACGATCTACGTCACGCACGATCAGGAAGAGGCGATGACGCTCGGCGACCGGATCGTGGTCATGAGCAAGGGCCTGATCCAGCAATCCGGCCCGCCGTTGGAAGTTTACCGCCGACCCGCCAACCGTTTCGTCGCCGGCTTCGTCGGCACCCCACCCATGAACTTTCTCGATGGTCGTCTCGAATCCACCGGTGGTGGTCTGTCGTTCATCGAAGGATCCAGCGACCCGCACGGAACGCCCTACACCCTTTCCATCCCGGCTTCGCGTTCCGCCGCATTCGCCCCGTTCACGGGCAAGAACATTGTCCTGGGCCTTCGCCCGCAGATGCTCCGCGAGCTCAGCGGCGAACCAGTCCACGGGCGCGACTGGCTCCTGCCCGTGCGCGTGGTCGAACCGCTCGGCGACTCGATGGATGTCTCATGCGGTACGCCGAAGCACCCGCACCTGGTCGCACGCATCTCCGCCAACGCGACGATCACCGCCGGCTCCGCCGCGGTTTTCACCCTCGATGCCGATGCCGTCCACTTCTTTGAACCCGGCGAGTTCGGCCTCGCTCTCCGCGGCGGTACGTGACCGCAGATCGCACCGGCCAGGCTTACCCCGCCGCGGTCACACGGATGCCGCGGGCCGCCAGCACCCCATGCAACTCCTCGATATGCGCCCGGTCGCGTGTCTGGACCGTTGCCAGCACCGTAACGCGGCTGATGTCCGCCGAAGAGAACGCCCGCTCATGGTCTACTTCGCGGATGCTCGCGCCCACGCTCGCCACCGCCGCGGCGAACTCCTGTAAGCCCCCGGGCCGGTCGGAGATGTGCGCACGAAAACGCGTGAGGCGACCATCGGCCACCAGGCCGTGCTCGATCACGCGCCCGAGCACCGCGGGATCAATGTTCCCACCGCAGAGCACCAGGGCGACGCGTTTCCCTCGCAGGCCCGGCAGTTTTCCGCACAGGAGGGCCGCGAGCGGCGCCGCCCCCGCCCCTTCCACCACGCCTTTGACTAACTCCACCAATCGGAGAATGGCCAGCGCGATTTCTTCTTCCGTGACGGTCACTACCTCATCTACGCGCGATCTTGCCAACGCGAACGCCTGAGTCCCGATCCGCGGCACGGCCAGACCATCGGCCAATGTTGGTTTGACCGGGGCTTCCACCACGCTGCCCGCTCGGAGGGACTCGACGTAACTCTGGCAGTGCTCTGGCTCAATCCCGATGATGCTGACACGTGGCGCCAGGCTCTTGATCGCCAGCGCTACCCCGGCGATCAGCCCAGCCCCGCCGATGGGGCAGACCACCGCGTCCAGATCCTTCACCTGTTCCAGGAGTTCAATGCCGATGGTCCCCTGACCGGCGATGACCTCGGGCCCATCGAACCCATGGATATATGTGAGTCCGCGCGAGGCGACCAACTCATCGGCGTGGACTTTTGCTTCGCCGATATCCTCTCCGCTCGTGATGACCTCGGCCCCGTAGCCGCGGCAGCGGGTCTGCTTGATGAGGGGCGCAAACCGCGGCATCACCACCGACACCGGAATCCCGAGCCGCCGACCGTGGAAAGCCAGCGCCAGGGCGTGGTTCCCCGCCGAGGCCGCGACTACGCCCCGCTTCTTCGCCTCCGGCGTGAGGAGCATGAGCGCGTTGCACGCTCCACGCTCCTTGAAACTCCCCGTGTGCTGCATGTACTCGCGTTTCGTGAAGACCGTGCACCCGCAGAGGGCGGAGAGCGCCTCCGACTCGACGCACGGGGTTCGTACCACGGATCCCTCGATGCGGGCACGGGCGGCGACGATGTCGGGAAGTTCGATGGACATGAAGGGTGGTGAATCGTACCGGAGACAAGAGTCACCTGACTCACCCCTGAAAAGACACCGCCCAACGCGGTGGCGCTGGGCGGAGTGTGGCGACAGGGGAGTAGGAAGGTGGTGGTGGATGGCCCCCGCCGCCGGGTGGTGGCTTGTACGAGTAAAGCGCTCGGCGGCGTGGCTGTCCGCCGAGCACGTGGGTTAGCCGCCGAGGAGGAGCGTTGTCGGCGCTTCCCGCCGCGGCGGTCGCGCAACGCGCGAGGCCCGCGGGGGTGGGTCGGTCGTTCGCGGCGCATCCTGCACCGCATCGTTCTCCGCCCATGGCGCCGACACCTGTGGTCCAAAAATCGTTCTTGGTCCCCGGATGGCCCGCCGAGCGAGGAACAAATCGCCGGAGGGCCTTTTGTCGGCCAACGTCACCAAATCTTGTGCCCTTTCGGGCAATGCTCGGAAAAAACGTTTCCGTCTGTTCCGAGCGATTCTTAACACGGATCGGCCGTCATTGGCCCTTCGTGTGCTCCGGGTTCGCGTCCTGCGTTCCCGGTTGTTTGCTCTTCGTTCCCGACTGGTTGATCTCCTTCTTCAGAGAATCAAACCGCTCTTCCAGTCCGTTCACCCAGGCGTCGTGATCCCACACCTCAAGGTACTTGCCACACCCCACCACCACCACGCTCTCCCCGATCCCCGCGATCTTCTTGTGCCCCGCCGGGATGATGATCCGTCCCGCCGAGTCCGGCTCCAGCCGTTCGCACATCCCGAAGAAGTTTGAGGCTCGGTCGCTTGTCTCGTCGTCCGGAGTCAGGGTAAACTCTCCCCGCTCCGCCATTTCTTCAAACCGCTTCTCCGTGTACAGCATCAACTTGCGGCGACCCCACGGAACGCAATACCAAGCCGCCCCATCCCGTTCCGCGTTGTGCCTGGCGCGATGCTTGGCCGGGATGGCCATCCGCTGCTTCGCGTCGATCGTCAGTTCGGCATGCCCGGTGAAGATCATGCTTTCGAACCCGTCCGATCCCCAGTCCTTCTCAACCGCTTACCGTGACCAAGTTCACGGCTCGCTCTTCGACGTTGTTGGTCAGGCTTTTCTATTCCCGACTCGCAACCTGTGCTCATTACACCCACACTTAACCCAAACACCTCACCCAAGCCCATCTATCCGAACCGACCTGGGAAGTCTACACACTTTTCGACACAATGCAACACCATTCGACACTTTCGAGACCATTTTGAACGAAAAAAGTCAAGTCTTGGCATTATTGAGAGCAACATGAACCCACTTTGTTCATTTTCGGTGGATGAAGCGTAGATAATCTGTATTTGTTTGGTGTTTATTGAAGCCATCGATCACAGTGTGTTGTGCTAAGTTCAATGGCGGACCTGTAGGAGCACGAACTCATTATGTTTGGATTTTGCACGAACGACATGAAGCGCTGAGAACGGAGTGAACCAGACGGATGGGGGGAACTCAATGCAAGACTCACGTACCAGCGAGATAGAGCGAACACTCCGGCAGATTCCGGGCGGCTCCTATGTCTTTGCTGCTCAGTTCGATGGGAGACGCACGGGGATCATCGTGAACTCGGTGCAGACATGTTCGTTCACTCCACCGATGGTGTGTGTGGCCATTCCCAAGGGGCATTGGGTCAGTCCATTGGTTCGTGACAGCCACGCCTTTGGCCTTTCGCAGGTTGAAACCCGGGACAGGCTGATCCTCAAGAAGTTCGCCGACAGCGGACGCCCGCGCGATACGGACCCCTTCGATTGTGTGCCGACGGAAAAGTTGGTCTCCGGCTCGCCACTGCTTGTGCGTGGGTGCCTTCTCCTGGATTGTGAAGTGGTCCGCCATCTGGACCTTGAAGGTGATTGCGAGATCTTCATCGGCCGGGTGCTCGCGGCACGTCCCGCGCGCCACGAGACTGCCGCCCGCGAATCCGGCCAATAGTTGTTTACTTCAGCATGGTGCTGATGTGCCGCCGGAATTCCGACGCGAAGGCGCTCTCCGAAAAGCGTTCCACCCAACTCCGACACGCCGCCACTTCCGGTACCGGGCACGATGCAGCGGCGTTCAGGATCGCAGAAGGCGATTGTTCGGTGAAGAGCACCCCGGTCACTCCATCGGAGACGGTGTTGAGCGCTCCTCCCGCACGAAAAGCGACAACAGGGCACCCGCACGCCTGTGCCTCCACGGCCACGATGCCGAAATCCTCGATTTGCGGAAAGAGCAGGAGTCGCGCTCGCCGGTAATGCTCTCGGAGCGCTCCGTCCCCGATGCGACCCGCGAACTCGACGGTGGGCCCCGCGATTGCCCGCAATTCATTCCTCGCGGTCCCATCCCCCACCACCACCAGACGCTTGCCCGTTTCGTTCGCCGCGCGAACCGCGAGATCGACCCGTTTGTACGGTTCCAGCGCCGCGACAACCAGCCAGTAGTCATCCCGCTCACCTGATTCGCCGGGTGTATAGAACTCGGTTCGTGCGGCCGGGTAGAGTACCTTCGCCCCGCGCCCGTAGCAGCGCTGCGCCTCCGCCGCGGTATGCGAAGAGTTCGCGAGAAAACACGTGACATTCGCCGCTGTCGCCGCGTCCCACCGTTTGAACCGCTCGCGGAAGAGCCGAAGCCCGACCCGCCGCACCAGACTCCCCCGTTCATAGTCCGCGCCCAGCGACCAGACGTACCTCGCCGGGCTGTGCAAGTAGCAGAGGTGTGGAACGCCCCGCGGCGGGCGCAACCCCTTGACCGCCGCGGAACTCGTCGATATCAAGATATCGAACGGCTTTCCAGCGTGCTCCGTCTCCACGCGTCTCGAAAGATCCTCCACCGCCGCTGGGTACAACGGAAAAAGGTGCCGGCGCAATCTGGTGGACGCAAGCGGCAACCTCCCTACCCACGACACGACCCTCCGCAGCGAATCCACCGCAGGCGTCAGCGGCCTCCCGTCATCGAACATGACGAAGAGCGCCGCGATCTCGTGGTTGGGCGACAACGCCCGCACGATTGAATCCAGAACACGCTCACCGCCGCGCAACCCGCAGCACCAGTCGTGAACAAGGGCGATCCGTGCCCGGCGGGGGGCGTGGGGGTCGGTTCGCGGCAGAGTCGCGGGTTGTACAGTCTCTGTCATGCAGGATGCCGGTTCATTCTTCACCACCTCGGGTTCCAAGCCTTGTACCGCCGCCAATCGATTCGGCGTGGACTACGCCGATGTCGCCGCTCGGTTGGGCCCGCCTCCCGCACCCATCACCGACTTCCATACCCACGTCAACGGCACCGATGCATCGGTCATCTGGCGCGATGTGGCCCGGTTGTTCGGCATCGAACGGGTGGTCACGATGGTGAGACTCTGCGAGGCACCGGCGGTTCGGAAAGTCCTGGGCGACATGGTCGAGTTTATCGCCTTCCCCGACTTTCGAGCACCGGACCGCGCCAAGGCGATGACGGAGGGATTCATCGAAGACATCCGGAGGTTCCACGGCGATCACGGCGCCACCATGATCAAACTCTGGAACGCGCCCCGGCTGCGGGAGTTCTTCCCCGGCGATGCGGGGCGCGACATGGTCGAGTTCGACGGGGCCTGGCGTGTGCGTCACGTCGAAGAGGCGCAGCGTCTGGGCATGAGCGTCATGGTCCACATCGCCGACCCGGACACCTGGTTCGCCACCAAGTACGCCGATGCCGCCGTGTACGGCCGCAAAATCGACCACTACCGCGGGCTGGAGGTGATGCTTGAACGATTCCGCGACACGACGTGGTACGCGGCCCACATGGGGGGATACGCCGAAGACCTGGACTTCCTCGACGGACTCATGGCGCGCCACCCCAACCTCCGGCTCGACACCAGCGCCACCAAGTGGGTGGTGCGCGAACTGAGCAAGCACCCGCGCGAGCGTGTGCTGCGCTTCTTCTCCCGTTGGCGCGGCCGCATCCTCTTCGGCAGTGACATCGTGACCACCGATGAACACCTCAGCCCAAAGCAGGGCGCGCCGGCACACCCGATGGGCGACCTCGCCGACAGCCCCGCCTCGGCCTTCACGCTTTACGCCAGCCGCTACGCCGCCCTCCGACTCATGTTCGAGACCGCCTACGAGGGCGAAAGCCCCATCGCCGATCCCGATCTGATGATGGTGGATCCCGCCGCGCACGGCCCGATGTCCGCGCCGCGGCTCCGAGGCTTCTCCATGCCCGCGGACCTTCTGCGCGTGCTGTATCACGATGCGGCGAAGGTTTGAATCATGCTCGGCATTTTCTGATAGTGCGAGAGTTCACACGAGCCCAGGACTCGAATTCACCCGCATCGGACGGACATCCGATGTCAGGGAACATCGTCGCCCGATTCGTGAATTCGAGTGCCCCTTCATCTACCTTTCTGATCTGCTTTGCAACAGGGACTTCAGTGACTGATGATCTACAGAAAGTTCAACGCCTGTTGATGTAGATTCCATGTTCCCGCCAGAGTACTCATGTCCGGCTCAGTCTCAGCAAACAGCAGACCGATCACAACCCGCATCAACGAATGGCGACAATCGTAGAAGCATGGCAGGTATGACACATCGTTGAACACGAAGCGCGAAGCATGGCGTTGGGGCGGGTTTGTGAACGACAAGGATCGATACGTGTGACGATGACCGATCCGGCTCAGGGTCGTATCACGGGCTCTGCCCGCGCCTAAACGATGTGCCGACCGCAGTGGTCTTCGTTGCCATCTCGGAGATGCTCCACGTTTCGTTCAATCTCCCAAGATACGGGAGTCCGAGTATTCCGCCTTGTTGGTCGCCGCGACGTTCGCCCGACGTATCTGAAGTTCATTGACGCCGGCGAGTAGACTGCGAGTGAACATCTACGGGCAACTGCAACCACGCGAGGTTGCCCTTTCGGCACGCCCGTTCCTGACTCGAAGTGGTACGAGAGCATAAATGGACTTTTGTGTCCGTAATAGGGTACGATCCCGCACCGGGGGGGGGGGGGGGGGAAAAGGGGGAACTT
>DDSA01000056.1:0-16822 GCA_002343715.1 Phycisphaerales bacterium UBA2402 | reverse complement strand
CCCCCGCCCCCGCGGGGGGCGCGCCCGCCGGGCGGGGGGGGGGGGGGGGGGGGGCAGGAAAGGAGGCAAACATGTACTCCACAGCCAGAGAAGGTGCGAAGTTTCTTTCGGGCATCGCCTTCAGCGAAACGGTGGGCCACTGGTGGCTGGGCATCTGGGGCGGGCACATGCTTCCCTGGGAGTTCGGCTGGTTCACGTTCACCAGATCCTTCAACACGTTCGCGATGATCGTCTGGCCGATCGTGCTGATCTCGCTCGTGTGGTTCGCCTGGCTCCGCACACCGAGCTCGCGATCGGCGTGATTCTCCCGGATACCGATGTGATCCGCTCGCTCGCGGTCACGAACATATCGACCGCCGACTCCACTCGCAATGACAAGGATCGATTCATGAACTCAGTCCTGGTTTGGGACCTGCCGACACGACTCTTCCACTGGCTGCTCTCGGCCGGATTCATCGCCGCGGCGATGATCTCGCTGGGTCTGGGTGAGCACAGCCCGCTCTTTCCCTACCACGCGATCATCGGTCTGTCCATCGCCCTTATGGTCGTGCTCCGCATCGTATGGGGCTTCGTGGGAACGCGCTACGCCCGGTTCGGCTCGTTCATGTTCGGGCCGGGCGCGGTCGTCGAATACATGAAAGGCACGCTGTTCGGCGGCGGAAAACGCCACATCGGGCACAATCCCGGCTCCGCGGCCGCGATCTTCGCGTTGCTCGCACTCGTGCTCGCGTTGGCCGTCACGGGCTTCATGATGGGCCGGGGTAACGAGGCGATCAAGGAAGTCCACGAGTTCCTCGCGTGGGCCGCCGTCGCCGTCGTGATCGTGCATGTGCTGGGAGTGGCGTTCCACACCATCCGTCACCGCGAGAACATCACCGCCGGCATGATCCACGGCAAAAAGCACGCCGAACCATCGGACGCGATCACCTCGGGCAGGCCGATCGTCGCCCTTCTCTTCCTGATCATCGCCGGCGGCTGGGCGTACGTGCTGGTCCGGAACTACAACCCCACGACGCAATCCACGACGCTCCCGTTCCTCGGCACCTCACTGCAACTCGGCGAGCGCGAGGACGGCGGCGGGGAAAAGCGCAAGAAGCACGATGACGATGATTGAGGCGGCGCGTCGAGCGGTCTCTCGCTTCCTCGGTTTCAAATGAACAGATCCGGCCGAGTGCAAGGCCGCACAGCATCGGGCGTTTCTCACTTGGATGGCGGCCCGTTGCACAGTTCAGTTCAGTTTGAAGCCGGGAGCTCGCAAGACCCGCTACCCGCGGATGGTGAGCTCGACAACCGCTCGCTCCTTCCAGATGCCCGCGCCGAGCGGAAGGCCGCAACCGTGCCATATACTGCCCGGCCGCCCGATCCCGTGGCGACAGACAAGGGGTGCATCCGATGGAAGCCGGCCCGATGTCGATCCACCGCCTGCTGGGTGCGATGAAGAAACTGGAAGCCTCCGACCTTCACATCAAGGTCGGCATTCCTCCCGTCTACCGGATCGGCGGGCTGCTCAAGAAAATGGCCGCGGACCCCATCACCGAGGATGAGGCGGATCACCTTCTCGATCCGATCGTGCCTGAGGTCCTGCGACCAAAGTATGAAACCACCGGCAACCTGGACTTCGCCACGCACCTCAAGGACGGGGACCGGTTCCGCGTGAACATGTACCGCTCGGGGAGCCACACTCACGCCGCGATCCGGCGGGTGAAGGCCGAGATTCCCAGTTACGCCGACCTGCACGTGCCGCAGGCGTACAGCGACCTGATCGAGAAGACCAGCGAGGGTCTCATCGTCGTCGTCGGAGTGACGGGCAGCGGCAAGAGCAGCACCCTCGCCGCGATGATCGAGCACATCAACCTGACCCGCGCCGAAAACATCATCACGGTCGAGGACCCGGTGGAGTACCGCTTCATCCCGAAGAAGTCGATCATCAGCCAGCGCGAAGTGGGGATCGACGTGCAGGACTTCTCCACCGCGCTCAAGTACGTAGTGCGCGAAGATCCCGATGTGATCTTCATCGGCGAGTTGCGCGACCACGCGACGGTCCTCGCGGCGGTGCAGGCCGCCGAGACGGGCCACCTGGTCTTCAGCACCATGCACACCGCCGACACGATGCAGGCTTTCAGCCGCATCCTCGAGTTCTTCCCCAGCCACGAGCACGGGTTCCTGAGGCACGCGCTCTCCAACACGCTTCGGGGCGTGCTGGCCCAGCGACTGCTCCCCGCCCAGCCGGAGACGGGCTTCGGCGTGGTGCCCGCGTGCGAGGTGCTGCTGGGCAACTCGGTGATCCGCGAGAAAATCCGCGAGGGGGACGACCAGGCCCTGCCCATGATCGTGGGCAAGAATGAGGAAGGGATGCAGAGTTTCACCCACGCCCTGTACGAACTGGTCCGCAAGGAGTGGGTCGCGATGTCGGTGGCGATGGATTACGCCCCCAACCGCGACGCCCTCGCCAGCGCACTCAAAGGCGTCGAGGTCAAGAACCAGGGGCTGGTCAGCCGAATCAAAGCGGCGGGTAACCGAAGTTAGTTCTCGGCGTATCCTTGCCCGACGGGGCGCGCCGCCCCGCTGATGCAAGGATGCAGACCATGAACCACTTCGCCCGTTTCGTCTCTCTCTTCGCCGCGCTCATCATGGCGGTGAGCGGTTCCGGCTGTTCTTCGTCCCAGGACACCAAGAGCGACTACGTCAAGGATTTCGAGAATGGCCGCTACGCCGCGGCGTACGAGTCCGCCTCCAAGCAGGCCACCCTCGGCAGCGGCCCGCGCAAGGATCAGGCGGCGCTGATCGCGGGCCTCTCGGCCCAGGCCCTGAACCGCGACAGCGACGCCGAGAAGTATCTCGGCATGGTGAAGGACAACGCCGACCCGAAGATCGCGGGTCAGGCGGGCGCTGCTCTGGGCCTGCTCGCATCGGAGCAAGGAAGATACGCCGAAGCGGCGGACTACCTCGCGAGAGCGGGTCGCAAACTCGAAGGCGACGATGCCGCCCGGGCCTTCATGTACTCGGGCGATGCGTACAAGTCTCTCGGACAAACCACCGAGGCCCGCGGCATGTGGAGCCTGGCGCAGACCAAGGTCCTGAAGGACGCGGGGTTGCGGGTGATGATCGGCGACCGTCTCGCCGCGGCGAGCACCCCGCCCCCCACCGTCAAACCCCCTGCCGCGGGCGGCCCGACGCAGTTCACCGTACAGGTCGGCGCCTTCTCCAGTTATACCAATGCACAGAAACAGTTGAGCCGATTCCGGGCCTACGGCGAGCCGCGCGTCGTGGAAACGACCGACAAGTCCGGAAAGCAACTCTTTGCCGTCCGCGTCGGCAGGTTCGCCACCCGCCCCGAGGCGGAACGGGTGAAGAACACCATAGGGGCCGAGGCTCGTGTGATGACCACCGCGGGCGAGTAAAGTCAGCAACCGTACATTTTCCGTGCGGCTCTTCGCATCTTCGCGGAGGAAAAGCCGTATAAGTATGACCCGCCGAACGGAACTCCGGCGAGGATTGTGCATCGGACCAGACAGGAGACTTCGCCAAATGCCCATCGCATTCCATGCCCGCCTCTGGTGCTGCGCACTCCTGACCGGCCTGTTCATCGCTCCAACCCCGCTCACCGTATCGGCGCAACCCACGGTTGTGGATGCGCCGTCCATTGACGATGATGCGCCGGAGTGGATGAAGCGCCTCAAGATCGACCCCGAAAGCCCCGCGGCGAAGAAACACGCCGCGCAGGTCAAGACCCGTAAGGATCACGAGAGGGCGCTCCGGCAACTCCGCTTCAAGTACTTCAGCGGATCAAAAAGCCCCGCGGTGCGGCAGGAAGGGATCCTCAAACTGCGTGAGTACACCGACCCCGCCCTCTTCCCGCTGATGATCCAACTCTTCAGGCGAGAGCACGCTGAGGTTCGTCTCGCGGTGCTCGATATGTTCCGGGACTCGCAGTCGGAAGAGGGCGATGCGGCTCTGGCCTGGGTCGCGGTGCAGGACCCGGAGGCGGGCTATCGCGGGGCCGCGATGGAACGGCTGAACGAACGGCTCAGCAAGGACAAGGCACCCCGCCACCAGGTGAAACTGGTCGTGTACGAGGGGCTGCGCTCGGGCAGGGACGAATCCATGGTCGCGGCGGCGCGATTAGCCCGCGGCGTAGGCCTGCTCGAGGTGATCCCATGGCTCATCAACGCGCAGGTCACGGGCCAGCCGCTGCAACAGACGGTGGGCGCGGGCGCGACGGGCACGCCCGATGCCGCGCTCGCGTGGATCATGGTGGGCACGCAGACCGCCTTCATCAGCGACCTCACGCCCGTAGTAGGCCCGTTCGCGGTGGCCTTCGATCCCCAACTCTCTGTCATCAACACGGGGGTGATTCTCCGCGTGATCGACGCCGCCGTCGTCGAGTACCACACCGACATCCACACGATCCTGACCGAGTGGACCACCGATGAATGGGGCAGACCAACCAAGCGCCTGGGGTACAACATCCCGGCGTGGCGGGAGTGGTACGACAAGGAGTTCGTCCCGCACCTCGCGGCAAGGTCGGAGGCGCAGAAACAACCGTCGAAGGGGAGCTGACCTCCACTCAGGCCGATCGTCGGACCTTTCCCAACCCAATCACCGACGCCATCGCCAGTGAATCCACATGGGTGAGCGAGATCAGCCACGCCCTGATGCCCAGAGCCTGTGCGACCTCCGCCGCGCGGCCCGAAAGTCGCAGCGAGGGTGCCCCGCTGGGGAGCGTGACCACCTCGATCTCGGTCCAGGCGATGCCCCCCGTCAGCCCGGTGCCCAGGGCCTTCATCACGGCCTCCTTCGCGGCGAACCTCGCGGCGAGATGCTCGGCGCGCCGGCGGCCCGCGGAGCGCGCGGATTCGTGCTCCGTGAAGACACGGGCGACGAATCGGCGTGGATGGGCCTTAAGCATCGACCGGATGCGGGCGACCTCGACGATGTCCACGCCGTGGGCGATCGTGTGCATGACTACCTGCCGGGCTTGAGAGGAGACTTCTTTTCCGGCTTCTTCGCCGGGGTCTTGGACTCGGGTTGACCAGCGGCCTTGGGTTCAGCGGCGGGCTTGGCCACGGAGTTGGTTTCGGGCTTTGAGTTTGTCTTTGCCTCGTCTTTGCCGGTGGCGGTCGCCGCGGTCTCGCTCGGAGCCTTGTCGGCCTCGGCCGCCTTTTTGTAGGACTCGGGGCGGTAGTCGGTCTGGTAGAAGCCCGAGCCTTTGAAGATGACGGCGGCCCCGGTCCCGATGAGCCGCTCCAGCGCGTTCTTGCCGCAGGATGGGCACTTTCGCAGCGCCTTGTCCTTCATGGACTGGAACTGCTCGAACTCATGGTCGCAGGCGGTGCAACGGTATTCGTAGGTGGGCATGGTTTCACTTCAGAACTGGAGGCTCGCTCAAACAAAACGCCGGGAGGAACCGCTCGTTACGGCGAGACCGACACCTTCGCAGCGCGAAGGACCCGCTCGCCGGTCTGCGTCCCGGGGCAGGCCAGCGCGTAGCCCGGCTGAAAGACCGCGACGATCCGCCCCGGCGCGACCCCCTCGGCCTTCTGCTGCATGATGGCCTCGTGACGGCCGGGGGTGAACTCCTCGCCCGGCTCGGGCCGGATCAGACTGACGCCGTGCTGGTTGAGGACCTTCAGGAGTTCCTCCCGAATCACCCTGACGCCCGCGATGATCTGCTCCGCCGATGCTTTCGCCGCGTCCTGTCCCAGGGCGAGGTCGAAGTGGTCCAGCACCCCCACCACACCCGAAACGACTTTCGCCGCGCCCTCTGTGCGGGCGTGCTGCTCGTTCATGAACGCGCGCCGCTGGTAGTTCTGAAAATCGGCCATGGCCCGCAGCGCGCGGGAGTTGGCTTCCTCCAGTTTGGACTGGAGGTTCGAGATATCGTCGCTCACCGACTGGGCCGCGATCTCCGCCGAATCCGGCGGCATCGCCTCGCCCGCCGGAGTGGGATGCTCCGATGGGTCGCTGTTCATGTGTTTCCTCCGTGTCCACCACATTCGATTGGCTTTCTCGCGTTCATCTCACCACCCGCCGTGTTCGTGCTTCACCCGCCCAGGAAATCCTTCACCTTCTTCCAGAAACTCTCGCTCTCGGGCAGGACCATTTTTTCCTCCGTCGCGGCGAAGTCGCGCAGCAGTTGCTCCTGCTTGGCGGTGAGTTTCCGCGGCACCTCGATCTTCACGATGATGCCCAGGTCGCCCCTCCGCCCGGTGCGCAGGTTCGGCAGGCCCATGCCGTCGACGCGGAAGGCCTGCCCGTGCTGGGTGCCCCGCGGGATCGTGAAGGGCTTGGCGCCGTCGAGCGTGGGCACCTGGATCTCCGCCCCGAGCGCCGCCTGCGGAAAACTCACCGGCATTTCGAGGACGAGGTGATCCCCCTCACGCTGATAGAGGCTGTGCGGCTTCACACGAACCACGACGTGCAGGTCGCCGCGCGGCCCCTGCCCGTTGGGTGAGACCTCCGGCGGCGGCGGCTCGCCTTCGCCCGTCACCGCTAGGGCCTGCCCGTCCTGGATGCCCTTGGGGATCTTGACCGAGAGCGTTCTCTTCTTGGGCGTACGCCCCTTGCCGCGGCACGAGGCGCAGAACTCCTTGACGACCTGCCCGCGTCCGCCGCAACCGGGGCAGGCCACAACCATGCGGAACATGCCGCCCAGCCCGGTCTGCTGCACGCGGCCCTGCCCCCCGCAGGTGGCGCACTTGATGGGCTTGCTGCCCGCCTTGGCCCCCGTGCCGGTGCAGGTCTCGCACACGTCCATCCGCGTGAACTCGACATCGCGCTCGCAGCCCTTGAACACATCCTCGAGCGTGAGCGTGACCTCGGTTTCGAGATCGAAGCCACGCCCCTGGGCCCGGCGACCCCCGCCCTGCCCCCCGCCGAAGATGTCGTTGAACATCGAGAAGATGTCCGTGACATCCATGCGTGAGAAATCGTGGGCCGCGGCCCCGCGTCCGCGCAGACCCTCGTGACCGTACTGGTCGTAGACTTTGCGCTTCTCACTATCGGCGAGGACTTCGTACGCCTCCGCGGCCTCCTTGAACTTCTGCTCGGCCTCGGCATCACCCGGGTTGCGGTCGGGGTGGTACTTCATCGCCATGCGCCGGTACGCGCGCTTGATCTCCTCGGCGTCGGCGGTCTTTTCGACGCTCAGGATCTCGTAGTAGTCACGGGTAGTGGGCATGGGGGGTCAATAAGCCGGGAACTCGGAGTTAGAGATCGCCGTTACCTCGGGTCGGTTGCGGGGCGCTCCTCGTCGCGTCACGCACGCCGGATCGGCTTGGAAACAAGCCCGCGTGCTCTCGCCCGCGGGCTTGATGTATTGCAGCTTACGTGCCGCCCCGCGTCGGAACGCACGGGGGAGGGAGGCGATCAGGCCACCGCGCCCTCGACGACCGCCTTCTCGTCCTTCAATTCGGTGATGAGGACATCGGTGGTGAGCATCAGCCCGGCCACGCTGGCGGCGTTGATGAGGGCCGTCTTGGCGACGAGCGCGGCATCGATGATCCCAGCCTTGACCAGGTCGGTGTACTCGCCGGTGGCGGCGTTGAAGCCGTGGTTGCCGGCCTTGCCTTCCTTGACATTCTCGACCACGAGATCGCCGTCGTACCCGGCGTTCTCGGCGATCTGCTTGATGGGCGCCTCGACCGCGGCGAGCACGATGTCGAAGCCGAGTTTCTCGTCCTCGTTCTTCGCCTTCTTCTGGGCGGCGCGGATCGCCTCCTGCGTGCGGAGGAGCGCGACACCGCCGCCGGGGACGTACCCGTCCTTGGCCGCGGCGCGGGTGGACTTGAGGGCGTCATCGACGAGGTCCTTGGTGGCCTTCATCGCGACCTCGGTGGCCCCGCCGACGGAGATCATGGCGACCCCGCTGGTGAGTTTGGCGAGGCGCTCCATGAGTTTCTCGCGGTCGTAGTCGCTGGTGGACTTGTCGTGCTGTGAGCGGATCTGCTCGGCGCGGGCGTTGATGTCGGCCTTCTTGCCGGCGCCCTCGATGATCGTGGTATCGTCCTTCGTCACCACGATCTTCTTGGCGCGGCCGAGTTCGGCGAGTTCGACGCTCTCGAGCGTGCGGCCCAGGTCCTCGCTGATGAAGGTGCCGCCGGTCAGCACGGCGATATCGCCGAGCATGGCCTTGCGGCGGTCGCCGAAGCCCGGGGCCTTGACGGCGCAGATCTTGAGCATGCCGCGCAATCGGTTGACCACCAGCGTGGCCAGCGCCTCGTTCTCGACCTCTTCGGCGATGAGCAGCAGGGGCTTGCCGGTGGTGACGACCTTGTTCAGCAGGGGGAGCAGGTCGGGCAGGTTGCTGATCTTCTTCTCGTACATGAGGATGTAGGCGTCCTCGAGCACGCACTCGGCGGTCTTCGGATCGGTCATGAAGTACGGGGAGAGATACCCCTTGTCGAACTGCATGCCCTCGACATAATCGAGCGTGGTGACGGCGGTCTTGCCGTCCTCGATCTCGACCACGCCGTCGGCCCCGACCTTGCTGATCGCCTCGGCGATGATCTCGCCCACAGAAGCGTCGTGGTTGGCGGAGACGGTGGCAACCTTCCTGTAATCTTCCTTCCCTTTGCACTTGACGGCCATGTCGTCGATCGCCGCGGCGGCGGCCTCGGCGGCCTTGTTCACGCCGCGCTGGAGCATGACCGGATTCGCGCCGGCGGTGACGTGGCGAAGCCCGGCGGTGAAGATGGCCTGGGCGAGGACGGTGGCGGCGGTGGTGCCGTCACCGGCCTTGTCGGCGGTCCGCTTGGCGACCTCGTTCACCATCTTCGCGCCCATCGCCTGGAAGGGCTCGGGGAGCGAGACTTCCTTGGAGACGCTCACACCGTCCTTGGTGATCTGCGGTCCTCCGTAGGACTTCTCGATGACGACGTGGCGGCCGCTGGGGCCCATCGTGCATTTGACGGCATCGGCCAGACGATCGACGCCCTTCTTCATTTCGAGAAGCGCGCCGTCGTGAAACATGATCTGCTTGGTTGCCATTGGTATTGTCCTTCGTATTCCGAATCACAGAGAACTCGGCAGCGAAGCGGTGCGGGCGGGCCCCTGTTCCGCCGCGGCGTTCGATGTGGTATCCTCGTTCAAATCTGTGTGTTGTGTGAGAACTCTGTGAACCGCCGCATCAGCCTTCGATGACGCCGAGGAGTTCGCTCTCCCGCAGGATGAGGTGCTTCTCGCCCTTGATCTCGACCTCGGTGCCGGCGTACTTGCCGTACACCACGGTGTCGCCGTTCTTCACGGACATCTCGGCCCGCTTGCCGTTGTCCAGCCGCTTGCCGGGGCCGGTCGACACAACGCGGCCCTTGACCGGCTTCTCCTTGCTGGACTCGGGGAGGTAGATGCCCGAAGCGGTCTTGGACTCTGCTTCAACGGGCTTGACGAGGACGCGATCTTCGAGTGGTTTGACGGCCATGTGTGCGGTTCTCCGAAAAATGAAAGGCGATGGTTCGCCTTAGTTGACCTTGTGCTCCGCCTCACCGCCCGGGGGCTGTGATGCGGGCTTGAACTCGACAACGGGTGGTCCGGGCGGCGGTTGACCGCCGGACTTCCCGTTCAAGACTTTGCGGGCGTACCCGATGACGATGGGCACAAACCCGATTGCGAACAGACTGAAGATGACAAAGGCGAAGTTGTCCCTCACCCAGGGGATGTTGAAGAAGTAATAGCCGACCGTGCAGCAGACCACCACCCACAGATGCCCGCCGATCGCGGAACAGATGAGGAACGGCCCCGCTCTCATTTCGCTCATGCCCGCGACAAAGGGCACCAGCGTCCGAAGGAACGGAAGGAATCGGCACACCAGCACCGCGAACAGCCCGTATTTGCGGAAAAACGTCTCCGCCTTGCGCAGGTGGTCCGGCTTCACAAAGCGGGCGAACCTCCCGCCGAAGAGCTTCGCCAGGGATGCCCCGGCCGCTTCGATCCCCGGCTGCCCGCCGAATCGGATTGCCAAGGCCCTGCCGATAAGGAAGTTCGTGTAGTTGCCCAGAAAGGCGGCCACGGTGAGGAGCGCGATCACCTTCGGGAGCTGCAGGATGCCGCGGGCGCAGATCGCGCCGAGCGCGAAGAGCAGCGAGTCTCCGGGAAGCCACGGGGCAATGACCAGCCCCGTCTCCGCGAAGATGATGAGAAAGACCACCGCGTAGGTCCACGCGCCCCAGTGCTCGGCGGCGAAGTCGAGCCGCGAGTCCAGGTGACTGAAGAACTCCAGGATGGATTCCATCGTCGTTGCTCACTGCCGACCCCTTGAACGGAGCACGCTCCGCGCCGCGCACCGTCATGTGCTTAGAAGCCCATGCCACCCATGCCGCCCATGCCCCCCATGCCACCCATGCCGCCCATGCCGCCCATGCCGCCCATGCCGCCCATGCCGCCGCCGGGACCACCGGCGGGGGCCGCCTCCTTCGGCTCAGGCTTGGATGTCACGACACAATCCGCGGCGAGCAGCACGGTGGCGACGCTGGCGGCGTTCTGCAATGCCATGCGGTCTACTTTGGCCGGAGTGATGACGCCCATCGACACCAGATCGCCGTACTCCTCGGTCAGCGCGTTGTATCCGAAGTTGCCTTTGCCCTCACTCACTTTGCTGACCACCACGCTGCCCTTCGCACCGGCGTTCTCGGCGATGGTGTGGGTCGGGACGGCCAGCGCGGTCACGACGGTACGAATCCCGGCCGCGACATCGAAGGCGTAGCGCCCGACTTCATCGCTGGTGGCATCCTCGTTCTTTCCGAACACGGCCTTGTACTGCTTCATGTTCTCCAGCGCCTTGCGTGCGCGGAGGAATGAAACGCCGCCGCCGGGAACGATGCCCTCGGCCACGGCGGCGCGGGTCGCGTGAAGGGCGTCTTCGATGCGTGCCTTCTTCTCCTTGAGTTCGGCCTCGCTCGCCGCGCCGACCTTCACCACCGCCACGCCGCCGGCGAGTTTCGCCAGTCTCTCCTGGAGTTTTTCGCGGTCGTAGTCGCTGGTGGTCTTCTCGATCTCGGCGCGGATCTGTGAGATGCGGGCCTGGATCGACTTGGTGTCGCCCGCGCCCTCGATGATCGTGGTGTTCTCGCCGTCGATCTCGATCCGCTTGGCCATGCCGAGTTGATCGAGCGTCACCTTGTCGAGCTCGATGCCAAGGTCCTTCATCACCGCGGTGGCGCCGGTCAGCACGGCGATGTCCTCGAGCATGGCCTTGCGGCGGTCGCCGTAACCCGGAGCCTTCACGGCGGCCACCTGGAGCGTGCCGCGGAGTTTGTTGATCACCAGCGTGGCGAGCGCCTCGCCGGTGACGTCCTCGGCGATGATGAGCAGGGGCTTCTTGGATTTCATCACGGACTCGAGCAGGGGCACGAGTTTGGAGACGCTCTCGATTTTGTCCTCGTGGACGAGCACCAGGCACTTGTCGAGAACGACTTTCATGCCGTCGGCGTCGGTGACGAAGTTCGGGGAGAGGAAACCGCGGTCGAACTGCATGCCCTCGACGACATCAACGATGGTGTCGATGTTCTTCCCCTCTTCGACGGTGATCACGCCGTCCTTGCCGACCTTGTCGAACGCGTTGGCCATGATCTTGCCGACCTCGGGATCGTTGTTCGCCGAGATGGACGCGACGTTCTGGATGTCCTCCTTGCCCTTGACCTTGGTCGAAAGCCCGGCGATCTCAGCCACCGCTGTCTCGACCGCGGCCTTCATGCCGCGGATCAGGGCGTTGGCGTCCACTCCCGCGGCGATATGGCGGAGACCTTCGCGGAAGAGCGCCTCGGCGAGCACCGTGGCGGTGGTCGTGCCATCCCCGGCCTGATCGCTGGTCTTGCTGGCGGCTTCCTTCACGAGCAGGGCGCCCATGTTCTCCGCCTTGTTGCGGAGTTCGATTTCTTCCGCCACGCTCACGCCGTCCTTGGTGACGGTCGGGCCACCCCAGGACTTATCCAGCACGGCGTTACGGCCCTTGGGCCCCAACGTGGCCTTCACAGCGCGGGCGAGTTTCTCGACCCCGGCGAGGAGAGACTGGCGGGCATCAACGTCGAAGGTCAGTTCTTTGGCGGGCATGAATCTGTGACTCCGGAATCGTGTCGCCGATGTCGCGGCGAGGGTTGAAGTGGATACACCAGAAATCTGGCTGTAATGACTTGACAAATACTTTACAAAATTTCCTGAAAATGACTCTTGCAGATTTATGTTGGGCAATCCCCGTGCCAGTAGAATTCATTACTTTTATGGCTGGGCTTGATGCTTTTCCTTGAAGAATCGCCCTCGCCGAACAGTTTGTATCCTGCCCGTGTTCGTATTCCAGGAGAAGCGCCTGCCCAATTGGCAGTCCTAACTTGCGGACCACCGGTCGTGCGTACCGACCACTCTCGATTACACCTCTCCGGCATCACCCATACGCTCCGACGATGAAAGCCGAACCAATTCTCGCGGAACTCAACCGACTGCGAAATGACGTGGGCAAAGACCCCACCGACCTTGAGTACTTGGCTCTGCACCATGCTTTCTGCTTCATCAGTTTCAAGATGAGCGAGTTTCAGAAATACATGGAGGAGCAAACTGCCAGAGGCGCATTCAAGGAATATAAAGCAAACGCATAAACGCTGATCTTTACCCCGTCAGTCAGATAAGTACCCCCAAAGGTGCTAGCGACAGGTTTTTCACCTTAGCCTCGAAACCTTTTTTGTGGCTGTCGCGTATAGTTTGTCGATTGAAATTCATCGCGGATTGAAGCGGACCCGGCGGGAAGACCCGCACGACCGCCCCACCAAGCCGCGACGACCGTTGAGCACCGTGCTCTTCGGGCGATGTGCCGCGGGCGACGGCCTGCGGGGAAGGTACCCGGCGGCGGAGCGTTGTGCCAACCGTGACGGCTGGGAAGTGGCTTTCCAGAAGGAGGTGATCCAGTGAAGTTGACTTGTTCTAGAGGGCTGCGTTTCTGACGCGACTCGACGGAGTTGCGCAGCGCAACCCGATTTACGGCTAGTAACGTAACGGCCGGCCGTCCCCGCAGGGACGGCCGGTTGTCTTTTTCGAGTTACCGGGATGTTACGAGCATGTCGTTGATCGACACGCGCTTATCGCTCCCGGGTTACTTGACCTCACCGCTGTGAGCCGTCAGCGCTGCGAGCGTCCTCGCGATCAGCGCGGACTCTTCCGGGTCGTGGCGTGCGGTGAAAGATGCATTCAGCCGACTCGCTCCCAGGCGGTCTTCAAAGCCTTCGCTCGCACGGAGCAACCTCATCGATGCATCGGTGATACGCCCACCGAGGGACGTGTCGCCTACATCGCCGGATTTCAGCGCGAATCCGCCGCCTCCGTACACGCCGACTCGCCCGGAAGAGAGGATCAGCCAGCGAGCCGTTGAACTTGACGCCTGGTTCGAGATCGGCGTCCGTCCAGCCTTGGGAGAAATGAAGACGTGCATGTGCAGGATGCTCCCCGAATGATCCGAGACGTCTCCGCCGCTGCGCCACACCTCAGGCGGCAGGTCGCTGATGTAGAAATCAGCGGAACTCGCATCAAACCCTTTCGCGTACACGGCCGTGGTCGGACGCATCGAGACGGCGTCACCCGTCGCGACCGAGACCATCCGCGCCTCCCCGCCACCGCCGCGGAACACGCCCCCGCACCCGAGGAGCACCAGGCACGGGATCAACAACGACACGATGGGGAATCTCATGGCCCGTCAGCATACACCCCCCGCACCACCGAGTCACCGAAACTCTCGGCCGCACACCCGGCCGCGTGAGGAAAAAAATATTCAGTTCAGGAACACGCAACGGGGCGGGTCGTCCAACAATCCGCGTAGGGATGGGTACGGCGTCCCGCATGTGGGGCTGATTCGGAGCGCACGATGATCAGGCACACCTTGTTCCTTGCGGCCAATCTCTTCCTTCTCGCCGGCACCGGTCTCGGACAGACGTGCGGCCCGATCTCGATGCCGGGCGGGGTCGTGACGCTCCCGGCGCCAGTGCCCTCGTACCCGCTGGTGCGTCAAAGACAGTTCATACCGAATCCGGGTTATCACTTTTCCGGCATCGGAGGGACCGGTTCAACTGCCAACCTCTTCCCACCAACCTGTGGTCTTCAACCCATCTCCCCCGGATGGCCATGCGGCCCGAGGTTTGTTGCGCCGTCGTTCCCTGTTTGTCCTACACCACTACCGGCACCCACGTTCCCGGGCGGCAACACCGGCTGGGTCTCAGGCGGGAGCGGCCTGACCGTCGGCGGCATGTTCACGAATGACCGATGGAAGATCGGTTTCCGAATCGGAAGCCCTGTCGCGTGCGTGACGAACATCTGCGGCCCCACCTTCGTTCCCCCGGTCTGCATCTCTCCGCTCTGGGGATGGACGAACACCTGGGGTGCCTATTGGGGTTCTTACTACCCATACGCCATGGGCCCGAATACCTACGGCAATGACCCTCGCCTCTGGAAGTCCTCGGAACCCGTCCAAACCCAACCGGTTGCGCAGCCCGCCGCGCCGGCAGAGCCGCCCACCCCTCTCGAAGTCGGCAAGGCGGCCCTCGCCGAGAAACAACCGCGCGTGGCCATCGCGGCCTTTCGGCGCGACATCGCCGAGCGCGGCAGCAGCCCCGATACGCTCCGATTCCTCGCCATCGCTTTGGTGGAGAACAAGCAACCGGAGGACGCCTCGGCGGTCATGGCGGCGGCGTACCGATTGGACACGCTTCTCGCCTCGATCCCTATTGATCTGTCCGGGCTGGGTTATTCGCAGCGAGAGTTTCGTGACCTTACGACCCGGTGTGTTCACCAGGCCAACAGACTGGGCACGGCCTCATCGTGGCTGCTGGTCGCCTCGCTGATGCAGGCGGAAGGTAGAAACGAACCGGCGCAAAGGGCCATCGAAAAGGCCGCGAAATACGGCTTGGACAGCGGGCTGGTGGACGTCTTCTCTGAGTCGCTCAAGAGCAGGTAAACGCACCGACTCACGATCTGCACATCATCGCGAGGTCTCTGCCTGCTCGTCTCTCACGATGACATGTTGAACACAACCGGGGAGTGCCTTCTACCATCTACACCGTGACACCCGGGACTGGTCTCGCGGCGTCCAGAGGAGGTAGAGCGAAATGCGTTTGAATCTGCGCCCATGCTTCGGAGCGGCTGTCTTGCTCTGCGGACTTGTCTCGGGTGGAATCGCCCAAACCACAGCATTCACCTACCAGGGCGAACTGATCCATCAGGGCCAACCGGCGGATGGGGCGTTCGATCTGCGTTTCACGCTGCTCAGAGCGGACCAGAGCGAACTGGTCACGCTCTGCGCTGACAACGTCCCGATCGCGGCGGGCCGGTTCACGGTCCTCCTCGATCCGGGCAGCGAGTTCCCCGCGTTCGCGGGCCTGGTTGCTTCGATCCGCATTGCCGCGCGCGAAGAGACGGGCCTGAACTGCGGAGACGGCTCCGGGTTCATCGTTCTGACCCCCGACCAGCCGCTCACCTCCTCGCCAACGGCCTCACGCAGCATCCTCGCCGATCGCGCGAGCAACGCCGACACTTTCGCCGGGCTCAACCCGTCGTTCTTCACCAACGCGGGGAACCTGACCGGCTCACTGCCCGATTCTGTGCTCGGCCCGAACGTGCCACGGCTCGATCAGTCGAACACCTGGTCGGGCTTCACCAACACGTTCGGCAACGTTCAGGCGAACGGATGGATCGGCAGCGAGACCGGCTCGGTGCAGTTGCGCGCGGCGGGTCAGCGGGGCCTGCTCATCCAGAACACAATCGGCATCCCGAATATCGTCGCCGGGCATTCCGGCAACTCGATTTCGGCCCAGGTGGGCGGCTCGAACATCGGCGGCGGGCAGGGCAACAGAGTCGAGGGGCACCTCGCCTCGATCGGGGGCGGCTCGAACAACGTGCTGGGCGCCTCGGGCGGGCCTCTCACCGCGAACCAGTACTCGGTGATCGGCGGGGGTGCCTTCAACCAGTCGCAGGGGGCGCAGACCACCATCGCGGGCGGCTACCTCAACCGCGCACTCGCGGACTTCGCCTTCGTCGGCGGCGGCGAGAGGAACCAATCGCTGGCGCGGTACGGCACCATCGGCGGGGGCGGCCCCGCGGCTGGGGGCGACCCATCGCTCCTCAACAACCGCGTGCTCGATGCGTGGGGAACGGTCGGAGGTGGCGGCGACAACCGCGCGGGAGACGGCATTGGCACCAGCGAGGATCAGCCCTACGCCACGGTGTCGGGCGGGCGGATGAATCGTGCTTCGGCCCAGTACACAGCCATCGCAGGCGGGTTGGGCAACGTCGCTAGTGCCACGTACGGCGTGGTGGCCGGGGGTGAACTGAATACGGCCTCGGCCGCGCACGCGACCATCGGGGGCGGGCAGTTTCAGAGCGCCTCGGGCAGCCGGTCGTTCATCGGCGGGGGAGCGCTCAACTCCACCACGCAGTTGTACGCGACGGTGGCGGGCGGGTATCGCAATCAGGCGCAGGGGCCGTACGCCACCATCGGCGGCGGCACGGACAACACGGCATCGGGCGGCGGCTACACGACCGTGGCGGGGGGCAGCGTGAACAGCGCCACCGGATTCGTGAGCACCGTCTCCGGGGGCGACTTCAACACCGCGAGCGGCGATCGCTCGTTCGTGGGCGGGGGCAACGGCAATATTGCATCGGGCGCGCTGGGGGTAATCGGCGGGGGCAGCAGCAATCAGGCTCTGGGCTTCGTGAGCACCATCGCGGGCGGCGAGACCAACATCGCCGCGGGCGAGCGCAGCGCCGTGGGCGGCGGGCTGGGCAACGCGGCCTCTTCGGCGTACGCCACGGTCGCCGGGGGGCGCAGTAACGCGGCATTTAGCGCGTACGGCAC
>DDSA01000045.1 GCA_002343715.1 Phycisphaerales bacterium UBA2402 | reverse complement strand
TTTTTTTTTTTTTTTTTAATAAACTGTTTAAATTTTTTTTTTTTTTTTAATGATGGCGCTGCGGGCCGCGGTGGCGCCCGCCAGGGTCACAGCGCTCTGTCCCGCCAGCAGGATCAGACCCACGACGCCGATCGAGAGCGCCAGTTCGGTGAGGGTCAGCCCCCGGCGAAGACCCCGTCGGGATGGGAGCGGTGTATGGTTCATTGGATGGTGATCTGTCCTGTGCCGGCGTCGAGCGAGATGGTCCGGCTCCCGGTGGGGCCGAGGATGATGACGCTGCCCGACTTCTGTGTCACGCCGTGACCGGAGTACTCGATGGATGGACCGCCGCCGAAGTCTGCGTTCTTCATGTTGACCCCGTATGGCGGGTCGGACAAGTTCACGCTGTAGGTCTGCGAAGGACGGTCGGGGTCGGCGTACCCCGTGATGATGTACGACGATGTGGCGATCGTGAAATCGATCTTGCGCACCGCGCTGGCGGCCTGGGCGAGTTCCCTGGTGAGGGCGATGTCCGCCGCGATGCGCCGGGCCGCGTTGTCGAGCCGGGTCCGTGCCACAGCGCTCGCGTATCGCGGCGCGGCGATGGCGGCCATGATGCCGATGATGGCGATAACCAGCACCAGTTCCACGAGCGTGAAGGCGGGCCGCAGTGCCGGGTTGCCGGGGTGTGAACGCACGAATGATTCATCGGCCCGAACGTGGGGGTGACTGACTCCGTGCTTCTGTCGGCGGAGTGGGGCTCTCCGAATACGAGGGTCGTGCGGACCGGCATGGCTGCGCGAACCACTCGAAGATGGGGGTACGGGTCGAATCGACCGGAGCTTCACTCGTTCATGCCGTGCATCTCCCTCCCACTTTTTGCTTCGACCTACCCTCGACCATGGCCCTGCGCTACAAAAAGCGGCTGCTCAACCACCTTCGCCACGAGGATTACACCCCCACGCGGCTGGGCGAACTCGCCAAAGACCTGAATATCCCCGGCGAGGAACTGGAAGAATTCACCGCCGCGGTGCAGACGTTTCAGGCCGAGGGGTTGCTGGTCGTCTCATCGTCCGGTCATGTGCAACTGCCCAGCCTCGCCGACATCGAGGGCGGCGAGATTGTCGGCGTCTTCCGCAAGAACCAGCGCGGCTTCGGCTTCGTGACTCCCACCGAGAGCGTGCGCGAAGGCTCGGTCTTCATCGGGCCCGAGGATGTCGGCGATGCCCTGACCGGCGACACGGTGCGCGTCCGGGTCGGTCGGTCTCGCGGCGATGACCGCTTCAGCGGCACGATCGTCGAAGTCGTCGAGCGCAAGAAGTCCAGTTACTCCGGCACGCTGACCAAACGCGGCCAGCAGTGGGTCGTGCTCCCGGACGGCAAGCAGATCAGCCAGCCCATCGTTGTCCGCGATGCCGAGGCCAAGAACGGCCGCGAGGGGGACAAGGTCGTCCTCGAACTCGTCGTCTGGCCCGAGGGGGACATGCTCGGCGAGGGCGTCATCGTCCGCGTGCTGGGCGAGGCGGGGCAGCCCGATGTGGAGACGCAGGCCGTCATCGCCGCCTACGACCTGCCCGGCGAGTTCCCGGAATCCTGCATCCAGCAGGCCCGCGATGCCGCGGCGAGGTACGACCGCGAGATCGCGGCCTTTTACGAGAAAGGCCACGCCGCGCTCGACAACCGGCTGGACATGACCGAGGACTTCATCCTCACCATCGATCCGCCCGACGCCAAGGACTACGACGACGCCATCAGCATCCGCCGCACCGAGGACGGATGGGAGTTGGGAGTGTACATCGCCGATGTCGCGCACTTCATCCCACCCGGAAGCCCGCTGGACATCGAAGCGAAGGATCGTGCCAACTCCTGCTACCTGCCGCGGAAGGTGATCCCCATGCTGCCCGAGATCCTCAGCAACGGCATCTGCTCGCTGCAGGAGGGCGTGCCCCGGTACTGCAAAGCGGCGTTCATCACTTACGACAAGCAGGGCAACCCGCGGGGCGAAGGTGTGGCCCAGGTGCTGATCAACAGCAAGAAGCGCCTGACCTATCTGGAAGCCCAGGCGCTGATCGACGGCGACCTGAACGAGGCACGCCGCCACGCCAAGACACCCCCGAAGTACACCGATGAACTCCTCGAGACGCTGCGCGAGATGGACCGCTGCGCCAAGGCCATCCAGGGCCGCCGCAACCGCCAGGGGATGATCGTCCTCGATCTGCCCGAGTGCGTGCTGATCTACGACGAGAACGGGCACGTCATCGACGCCGAGCGCGAGGACGACGCATTCACCCACAAACTCATCGAGATGTTCATGGTGGAGGCCAACGAGGTGGTAGCCCGCCTGGCCGAGTCGATGCAGGTGCCGCTGCTGCGGCGCGTCCACCCCGAGCCGATCCCCGGCGACGTCGATGAGATGCGCAAGGTGGCGATGGTCGCTGGATTCCGAATCCCCAAGAACCCGACCCGCGAGGAGTTGCAGGGCCTGCTCAACGCCACCCGCGGCAAGCCCCCGGCCCGCGCCGTTCACCTCGCGGTCCTGCGGACCCTGAGCAAGGCCGAGTACAGCCCGGCCCTCATCGGCCACTACGCCCTCGCCAGCGAGGCCTACGCCCATTTCACCAGCCCCATCCGACGCTACGCGGACCTCACCGTCCACCGTTTCATCGCCGACTATCTCGCCCGCACCGAGAACGGAACCAGGCGACCTAGGGGCGATGAGGCCAAGGTCCAACTCGGGCGGGACATCATGACGCTCAAGTCCACCCCGACCGAGGAGGACCTTCTGGCGATCGGTCGCCACGCGACCCAGCGGGAGGTGAACGCCGAGTCCGCGGAGAAGGAACTCCGCAACTTCCTCGTTCTGCAACTCCTTGAAAAACACATCGGGGAGGCGTATTCCGGCGTCGTTACAGGCGTCAACAACCGGGGCATCTTCGTCCAGATCGACAAGTATCTCGCCGACGGCTTCATCAAGAGCGAGGATCTTCCCGGCGATGTGACCCGCGACAACGCCACACCCATGTGGCGCATCGATCAGAAGACCGGCGCCCTGGTGGACATCCGTTCGGGCCGCAGTTTCAACTTCGGCGACCTTGTCTCGGTGCGGATCGGAGCGGTCGATCTCGCCCGTCGCCAACTCGAACTCTTCATCGACGATGCCTCCAGCCGCGCCGCCGGAAAAACCAGGACGGCGACCCTGGGCAAGAAGGACACCGGGCTTTCCCTCGGAACAGGCTTCGGCGCGGCCAGGGGCGCGGGGTTCAAGGACTTCGGCGGACGAACCGGGGCGCAGAAACGCAGCCAGCGCAGCAAGCAGCGCGACCAGGGCAAGAAGCACCACCGCCGCGATCACGACTGATGAACAAGGGTGGCCCGATGGTCCCCATCGGGGCTTTTCCGGCATGACGCTGTTCCCCGCGATCTCGATCACCGGCGTGGCCCGACATGGTTCCGGGCCGACTCCCTACAATCAGCCCGTGACGATTACCACCGGCGCATTGGCCTCTCTCCTGGGGGCCGAACTCATCGGATCTCCCGACATTCCCCTCGCCCGCATCGACGCGGCGGACAAGGCAGGACGCGACACGCTCACGTTCATCCGCACCTCCGGGTTCGCCGCGGCGTGGAGGAACGGCCAGGCCGCCGCGGCCATCGTGGCGAACAAAGTGCCGACGACGGCGCTCTTCGACAACGGCGCACCACCCCCGGATCGGGCCGTGCTGCGCGTGGCCGATGCCGACCTGGCGCTCATCCAGGCACTTGAGTTCTTTACGGACAAACCGGCCCCCGTGAGGCCCGGTGTTCATCCCTCCGCCGCGATCGATCCCGATGCGCGCATCGACCCGGACGCTTCGGTTGGTCCGCATTGCACGATCATGGCCGGCGCGGTGGTCGGCGCGGGGGCGCAACTCATTGCCAACGTGGTGATCGGGCGGGGCGCGAGCATCGGGGATGGGACGGTGCTCCACCCCGGTGTCGTGGTCCTGGACCGCTGCATCATCGGGCGGGGCTGCATCCTGCACGCCGGTGTGGTGATCGGGGCCGACGGGTTCGGATATCACCCACGCCCCGACGGCCGCGGCCTGCTGAAAGTGCCGCACATCGGCAACGTCACCATCGGCGATGATGTCGAGATCGGGGCCAATACCTGCATCGATCGCGCCAAGTTCGGATCGACCAGCGTCGGCAACGGCACCAAGATCGACAACCTCGTCCAGATCGGTCACAACTGCCGCATCGGACGGTGCTGCATTCTCTGCGGCGAGGTGGGGCTGGCCGGGTCGGTCATCATCGGCGACGGGGCCATGCTCGGCGGGCGCACAGGCGTGGCGGACAACATCGAGATCGGTGCGGGGGCCAAGATCGCGGCGTATTCGGGAGTCATCAACGATGTCCCGGCGGGGGTCTCCTTTGTCGGCTCGCCCGCGGGGCCTGCTGATGAGTGGCGGCGCATCTACGCCCATCTTCGCCGCCTGGGTCGCAACCGCGGGCACGAGGGGCGCGGCGGATGAGCGGCGCGAGTGTTCCCCGTCGCGCCCTGCAAGCAGCCACCCCTCCACTGCGTGGCCCGGCGCTCTTCACCGGTGTCGGTTCCGCCATTGTCTTTCACCCCGCGGAACACGGTTCGGGGTTTGCGTTCCGATTCGGAGGCGGCGGAGACCGCATCCCGGCCCTGGTCGCGTACGTCATCGAGAATCCGGACCTGCCGCACGTGCCCCGGGGCTTTCCGATCCGCAACACGACCCTCGGCGTGCCGGGCGGGGCGTGCATCGGCACTGTGGAGCACGCCCTGAGCGCCCTGCGCGGCCTGGGAATCGCGGATTGCACGATCGAGATCGAAGGTCCGGAGGTGCCCATCTTCGACGGCTCGGCCCTTCCCTTTGTCGAAGCCCTTGTGCCGTTGCTCGTCGATGCGGATACGCCCCCGACCCCGATCCTGCTCCGCGAGCCTGTTTCGGTGTGTGATGGAGACGCGAGCATCACCGCGGTACCGATCGAGTCTGGTTGTGTCTATTCCTATCTTCTCGACTACGGGCCGGGATCACCCCTGCCCGCACAAACGGCTTCGTGGACGGGTGACTCTGAAGAATACCGCACTCTCATCGCTCCCGCACGCACCTTCTCGCTGGAGCGAGAGGCGGCCGTGGCCAATGCACTCGGTCTGTTCGCGGGCTTCACGCCCCGCGATCTGCTTGTCGTCGGCAACGAAGGCCAGCCCATCGACAACGCCTGGCGTTTCACCAATGAGGCGGCCCGGCACAAACTGCTCGACTTGATCGGCGACGTCGCGTTGTTGGGTCGCCCCTTGAGGGCCGACATCCGAGCGGAGCGATCGGGCCACGCCCTGGCTCATCGTTTCTGCCGCGCTGTGTTGGATGCCGGGGGGGAGTGATGCCCGGGTCCGGGCACGCGATTGGTTCAGCAACCCGAAAAGGCGGGGTGCAAGACTTTGGAATCCGGGTCGGAACAGACGACGAAACGCCTAGGACGAAAGTGCGTACAACCCACGCGGGAAGCCAGCGCCGCGGCCGGATCGAGTCCCATCGCGTCTGCCCCGTACGGGTGCCACACAAGACCTCACCCGCGTCCGGATACACTGTCTGAACAGTCACATGCTTGTGGGAACTCAGAAAACACGTCCGGCCTTCACGTTGATCGAACTCCTTGTTGTCATCAGCGTGGTGGCCCTGCTCCTCGGCCTGCTCATGCCGGCGCTCGGTCGGGCGAGAGAGTCGGGTCGGCGCGTCCGATGCCTGAACAACCTCCGCAGTCTGGGCCTGGGCCTTCAGATGTACATGGACACGGAGAGCAAGGGCCTGCTCCTCCCCAAGGTCCGCCCCATCAACGAGGGTGGGAATGAGAACGATCCGACGCTTCTCGACGTGATGTCCAAGTACATCGACGCTCCGATGCCTTTCCGCCCCGCCCCGGATGAAGATTGGGTTGTGAGCGATCCTTTCCGGTGCCCTTCCGATGTCGGCGGCATCGGCGATGATCCGCGCCCGACGTGGGCTCAACTGGGGTGGAGTTACGATTACCTCGCGGGCAATGCCATGGTCGCGGCGGAACTCATCTCCGTCCGCAACCCGCAGTTCGGCGTCAGCAAGGCGTACGAGAAGGGCGGCAACCGCTACTACTTTGTCATCGACTACAAAGATTGGCACAACCCCCGCTGGAAGCAGATCGGGCGTGATGATGACGAAACTCCCGATGAGGCCAAGTGGGACCGCAACGGCATCTACTACGGCGATTACCGCGCCGACAAAGTCCCGTTCGCGTCCGACGAGGCCAACGCCATGTTCGTGCAGGACCTGATCCAGTTCGGCGGGGGCATGGGCCGCTGAGTTTCGCTTGCAACAGAAACAACTTTTCACCAAGCCCGTACCAGATCGACCGTGACCCCAGTTTCAACCCAACCTCTTCCCGCCGCAGGTCAGGGCAGCCTGATGGAGGGCATCGCCAACACGCAGCCCGTGACAAAGCCTCGGCGCTTTCGAGTCGGTCTGCCGACCCGGATCGAGGAACCCCTCGCGGCCCGGCTGGCGAAACTCCGGGCCTCGTGGCGTGCACGGATGGGCGATCCGGGCCAGCGCAAGAAGACCCAGCGGCAACTCTCCGTGATCGGAGCGGTAGCCGTTCTGGGTGTGGGGATCGGCCTCTATTTCGCGCTGCGGCCCGTCCCTCAGCCCGATTATCTCCGCGACCCGCTCGATGATGTTTTCAACTACACGCTCCTGACCGACGAGTTCAACAAACTCTCGGTCGAGAAGCGTCTTGAACTCATCGGTCAACTCGTCCAGCGCATGAAGAGCATGAGTTCGGGCGATTCCATGCTGCTGGCCGGGTTCGCCGCGGGCATCGCCGGCGCGGCGAGAAAGCAGATCGAGGAGAACGCCTCGAAACTCGCCATCGATACCTGGGACAAGTACGCCAAGGATTACGCCACCGTTCCCGAGAGTGAGCGAGCCGAATACCTCGACCGCACCTTCCTCGAGTTTGTCAAGATGATGGAGACGGTCGCGGGTGAAATGCGTGATGAGCCGGACGAGAAACGCCTCGCCGATGTCCGCCGTCAGGCCCAGCGCGACCGCGAGCGAATGAGCAACCCGAACCAGGCCCCCAGCGGCCGCGAACTCGGACGCGCCTTCACCTTCATGGACCGCACCGTGGGAGGCCACGCCACCGCCGAGAAGCGACAGCGCGGTATGCTCATGATGCGAGACATGGTCCGCCACTTCCGAGGCCAGGACCCCGGCACCGGCAAGCCCGCCGGGGGCGGCTGAACCATTCCGAACAACGCTGCCCGTGGCTTGTATGTCCGACGGGCGGTTATCTTCGATACACAGGCGCGAATCGCCTTGACTTGAACGTTCGGTTTGGTCATACTTCTCTCTAGTAGAGCCTGTATGTCGCTCGCGATGTACCAGTATCAGCAGTCCGGCCGCTCCTGCCTTTCGCAGGAGCATGGTCAGCACGCGTGCATCCTGACGGATGCCATTTGTGTTGATCAGGTGACGGTCCTTTGTGACCGCCGCCCGCAGCCGGGCCGCTGAACACCAGTTCGCGGCGTCGGCCAGCGGGAACCCCCCGGCCGACGCGGCGATGAGGCTCACACGCACCATCCATCCGCCACGCCGGGATGCCCCAAGGCCGCTCGCCAACGAGCCTCTGGTCTGTCGCTGCGCCGTGCATAGCTCGGGCTGCGGGGCTGTACCCGCACGCTCACCGAACCGTCCGGAGGGAAGAAGCGGGCCGTCGGGTCCGCGACACACAAGGACGCCCGCACCGGCCACCCGGCGGCGGGCGATCAGGTTCGACGGCCCCGTAGCTCAGTGGTGGAGCATCGCGCGCCTATTGCACGCGGCGGTCGCGGGTTCAATTCCCGCCGGGGCTGTGTTACTCCGTGTCGGTCGCTTGCGCGACGAACCGTCTCGCATCCGCCAGCATCCACCCCACGATCGCAGCCGCGAGGCGGTCATCGTTCAGGTCGATCGTTGCTTGCGATGCAAGAACGCGTGCGATGGTCGTGCGAGAGACTCTCTCCGCGAGCGTCCGGAACTCCTTCGGCAGGCGTTGGAACAAATCTCCCGCCACCCGCAGCCCGCACTCGTACGCCAGCGAGTCGCCTTGGTGTTCAATACCACGGACCACGCCTTCCCACGCGCTCAACAACCACGCCGGTGGTACCGGCACATCGGCCCGTGAACGCTGGTCCGCGGCGTGCCGAGCAAGTTCCAAGCCCGACGGTGTCATGAACTCCGCCGCCGCGTGCGCTGACATCGGTCGGGCCACACACGCGATGATGTCGACGCCCAGCGCGGTCAGTGCCTTCCGCACATCCCCGGTGCCCGCGCTGAGCAGACCAAGCCACATCACCGGCAGGCGAGCCACGGCCTCTTCGGCATACGTTCGCTCCTCCTCCGCACGCCGTTCCACAAACGCGGCGGCTCGAGTCGCGGGGGATCCAACCGGCACGCTTGTTGCTGCCTCATCTGCAAGCGAGATCAACATCGCGCTGTCTGCGTGCCGTCGGAGCGCACACGTTCGGTTCAGCGCTTTGGCCGCGGTGATCAGAACGCGTGCCCGTGCGCGGGCCACATCGTCCGGCTCGCCGGGGGCGTTGAAGCCGCTCTCCTGGCCCTTCGTGTTCACACCCGCTCCGCGAGCCGTGCCCGGAAGTACTGCTTGGCGGCGACGAACGCGTACACCATGCCGGCCGCGAGCGCCAGCGCGAGGACGATCGCCCAGACCTTCCAGTCCGCGAAGACCGGTGCCGCGGTCGGGCTGATGTGCCGCGACGGGTTGCCGGCTCTTGTAAAAACCACCTCGACCCGTGCGGGGTCGATGCCCGGCACGGCCCGCTCAACCAGGGTGATGACCGATGCCGCGGTCACGGGGGCATCGGATGGTTCATCTTGGCCTCGTTCCGTGGCGATCTTTGATCCGATCAGCGCACCGCCCTCGGCCGGAATGTACTTGATCAAAACCGCCGCCGAGCCCGGCTCCGCACCGCTCCCATCAAGCCCCGCTTCGCGCGGCGGCACGATATGGACCCGCGCGACCAGCACGCCGTCGACGGACTCCAGCGTCGTGGCAACTTCACCAGCCGCCGCGGCCATGATCCGCGCGCGTTCCTGCGCGGGCGAGGGCACCAGGCCGAATCCTCGGACGATGTCCATCAATCCCGGTCGGGGTTCACGCGGCAGGTCGAGTTCAACGAGTACCGCCCGAGCCGCCGGGGCACTCGCGGCGGGCACACTGACCACCCAACCGCCTTCTCCCGTTACTCGCGCTGCGCGTACATCATCGATGCCGCGGCTTTCGAGCGCCGACTGCATCTCCATCGCCGCTTTTTCGCTCTGTGCCGCGGGCATCGACTGACGCTCTTCGCACCCGGCGACGAAGAGCGCGAGGAATGCCGCGCCGATCCGGAGTTGCTCCGACCGCCTCATCATGCCACAGGATACGGCGATTCCGCGATCACGCGGGATCACGACGGAACGCCCAGGGTCTCCGCCAGGGCCCGCGCCGCTTCGGGGGTTGTCACCGCGCCCTCTAACTGGGCATCGTACAGGCGCTCCAGCAGGCCCTTGAAGGCGGGGCCCGGCTTCATCCCTTTCGAGACAAGATAGTCTCCCGTGATGAGCGGCGCGGGCGAGATGCCCCCGGGCGTCGCGGCCAGTTCGGCGAGTCTGGCGAATACCTCATGTCCGAGAGCGGGCAGCCGCACGCTGAGGATGGCCGCCGCGCCGTCGAATCCGTGCCTCGCCGCGGCCCGCTTCTGCTTCGCGATGGGCCAGCGCAGCCAATCCTGTTCGAGGACACTGATCAGTTCAAGAATCGCTCGCAACTCCGACGCTTCGGCGTTGCTCAGGCAGAGCCGTTCGCGCCAGCGGGCCGCCGTGCTCGCCGCGGACTCGCCGTACGCCTCCCCCAAGTCCAGCGCCCACGCCCCCAGCGCCCACGAGGGGCGAATCTCCGCGGGGAGTGCGTGCAGCAACGCGGCACCGCCCGCATCGCGCGACACTCCGAGCACGGCCGCCGTCAGTCCGAGCGTGTCCATCCATGTCGCCGCACGACCTCGCGCCGGGTGCGTCAGCATCTTCCGCACCTCGTCGCCGATGCGCTCGCGGCTGACGCCCGACAGTTCGGCCGCGTGCCGGCGGATTGCCGCCGCCGTGCCCGGATCAATCTCAAAGCCGAGTTTCGCGGCGAGCCGGGCCGCCCGCAGCGCCCGCAGATGATCCTCGGCCAGTCGCTGATCCGGGTCGCCCACAGCCCGCAGAACGTTCCGCGCGAGGTCCTCCATCCCGCCGACAAAGTCAACGATGCGGCCGCGGGGGTGAGCGGGGCTTGTGTCGACCGGATCGAGGAAGAGCGCGTTGACCGTGAAGTCACGCCGGGCCGCGTCCTCTTGCGGCGTGCTGAACGTGACCGAGTCCGGCCTCCGCTTGTCGGAATAACTCCCATCGGTTCGGAAGGTGGCCACCTCCACCGTTCGATTCGCGTGCCTGACCAGCACCACGCCGAAGTGCGCCCCGACTTCATTGGTGCGAGGGAAGAGCGCCGCGATCCGGTCCGGTGTCGCGTCGGTCGCCACGTCGTAATCCTCAGGATCACGCCCGAGCAACTCATCCCGGACGCACCCGCCCGCGAAGTACGCCGTGTGCCCACGATCGCGCAGTGTCCGGACGATGCGCTCGGCGAAATCGCGGTTGGAGGCGTCGGGGGGTGGGTGAGTGTGGCGCGTCATCGGATGGGCGTTCAACACGCGTACAGCGGGGCCATCGCCCGCTCGTGCTCCAGCAGCCGCGCCTTGCGATCAACCCCGCCCGCGTAGCCGTGCAACCGACCTCCGCTGTGAATGACACGGTGGCAGGGGACCACGATCGCCAGTTGGTTCGCGCCGTTGGCTGCCCCCACAGCCCGGCTTGCCGCGGGGTTGCCGATGCGCCGGGCCAGCTCGCCGTACGTGATCGTTTCGCCCAGCGGTATCCGCAGCAACTCGTTCCAAACCCGCTGTTGAAACTCCGTCCCCCGTGGTGCGAGCGGGGTCTCAAAGTTCCGTAACTCGCGGGCGAAATACGCCCGGACCTCGCGGGCCAGTCGGTTGATGTGTCCGCGTGCGGCGCTCGAACCTTCCTGGGCCACGCCCCGTGGAGCATCAAACAGCAACGCCGTCGCGCCCTCGTCCGTCGATCTCAGCAGAAGGGGGCCGAGCGGACTCTCCACCACAAGACTGGCTTCGCCCATGCCAGAGATTAGCGCGCAAGGTTGAGGCAAGCCTATCGGCCCGTTCATGACCGGGCACTCAGGTGCATCACGATCCCCGCCGCCACCACGGCCGCGGTTTCGATTCTCATCGTGTGGATGCCGAAGCAAGCCGCGGGAACGCTCGAGCTCAGTGCTTCCGCGAGTTCCGCATCCGTCCAACCCCCCTCCGGCCCGACCAGGATCGTCAGAGTCTGCCCGTTGTCCTGTGCCGGCAACCGTCCCCACGTCTCGCCGGAGGAATCCGCGATGATGGCCCCGGGCAACATCAACGCTTCGGACAGCCCGACGGGAGGGAGGATGTCGAGCCGATGCGTCCGACCGCACTGCTTCATGCTTTCCAGTGCGATCCGCTGCAAACGTTCCAACTTTGTGTCGCTCGGCTCCACCACGGTCCGCTCGCTGAACAGCGGCCGCCACGATGCGGCTCCGACTTGTGACAGACCTTCGATCATCTCTCCCAGCCGATCCCCCTTGGGCGCGGCGGAAACGATGTGGACCGCCGGGTTCGGCCGCGGAATCACACGGGTTTCAAGCACCCTGAGATCCAGTTCCCACGAGCCACCTCGTCCTCGACGCGTGGCGGCGATCTCACCGATCATCAGGTGTCCGTTCCCGTCGCACGCCCGCACGATATCGCCGACGCCTAAACGACGCACGCGCAGCGCGTGGTGAGCCTCCTCGCCGTCGATGCTGAATATCGAACCCGGCGAGTCGGGCCACTCCGGCAGGTGCATCAGGTGCATGCTCACGAAGCAGATTATCCGCCGCTCCAGGCAGGGGAGCGCGTCAAAACACGCCGAATACGCGGGCACCGGACAACCGGAGCTGGTCCCGCGGCCTCCATACATCGAGCGTGCGAACCGAAACTACTCCCGACAGTCACGATCCTCCATGCCCGACCAAGCCGAACATCTCCCCGAGACTTCCGAGGCATCCCGGCCGAATGCCGCGGAGTGTGTCAGTTCGAAACTCGACTCGCTCCTGACGGAGCTGGAGGACGCCACAAACCAAGCCGTGGTAATGGCGATCGAAACTTCCGCCGCGTCCGCCGGCTCATCGTTGGATGCGCTGACGAAGGAGTTGGATTCCTCCGCAGCAACGTCAGTCTCCGCTCAGGATGGCTCATCCCGAACATGGACGGACCCAGGATCAAGTCCTCAGGAGGTTCCGGGGACCGATGCTCCGGTGATCGATGAGCGAGCAACCAGCCACAGCAAAGAGCGCTCCGCGGCAGGCACTCCAACGGACGCTGAGTTCGTGCGATCCGGCGGGACCGGTATCTCGTCAACACCGGTCACACCGGACATCGGATGCGGTACAACGCGCCAGACGGCAGACGCAGAGCCGGCGGGCCAGTCGCCATCGAGCAATTCCAATGTGCTGGCGCAAGCCGAATCCCGCAAGCCTGTCGGCAACCATGCCACGAGCCCACGCGGACTTTCCTTGATCGCGGGGCTGAAGAAGTTGGGGGCGCGGGTCGGTCGTGTTGCGTGTGCCGCTGTCAATCTGTTGATCGAGCCTTTGGGCCGACCGATCGCGCGGCTCCCGAAGAGCACGCGAACGACCGTGAGTCTCTTCGCCGCGTACAGCCTCCTGCTCGGTGCGGCGGCCTGCGGCTACCTCGCCTTTGTGCGGGGGGCACCGGTGCCCGCCAGAGTGGCGCCGGCCTTCGACTTCACCCATGCCGCGCTGCCCAAACCACCCGCCCCTGATGATTCACATTCCCCGAGTAGCGGACACGGAGCCGGCGGCCACAGCGCGGGTCATGATGACGCGAAAAAGAAGTCCGGGGCAACGAAGAAACCGCCGGCCAAAAAACCGACCAAGGACAAGGCGGCGGATTCGCACGGCGGTCACTGATCGCCGCGTACCACGGTCCACGTTTCGTCCGCAGATCGAACAGTGAACGGTCCCGCTTTCACGCGAAGGCTGTTCTGCTCGGCGATCACCCCCGCGCCCGGCTCCACGGACTGGACCATCTCTCGCGTGATGCTCGCGACGGAGAGTGTAAACACCAAACTGCTCTTCCAGGCGATCCTTCCCGGCGTACCGGATTCATCAGCCACGATCTCGGCATGTGATAGGGCGGTACCCCGGTCGGCGATCGTGCGATCACGTATTCGGACCACCTCGGCCTTTGCGCGTCCCTCGAACACTCCGCCCGATTCCAACTTTGGCGGTAGAAGCGCCAGCGGAGGAGTGAACACCATCACTGTTCCTTCAGCCTCATCGCGCAGGCGCAGGAGTAGCACACCCCCATCCTCGGCCCGGGCGAGGATCAATGAGCGAACCGGCTTCAACTCGCCGCTCATGCCGGACAGGATCTGCAGTTCCCACGCACCGGACTCGTCCGGTTCCCCTGTCACGCGACGCTGAGTCTCCCGACCACCCCGGCCGCCGTTGAACTCTCGCACCGCACGCCCGGGCGCGTAGACATCGTCGGCACGGAGCAGGACCCCCGGCTCGACAGGTGCGGTGGCGGTGCTGCGGCTCGCGCAGCCCGACCCGATCATCACGGCGATCCACGCGGAGCAGACGGTGCAGTGGCGGAGGCTCACGCCGGGAGGGTACCATCGGCCCATGCACCCAGGCTTGAAACGCGCGGTGGTTGCCGCGGCCCTTCTCGGTCCTCTTGCAGGTTGCCTGTCGGACCTCCAGCCCGGCGCCAAGAGCATCTTCGATCTCTGGTCGCCGCCCGCGCCCGAAGAAGCCGCGCGTTGGGCCATCGATCCCTACGACCCCGAGAATCGATACCGCGGGACCATGCTCCTGGCCAACGCGTCCTTCGCCGGTCAGCCCGTGTATATCCGACTTTTCGAGGACAACATCAAGGATGCGGATCCCGGCGTCCGGGGGGCGGCGATCCGGGGCCTGGCCAACCACGGGAATCCCGATCACGTGCCCCTCATCGCCGAGCGTCTCAAGGACACCGATCCCAGCGTCCGGATCGAAGCCGCCCGCGGTCTGCAACGGCTTCACAATCCGGTCGCTGTGGCCGCGCTCATCGAAGCCATCGATCCGGCCAAGGAGGACGAACCCGCCGTTCGCGCCCAGGCCGCCACGGCCTTGGGGCAGTACCGTCAACCCCGTGTGGTTGAGCAACTCATCACCAGCCTCGACGATGAGAACCTCTCGATCAACCACACGACACGGTCCTCGCTTTCCACGCTCACGGGTCAGGACTTCGGCTTCGACCGCGGCTCCTGGGCACGCTGGAACAAAGACGAAAAGCAGACCTTTGCCGCGGGGGGTGTCTTCATGTACCCGGTGTTCAATCGGGCGAAGAGATGGTATGAACACATTCCCTTCGTGCCCCCGCCGCCCAACGAGATTTCGAGCATCCCGGCGGGGATGAAGCCGGTCGGACCGTGACACGGGTGGGTGTCCAAGAAAAACGCCCCGGCGCGGGCCGGGGCGTGGAAGAGGGGTAGGAGCGGGGAAGATAGCGAGCCTTCGCCGCGAGGGGATTTCTTGTTAGCAGCCGCCGTTCTCCCAGGCCTCGAAGAAGGTCTCGACATCGCTGCCGTCGATGCCGCCGTCGGCGTTGACATCGGCGGTGGCATCACCCGCCTCCCACGCCTGGTAGAAGGCGTCCACATCGGCACCGTCGATGCCGCCGTCCTGGTTGAAGTCGGCGGGGCAGGGGACGCCCGAGCCGACGGGGACGATGGTCTGGCCTGTCAGGTCGATCTCGGCCATGCCCGTGCCGGTCAGCCGTACCGATGTGAGTGATTGGACTACGGGCGGCATCGTGCCGGCAACGACGCGGGGCCGCAGTTCGACCGACCGGCCCGTCAGGGGGGGCACGCCGGGGACGTTGAACTCGACATCGGACTCGAACTCCAGCGTGACGCCGACCCCGGGGCCTCCGGACGCCGTGCGATCCGCCACTTCTCTGACCTTCTGAATCTGCGGGCCGGTCGTGCAGCGGAGGGACGGAGTACCGGAATCGCCGAAGTGCAGTTCTCCCACGGGCAGGCCGCTCGCATCCAGAACCAGCGCGGTCGCGCCGAGGGGGTCGGGCGTGCCAGGGTTGGAAGGGAACTCTGTCCAAATGTCGAAGAAACTGCTGATCCGGCCGGAAGTGCGCACCCGGGCGACATCGCTCGTTGTACCGTCGGAGAGCCGACCGGTCGCGGTCAGTTCGAGGCTGAGTTCAACCCCGCACGGGGCCGATTCATCCCCGCCGCAGTTGGGTGAGACGGTGGTGCCGAAGGACTCCGCTTCGCCCAGGGTAAACTCCACGCCGTCCTCGCCACTGTCGCCGATGTTGCTCAGCGTCACGCTGCCGGGGTTGGTGTTGAGGATGCACTGGGGGCCGACCGCGGTGTGCGATGCGCCGTTGACGGTCGCGCTGACCCGCTCGATCAGGAGCGTCAGTTCGCCGGCGACCGGCACGCTTCCTTCCTCCGTGCTCCAGGAAAGACTCAGGACCTCGGGGGCCACCGGGGGAGACGATTCATCGCTGTCGAACTCGATGGTGTCGCCCTCGAAGGTCGAGCCGTCGGGCAGGGTCATGAAAGCGATATCCCGCAACTTCATGTAGGTGAAGGGGTGTGAGTCGCGTCCGGCCTTGCGGGCGTGACCGAGGCTCTGGATGTCACGGCTGTGGACATCGATGCTCTCGTATTCGGAAAGGCAGAGTTGACGCGAAGCGCCGGTCTGAGAGTTGCGGATGCGAGGGCCGGTGCAGGTGCCGGTGCCATTGGGTCCGGGGGCGACCCGCATGGAGCCGTTCGCGGAGGGCAGGGCCTTACCTTTGCCCATGCCGCCGGTGATGCTATCGATCTCGCCGTCGTCATCGGAGTCGCCCAGCATCGCGAAGGAAAGGACCACACCCTCGGGAACCGCGTCGAACGCGCCGGGCGGGAAATCAACCTGTTGGCCCTCGGTGCCGTGCGCATCGATGTTGAGGGCGTCCGAGTTGGACGCGGGGACGTAGTGGACCAGCGTCACCCCGTCGGCACGAGTGCTGAGGTCCACGGCCCCGTCAAGATCGACCGGGATGCCGGTGAGCCGACGCATGACCGGGCAGGGCCACACACGCATGCGGGCGAAATCAACGGCGGTGTCGTCCTGCACGTACACGTCGAAGGTGCGGTCGCCGAAGTTGCCGAGAAGGTTGGATCCGCACACGGCGGTGGGGAGCGTTGCGCCGAGGTTGAAGAAGAAGTTGGTGAGAGGGTTGGTCGTCCACGGCGGGGCGATGGTGTTGATGTTGAAGCCGCGGGAGAAGGTCTCGGGCGCGCCCAGGTTCAGGAGGTCAAAGGCCAGGCCGTCGTTGCCGGCCCCGCCGAAACTGGGCTTCATGCGAATGTTGAAGTCGGCCTTGACGATGCCGCCGGGGAGATTAGCGAAGGTCTGGCCCCAGCCGCGATCCGGCGTGTTGTCGTCGTTGTCCTTCCACAGGAAGGGAGGAACGGTGCGCAGGGCGGTGAGGCGGGCGCGACGGCTGGTGGCCTCCGTGGGCGGGGTGAGGTTGTCCGCGACGCCGACGGTGTAGACGCGTGCCGGGCCGTTGCAGGGGCACACCGTGATGGAAAGGCGGGCGTACTCGACCGTGGTGTCGTCGGATACCAGGACATCGAGCGCGTTGCTGTTGTTCATTTGGTTGATGAGCCCTCCCGACAACGAGCCGAGGTTGAGCGTGAAGGTCTGGGTCTGGCCCGCGTTCCAGGTGCCGCCCGCGCCCGGAAGGGCGCTGATGTTCGATCCCCAGGCGAAGTTGCTGCCCATCCACTGGAGGTAGATCGAATCGTTCTGCGGGATGTCGTTCTCGGCGCGGAGCCTGATCTCGAGATTCGCCGAGACGATGCCGCAGGGCAGATTCTGAAAGGTCGTGCCGCAGACGGCGTTGACCCTGGCATCATCGAATGGCTTCGAGATCGCGTACGTGCTCAGGAGCGATGCGAAGAAGGGGCGGGGCGTGGTGGGATCCACCGGTGCCGCGAAGTTGTCGACGCGACCGGCCTCGTAACAGATCGGGGTTCGCTGGTTGGGCGGACACTCGATCGGGCATGCACCGGCCGGCACGGGGCAGTAGCCGATGTTGAGGCCGATGCCGTCGCCGGCGATCTGGCTGGCGTTGATCGTCACGGAGTTCGTCGCGTCGTCGATGCGGACGATGCCGAGTTTGGTGTTCCACCAGGGGTCGGCCCCGCCGGCCCCGGTGACGGAGTTCATCATGGTGAAGGGGGGGCCGGCGCTGAACTGCGTCGCGCCCCACGGGCCGCCCGCGCCTTGCCAATCACCCAGGAACGTGCCGTTCTGATTGACCGTGATGACCGAAGCCAGACCACCGGCGTTCGTCGTTCGTCCCAGTCCGTGGACACCCAGATAGATCGAGCCGGCCGGCAGCGTGCTCGGGAACGTGTACGTGACCTGCCAGGGCTGCGTGGTTGGCCCGGCGGTGAAGATGGTCGCGAACGCTTCGTAGTTGGACCACAGAAACGTGTCCGGCCCGCTGGTCACGTTGCCCGCGGTGAGGAACCCGCTCTGGAATCTGGACTGCGTGAACGTGCCCGGCAGCGAGTACGTCACGGTGACGTTGCCCACGCCGGGTAGGAAAAAGACCGAACTGTTCGGCACGGGCGAACCGAACGGGGTGGGCGCCATGCTGAGCCAGGTAATGGGGTAGTTGAGGCCCAGCGCGGTCCCCGCGACCGCGGCCAGGGCAAGAACGGACGGAACGATCTTCTTTGCGAAACGGTTCATCTGCGATACTCCTTGTTTGTGGGCTATTCCCGGTGTGAATGAATGCTCGATTGGTTTGGGGTCCATCCTTCGGACGGCCCCTGTGGATGCACATCGGGCGGTGGGATCAGTTCTTGCGCCCTTGCCACAAGATCCGGTCAATTCCCGCTGTTCTGCCCGCGCCGGTGAATGGAGAGGTGCGGTGTTCTTGCCACGCGTGTACCGCAGTCAAAGGCGGTTCTCGCTGTGCGCTGCCCGCGGGGAGAATACAAAGATGAACGGTCTTATAACAGCGCGGTTCCGGTCCTCTCACCGCACCGCCAAAACCACATTTCCATGAAAAACGCCCCGGCGCGGGCCGGGGCGTGGAAGAGGGGTAGGTGCGGGGAAGATCGCGAGCCTTCGCCGCGAGGGGATTTCGGTTCAGCAGCCGCCGTTCTCCCAGGCTTCGAAGAAAGTCTCGACATCGCCGCCGTCGATGCCACCGTCGGCGTTGACATCGGCGGAGGCATCGCCCGCCTCCCACGCCTGGAAGAAGGCATCCACATCGGCACCGTCGATGCCGCCGTCCTGGTTGAAGTCGGCGGGGCAGGGGACGCCCGAACCGAGGGGGACGATGCTCTGCCCTGTCAGGTCGATCTCGGCCATGCCCGTGCCGGTCAGCCGAACCGACGTGTACGAATGCAGGTCAGCGGCGGGGACGCCCAGGGGCATCCAGGGTCGCAGGGAGACGCCGTACCCGATCACCGGAGGCAACCCAGGTACGCTGAATGCCGCGGCCTGGCGCTTGTTCCTGATGAGGACATCAGCGGTTGAAGGGCGGGTTGGGGATTCGCGGAGCCGGCATTTGATGTCTTTCCCTTTCAAGTGCGTCCCGTCCGCGCACCGTAGCGCGGTGCCATCGGGAATCTCGAACTCCCCTACCGCTGAATCGTTCTCATCGAGGATGGTGGCGATGGTTCCGATGCTGCCGGGCAGGCCGGGAAGCGTGGGGAACTCAGTCCAGATGTCGAAGAAACCGGTGACACGCCCTGTTGTCCTGACGCGGGCGACATCGGCCGAAGTGCCGTCGGTGAGTCGCCCGGTCGCGGTCAGCCGGATGGTCATCTCGCTGTCGCACTGTGCGGAATCATCCCCGCCGCAGTTGGGCGACACGGTGGTGCTGAAGGACTCCGCCTCGCCCAGCGTGAACTCCACGCCGTCCTCGCCGCTGTCGCCGAAGTTGCTCAGCGTGACGCTGCCGGGGTTGGTGTTGAGGATGCACCGGGGGCCGACGGCGTGGTGCGCCACGTCATTCACCACACTCGAGATTCCCGCGATCGGGAGTGAGAACTCGCCCGCGGGTGTGCCGCCGGGGAGCAGTCCCCAGGAGAGTTCCATGTACTCGGGCGCGGGGTCTTCGTCCGCAGCGGGCGAGAAAAACTCGATGGTGTCGCCGTGGAAGACCGTGCCGTCGGGCAGGATCATCGCCGCGGCTTCTCGAAACTTGATCGCATGATACACGTACGGCTCCCCGCTCCGGCGTTGGTGACCGGCACTCCAGATGTCGCTGCTGAGCACGTCGATGTACTGATCGGGCGTGAGGCAGAGTTCACGCGAGGCGCCCGTCTGGCTGTGGCGGATGCGCGGGCCGGTGCAGGTGCCCGTGCCGTTGGGGCCGGGGGCCACACGGCTGGCTGAGCCGGGCTGAGCCTTGCCCACGCTCGCGCCATAGCCGCGGGCCCATGAACTGGCGAGTTGGCCGTCGCCGTCTTCATCATCGAGTGTCGCGATGATGAGCACGGAACCCACCGGCATGGCGTCAAAGGCCCCGGGCGGGAAGTCCACGCGCTGGGACTCTGTACCGTGTGCGTCGATGCGCAGGGCATCCTCGCCGGTGGCGGGGTTGCAGCGCACGCTGGGCAGGCCCGCCGGGTTGGTCTCGAGCACCGCCGTGCCGGTGGTGTCGATGGGCGTGCCCCAGACGCGACGCAGGGGCGGGCAGGGCCAGACACGCAGGCGGGCCGCATCGATCACCGTGTCGTCCTGCACGTACACGTCGAACGTTCGGTCGCCGAAGTTGCCAAGCAGGTTCAGCCCGCAGACCGTCGTCGGCAACGTCGTGCCGAGGTTGAAATAGAAGTTCGTCAGCGGGTTGGTCGTCCACGGCGGGGCGATCGTGTTGATGTTGAACGTGCGCGAGAAAGTGTCGGGAGCGCCCGGGTTCAGCAGGTCGAAGGCGATGCCATCGTTGCTCGCGCCCCCGGCGCTGGGCTTCATGAGGATGTTGAAGTCCGCCCGCACGATCCCCGAGGGCAGCCCCTGGAAGGTGTTGCCCCAGCCGCGGTCGATGGTGTGGTCATCGCAATCCTTCCACAGGAAGGGCCAGAGCGTGCGCTGCGCGGTCAGTTGCGGGCGGCGGCTGGTCGGCTCTGTGCCCGGGGCCAGGTTGTCCGCCACGCCCACCGTGTAGACCCGCGCGGGGCCATCGCACGGACAGACGCGGATCGTGAGGCGTGCGAACTCGACTGTGGTATCGTCCGAAACCAGGACATCGAGGGCGTTGCTGCTGTTCATCTGCCCGATCAGCCCGCCCGAGAGCGTGTTCAGGTTCAGCGTGAAGGTCTGCGTCTGGCCCGGGTTCCAAGTGCCCCCCGCGCCGGGCAGATTCTTGATGTTCGAGGCCCACGCGAACGTCCCGCCGAGCCATTGAAGATAGATCGAGTCGTTGTCGGGGATGTCGTTCTCGGCCCGTAGTCGGATCTCGAGCGTCGCCGACACGATCCCGCAGGGCAGGTTCTGGAACGTCGTCCCGCAGACCGCGTTCACGCGGGCATCGTCGAAGGGCTTGCTGATCGCGTAGGTGCTCAGGAGCGACGCGAAGAAGGGGCGGGGCGTGGTGGGGTCCACCGGGGCCGCGAAGTTGTCCACGCGTCCCGCCTCGTAGCAGATCTGGATCTGCTGGTTCGTCGGGCAGGTCGGCGGGCAAGGCAGGCCCGGCTGGGCGAGGGCCGATCCCGCCGCGGCGGCGAGGAAGCCGATACGAGCACGAACAAGAGAGGTACGGCTTATCTGAGCGGCAAACATGGTGTGTCCTTTCACCCGAATGAATCGGTCTTTGTGAGTATGTAATTCAAGATGTGACTCGACTGGAGACGGGCGCCCTCTGCATGCTCCCGGTCTATCCCGCCCCGAGCACTTCCCGTTTCACCGCGGGTTCTTTCAATCCGTGGCAGAAAATTCATCACACCGCACTTATGGTAGCAAAATTCACTTGAAAAAGAGCACTTCGATCCGAGGAATGAGGGAAATCGCACGCTGGTCGAGTCCGAGAAGCAGCATGACGCTTCAGCACACACATCAAGGCGTGTGAAGTCCGAGGAGTCGCACGGTGGTAGCGAGGACCGCAGTCGAATCAAGTCTGAAACCTGATCGGGCGGTCTGATCAAACCGGAGGGTTCCGGTGCCTCGGCGAAAGCACGTACACTCGGCCTTCATGCATCCTACTTCGATTGGTCCGTATCAGATACTGCGTGAACTCGGCCGGGGCGGCATGGGGGAGGTGTTCCTCGCCCGCGACACGCGTCTCGACCGCGAAGTGGCGATCAAAGCATTGCCCAATCACCTGACCACCGACCCCGACCGCCTCGCCCGTTTCCAGCGCGAGGCCAAAGTGCTGGCCTCGCTCAACCACCCCGGCATCGGGGCGATTTACGGACTGGAGGAAGCCGGGGGGAATCAGTACCTGATCCTGGAGTTCATCGAGGGCGAGACGCTCGCGGAGCGCGTGATCAACGGCGCTCTCCCGGTCGATGAGTCACTCTCCATCGCCAGGCAGATCGCCGAGGCTCTCGAAGTGGCGCACGAGAAGGGCGTCGTCCACCGCGACCTCAAACCCGGCAACATCATGGTCACGCCCGACGGCGTGGTGAAGATCCTGGACTTCGGGCTGGCGCGAACGGCGGACGGCACGCCGGGCACATCGGGCATTTCGGCACAGGCCGATTCGCCGACAATTCCATCGCCCGTGCCGGTCCATTCGCCGACCATCCCCGGCGCGATCATGGGCACCGCGGGGTACATGTCACCCGAACAGGCCCGCGGCAAGGCTGTTGATAAGCGCTCCGATATCTTTTCCTTCGGCTGCGTGGTCTACGAGATGCTGACCGGCAGCGGGCCGTTCCCCGGAGAGACGGTGACCGATTCGCTGGGCGCGATCCTGCACCGTGAACCGGACTGGGCCTTGCTTCATACCGGCACGCCCGCGCGGATACGCGAACTGCTCCGCAGTTGTCTGGCGAAAGACCGAAGGAATCGGCTGCACGATATCGGCGACGCTCGGCTCGAACTCGATCGGGCGATCTCCGGTCACGAATGGACCACGGCCGTCGCGCCGACGCCGCAAGGACCGAAGCGACGGCTTGCACCTCTCGGCATGGTGTGCGGGTGCGCCGTCGCGGGCGCAACGGGCTGGTGGCTCGCGAAAGCATGGACGCCCGCCGCGCCCGCTGCCCAGACCCATGCGTTTCATGTCTCGACGCCGGTCCAGGATAAACCTTGGTTCAGCAGCCTCGCCGGCATCTCTCCGGACGCATCGTTTCTGGTGTACACCGCGACGACAGAACTCCCGCCCGAGAGCGCGAAGCCGGACGGATTGCTGATGGTGCGTCGTCTCGACCGCGACGAATCCTCGGTGATCGAAGGTACCGAAGGCGCCCTCCAAGGCGCGTTATCGCCCGATGGACGTTGGCTGGCGTTTGTCTGCGCGAAGGATCGCGCCCGGAGCCGGATGAGCCTGAAAAAAATCGCCCTGGAGAGCGGACGACCATCCGGCAAACCGGAAACAGTCTGCGAACTTCCCCAAGGCGCGTGGTTCAGCGTTTGCTGGGCATCGGATCGGGAGATCGTCTTCTCATCGGCATGGGTACCGACGATCTACGCCGTGTCTGCTTCCGGGGGCGAACCACGGATCGTGCTCCGCGAGGACCTGCCCGAGGGGATTGAGAACATGGCCGATTTCCGCCCCCTGGTGCCGGGGAAATCGTTCCTTGCCACTCGATGGTCCATCGACGGGCAGAAGTTCAAAATCAGTACCGAAGCGATCGACCTCGTTTCTGGGCAGCGTACGAAGGTGCTCTCCGATGCGGGCGCGGCCCAGTATGTGCCCGATGGGAAGCGGGGGTATCTGCTGGCGATGAGGAGCGCGTCAACCAGCCTCATCGCGGTGCCGTTCGATCTCGGTGCGCTCCGCACCGTCGGAGAAGCCGTGACCGTGTGGAGCGGCCAGCAGATCAACTCGTTCCAACTCTCGTCCAGCGGCACGCTCGCGATGTCGACACGTTCGCTCGACGTGTCGGATCGACGCCTGGCCTGGATCGACGAGAGGGGGCAGCCACAGCCGATCCCCGGTGTGACGCGGGCGTTCGGTGATATTGTCATCTCCCCCGACGGCGAGCGGGTCCTGGTGTTTTTGGATTCTCAGGACCAGACCGAACTCATGACCGATCTCTGGGTGCAGGACCTGACCCGTCGGACGTTCACGCGGATCCCCATCCAGGGAGCGGTGATCGGTTTTATCTGGAGCCGGGATGGGCAACGGATCACCTACGGCCTCGCGAACGACGGTGGCTTCTCGATCTGGGAGCGCAGGAGCGATGGATCGGGGCAACCGAACAAGTTGTACTCAAGCCCGGACAGCCGGACACTGGTCGTGCCACAGCTCTGGACTCCGGACGGCAAGACGCTGGCGTTTATCCAGGTTGATATGGCATCAGACAACTCCGACGCGTTTCTGCTTGAACAAAAGCCCGGGACCGATCAGTGGACCGCGAAGCCGTACCTCTCAACGCCGGTCAACGAAGATGTGGGGTGTTTCTCGCCCGACGGGAAGAGGGTGCTGTTCCGTTCAAGCCTGTCCGGGCGAGCGGAGTGGTATGTGCAGAGTTTCACGGGTGACGGCGAAGCGGACGCCAGGGTGGGGCGTGTGCAACTCTCCACCACCGGCGGTCCCGGGGCCGCATGGTGGAGCCCCGACGGCAAGGAGATCCGGTTCACCGACTCGGACGGTCAGGTCCAGAGTGTGCAGGTGAAGACCGAACCGGGGTTGTCCGTGATGGAACCGAAAGTCCTCTTCAGCATCAAGGACCTCAAATACAGGAGCCAGGTGTTCGCGCCCGATGGCCGGATGATGGCCGTTCTCCACGGCGAGAGCGATCGGAACGCGAAATCCGTCGGTATCGTCGTGAACTTTCTCGACGAACTCAGGGCCAGGATGGCGAAGGCAAGGTAACACATCCCGCTTCCCCGGGGCGCGACCCGTGCAAGAAGTGTGGCGTCAGCCCGGGCCCATCATCGTGCTCCGCCTCCACTCGTCTTTCTTGGTCGCGGCGGCCATCGCGGTCGGGGCGTCGGCGTGATCCGCGGCGAGGTAGATCAGCGTCGTCTGGCCGATCCTGATCCTGTCTCCGTCGTGGAGCGCTGTCGCGGTCAAGATCACCTTGTCGTTCACAAAGACGCCGTTGGCGCTGCGGTAATCGGCGGCGAAGTGCGTGCCCAGTTTCTCGTCGAGGCGAACCTGAAGGTGCTTTCGTGAAATCTGACCGTCGAGAATCTGGACCGTGCAGGTGTCATCACGCCCCACCGAAACGACCTGCTCCTTCAACGGAAAGTGCCCGCCCCGACACGGGCCTTCGATGACCACCAGTGATGCCATCCGACAAATCTCCCGAGAGACAAACTGATGCGGTCACAGCCGTACCGAGCCGTCGGTGACTCTGAGTCGCGGCTGACCGTAGGCTGTGTTCTGATCGGGTGTTCCAAAGCGCACTTCAAGTTGTGCGCGGGGAACAAAGAACCAGGCACCTCGGGGCGACAACCGGAGAGTTGAACCGGGAGGGCTTGATGCAGTCTTGGCCGCCTGGGATATCGCTTCACGTGCCGGCGGGGCTGAGACGGGGACGTACAGGCAACTGCACCTCCGCCCACTTGTTCCACCACAGCAGCGCGGGGCCGTTGTAGTACAGACTGCGCCACGATCCGGCCGCCTCCCACTCAGGGTTCTCGGCCAGGAACTGCTCGATCTGCTCCATGCCACGGGTCACGAGGCTCATCGAGTAGTTCCCTTTCAGGCCGACGGCCAGCACGGTCACGGGCGGGGCATCCTCGACGATCACCCGGCCCTCCCGCCCGGTGTCGTTCAACTCGGGCGTTCGGTACAGGAACGCCATCGACCACTCACTCGGGGCGCTCTCCCGGGTCAGGCCGGGATAGTCCATCTCGACCGGGCTGGTCATGGCGATGTCGTGTCCTTTGATGTGGTTGAACAGGGGCCAGAAGGCCTGGTTCATCCCGGCATCGGGCGACCCCTTCCCGGAGACCACCGCACGCCGGACCGATGGGTAGGTCTTGAGGTCGATCGCGCCCGGCGGCGTCGGCGGCGGATACCCCTCGGGGAGGGGCGTGTCGATCACACTCGGCCCGTAGACATAACGCCCGTCAGAACCGGAGATGGTCGCGCTCACGTCCCCACCGACACGCCGGCTCTCGCCCGCGCCGGGAAGGGCGGGTGTGTCGTGCGTCGCCATGACGGACAGACCCGCGGCGGCCCGTGGGGCGGGAGCGGGGGAAGAGCACGACCCGGCCACCAGCACCAGAGTCAGGAAGGGGAGCATCGGCTTCATGCAAGGGGTTTCGAGCACGCCCCGATCGCGGATTCACGCCCCAGACGCCTTGGCTTGTTGCAGCACGCGAACCACCACCAGCGTCTTGTCATCATTCCGCGGAGAGAGGCCCGCGAACTGCCGGACTTCCCACAGGATGCGCTCCACGATCTCCGCCGCCGAGGCCGTGGGCTTCTCCGTCAGCGTCCGGAGCAGGGCCTGCCGCAGGCGCTTCTTGCCGAACTTTTCTCCCGCGAAGTTCGCGGCGTCGGGGATGCCGTCGGTGTACGCCACGAGCACATCGCGGGGGCGCAGGTCGAAGACGGCCCGCTGGTAGCGCTGGCTCGGATCGACCCCCACGACCATGCCCCCCACGCTCAACTCGTCGATGTCGGCGTGGGTGGGGGCGCGGTGCTGGGGCACGCGCACGATCATCGGCGGCTCGTGCCCGGCGGAGCAGTACGTCAGCCGCAGTTTCGCCGGGTCGAGCACGCCGTACCACAGACTGGCGAACTCGTTGTCGCGCGTGTCGTGGCACATGGCCTTGTTCACCCGGCTCACCACCTCGTCGAGGTCGTAGACCTCCTGCACGTGGGCCCGCAGACTCGCCCGCACCGCGCTCATCAGCAGGGCCGCGGCGATGCCCTTGCCCACCACGTCGCCCACCGCCACACCCAGGTGCCCGGAGAGATCGACAAAGTCGTAGAAATCGCCGCCCAGTTCAAAGCTCGGCACGTACCGAGCCGCCATGTCGAGCGTGCGGATGGTCGGCACGCTGCGGGGGAGCATGCGACGCTGCACGTCGCTGGCCAGTTGCAGTTGCCGCTGCACGCGCTGCTCCTCCTGCTCGAAGCGCAGCAGACGCGACTGCTCCAGCGCCACCGATGCCTGCTGCACCAGGCTGGCCAGCAGCCGCCGGTCGGCCTCATCGAAGCCCCGGGGCGTGCGCGAGTACAACCGCATCAGGCCCAGGGGGCGGCTCTTGAACACCAGCCCGGCGTGGATCGCCGCCGCGAGTCCTTCCTCTTTCGCCTCGGCGCGCAACTGAACGCGATCATCCGCGGACAGATCCTCGCTCACCACGATCTGACCCGAGAGCGCCAGTCGGTCGAAGATGCGGTCCTTCGAGAGCGAGGCGGGGAACGAGAGCCACTTCTCGCTCAGTTGGCGGCTGGCCTTGACCGTCAGGTCCTGCTCGCGCTCGTCGGCGATGCCGTCGGCATCTTCCTTGAGAAGGTAGACCGCGCCCGCGTCCAGCCCCAGCACTTCGAGGGCCGAATCCAGCGCCACCTCCAGCACGCGTTCCGGACCCGCCGCACGCACCAGGAGCGAACTCATCCGCGAGAGGGCCGCGACCTCCTTCACGCGGTGCCGCAGCTCCGCCTCGTGCTGGCAGAGTTCACTCGCCGTCCCCGCCAGCAGGTGCAGCACCGAGTCCAGCCGGGCACGGGCATCGGCCCCCAGCCGCGGTTCACCCGAAGCCGCGATGATCTCGCCCAGCGGGGTCCCGTCGCCATCGGTCAGGACCAGCGGGAAGCGGGCCTCGGGCTCAGGGATGCCCAACGCTCCCGGGGGGCGGTATTCCCAGCCCGCCGCCTCGGCGCCCTCGCCGCGCCGGATGATCCCCCGCCCGCCCGCATCACGCAGTTCGATCGCCACGCCCGTGAGGCGAGAGAGTTCAGCGCAGAGCGCGGCGAGCGATCCGTCGGTCAGGAAATCCGTGATGGAGCGTGCTCGCTCGTGCTGGGGCGTAGCGGCGGACTGAGACAGGTCGGAGGGCGCGGTCGCTGCGGTGCTCACTTGGACTCCAACCAGACTCCCCGCAGGATCGGCACCAGCGGCTCGGGGTGCTTCGCGTACGTTTCATCGAGAAGGTCCAGCCCCTCGCGGGTCATCGCCTCGTCGCCCGTCTGATAGCCGATATACGCCAGCAGGAAGGCCGCGTCCCGCGGCGGGGGTTCCTTGATCGAGCGCGCTTCTTCCACGCGCTGGCGCAGGTGCGCGGCCACGGTTTTCAGGCGCTCCGGGCTGGGGATCGCTCCCTCGGTGTACCGCACGCCGATCATCTCCGGGTGGGCCTCGAAGAGTGCTTTGGCGTTCAGGGCCGCGGAGAGATACAGGGCCGCGCCGATCTGGGCGTTGAGCCGCGCGGCCGAGACCGTCGGGTCGCCCGGGGCGATGGCCAGGCACCGTACGAACTGCTCCTCGGCGTCGAAGTACCGCTTCTCCGCCAGCGCTTTGGAGCCTTCGTTCATGTACTTCGCGTACAGGCGCTGGGCCATGCCGTCGAGTTGGCCGTAGGCCTTGACCTCGCCGCCCGCCTGGCGGATGAGCCGAAGCGTGTCGGGGTCAAAGGCCTTGCTCGCCTCGCGCCGCTTCTCGGCGCTCTGCTCGGGAGTGAGTTTCTGGTCCTCGGCCGTGGGTTCGATCTCCGAGGTGAGGATCTGCTCCTTCAGTTTGCTCAGGCGGGCCTTCCACGCCGGGACGGCTTCATCCGCCGGCGTGCCTTCGAGCGGCTTGACCTCGGAGGACTTGGCGAATCGATCGAGCACATCGTTATAGAGGGTGGAGTACTCTTCGGTCGTCGCCTCGGTTGGCGTAGTTGCCGGAGCGGTCATCGGTCTGCCCGTGACCGGATCAATCGCCCGCTGAACGGCCGTTGATGCGGCGAGGTCCACCCGGTCGCTGCGGCGCGAGGGCGTCTCGCGCACGCCGAGCATGGGCGAAGCGGTCAGCGACTGGGTATTCCCGGTGTACTGGTCCACCTTGACCCCGATCACCGACGGGTTCAACGCACGATTCGAGAGGAACGACGAGGTGGACCGCAGCGTCCCGAACTGCGGGGCCACGTCGCTCCACCCGCTGCCCAGCCCGGAGAAATCCGTCACCTGGTGCGCCGGGATCGGGCGAGGCTCCCACGCCGTCGGTGCGAACACCGGCGCGGGGGTGTTCACCGGCGCGCCCGGCCCGGAAAGGCCGGCCGTTCGCGGCGATGGGATGGCGAACTTGTTCGCCGTCGCGTACCCGTACAGGTATTGCAGCGATTCCGTGCCGCGAACCCCGAGACTCGCCGCCCCGCTGCTGAGCGCATCGCGTCGGAAACTGAACAGATCATCGGCGCTGAGGGGCGCGTTGAAATGATTCGCCAGCGTGTTGTAGTTGCGGTTGGTGTTCGCTCCAAGCCGGTTGGCGCCGAAGGCGAACGAGCGGTTGGTATTGGCCGATAGACCGCTGTACCCGTACCCGGTCGAGGCCGCCACGGGGCCCGCGTTCACCACGTTGTTCCGGAATCGCGCATCGGCCGCGAAGTCGCGCGAGTTGTAGTTCCCCAACCCCATCCCGCTGAAGTCACGCTCCAGGCCGCGCCCGTCGCCCAGCGCGGGGGCCCAGTTGGGGTTCATGTTCACCTGCAGCTGCGCCGGCCCGCCCAGGGGGTTCAGGTTGTTGTTGAACGACTGCGCCGCGGCGGGCAGACCCGCGCACAGAACGATGAAGATGGGTGAAAGACGCATGGTTGACTCCTTCGCCACGACAGGACAATGGTAGAGCGAGCGATCCGGAGGGGAACGCTCAAGCATACTACTTGTTCGTCATTCGGAAGGTTCGGGCGTGAAGCCGAGGCATTGGTGATTCCACAGGATTCCACGCGTTGCCCGGAAAGGGGGAGTGGCACGGCATGGTGCCCGGCAGCGAGCGAGAACTACACGCCTTCGGCACGCATGTAGAGGATGTCGCCTTTTGTTATCTTCTGACCAGGTCGAAGCGCGTGCGGGCCGCCGAACGTGCAGAGTTCCGTGAACGCCGCCCCCTCCGGAGGGGCGCAGTGCCAGGCACCCCAGAGCACCGGCATCCGTCCCGTCAGCGCGGGGCTGAGCAGGATGCCGCCGATCCGGATGGCTTCCGCGCAGCAGTACAGGATGGCGCCGAGTTCGTCCTTCGCCGCGGGGTTCTGGGCGATGGTCTTGGCGAGTTTGAAAGGCTGGGTCAGGTTGATGAACCCATCCACCTTCCGCACGATCTCGATCCCCTGCTGGAGCGCGGTGCCCACGTCGAAGTTGTCGAGGGCCTCCGCGGCCTTCTGCACATTGGCCCGGACTTCATCAACCCAGGGTGTGATGACCAGGCACTGGCTGGCGCGGAGTACGGCCGAGTTGTTCGGCACGCCCATCGCGGTTTTGGATTGGTTGGCATCAGGGTTGCCCGAGACGGGAGCCTCGATCCACGTGAAGACGCCTTTGGGGTCGGGCAGTTCGCCGCCGAAGTACTTGTCGACCATGTTCCCGACGCGGCTGGCGCAGTTGCCGATGCCGTTGGCGAGGTCCGCGTTGTAGACCTCGATGAACTTGGCCCGGCTGAAATCCGCATCGGCCCCCGTCAGCGGCCCCTGCGTCAGCAGGTACCACCGCAGTCCGTCGAGGCCGAACCGCTCCGCGTACTCGCGGAGTCTGTCGAGGTCGATGAAGTTGCCCAGGCTCTTGGACATCTTCTGCCCCTCGCTGATCCACCACCCGTGGCCGAAGATCGTCCCCGGCAGCGGCTCGCCCAGGGCCATGAGCAGCGCGGGCCAGATGACGGCGTGGAACCACAGAATGTCCTTGCCGATCAGGTGGACCGCGGCGGGCCACCAGCGGCGGCGCTCGGGCGTATCGACCACGGAGAGGTAGTTGAAGAGGGCATCGATCCAGACGTACACGCGGTTGGCATCGTCACCGGGGATCCGCACGCCCCACTGCGTCGCGGGGTCGTCGGTCACGGGGCGCGACACGGGCACATCATTCAGGACCGCGGGAGGGCGGAGCCTGCCCAGCACTTCCTGCCGACGGGCATCGGGCCGCACAAACCCCGGAGTTCCCTGGATCAGCGCGTGCAATCGCTCCTGATACCGGCTCAGGCGGAAGAAATAGCACGGCTCGGTGCGCTTGACCAGCGGCCGCCCGCTCACCCTGCTCTTGTACTCGTGGTCACGCGCCTCGGTCTCGGTGACATAGGCCTCTTCGCCGGGGTCGTACCAGCCTGTGAACTCGCCCCGGTAGATGTCGCCCGAATCCATCAGGCGCTTGATGTACCCGGGGACCTTGCCCTTGTGACGCGGCTCGGTGGTGCGGATGAAGTCATCGAACGCGATGCCCATGAAGGCGAAGGCCTCCTTGAACGCCGCGGCGTTGCGGTTGGCCCACTCCTGCGGCGTGGTGGCGTGTTCCTGAGCGCTGGTCACGACCTTGTCGGCGTGCTCATCCGTCCCTGTGAGCATGAAGACGCCCTCCGCTCCACGCCGAAGTCGCTCGAACCGGGCCAGGCAATCCGCCACGAGGGAGGTATAACAGTGGCCGATGTGCGGCTTGTCGTTGACGTAATAGATCGGCGTGGTGATGTAGCGGAGAGACATGAGCAAGCGGAGGGTATCAGGGGTCTTTCAGCCGTACTCCTACATACCCATTCCCCACCTGTAATAGAACAGTTGAATACCCTATCACATTACAAACATCAAATGCTGGATTTTTTTCTCACTTTCTCCCGCAACCCTGAATCCGATGCTGCGTACGGTTATGGGTAGAAACGCGCAGTGGCAAGCGCTCGGGCATCGGATGGTGTGCATACCCATTTGATTGCTCTCATGGCGGGCTACGTCCCGCCGCCCTTTGAATCCCTGAGGGGTCCACCCCTCACACACCGGGGGATGCTCGAAACCTTGCCGACAATCTGGACGAAGCCCGGCACAGTGCTCCTCTGGCGGATGGCGATCGGCCACGGGAGACCGTCGGGGCTTCAAGTTCCGGGGTAAGGCCTGACCTTGCCCTGCGGCGTCGGTTGTCTCGCACGAGCGTGGACGCCCGGGCCTGCCGTCGTTCCCCGCTCTCCTGCGTGTGCGGTGGATGGCCGCGGCGGCATTCCCGGCAAGTTTTCAATCGTGCGGAACGGATCGTCTTGGTTTCGGGCCTCGCGGCTTGGTCGCCGCGCGGCCCCGTCCCGGCGTGTTCGCCGGGATTCAAAGGAGATTCTGCATGAATCGTCGGAAAGCCTTTACGCTCATCGAGTTGCTGGTCGTGATCGCGATTATCGCGCTCCTGATCGGCATCCTCCTCCCCGCCCTCGGCAAGGCCCGCGCTTCGGCCCGGCAGCTCAAGGACAGCACCCAGATCCGCGGCGTGCACCAGGGCATGGTCCTCTTCGCCCAGAACAACGGCGACAACTACCCCATCCCCAGCAGCATTGATAAGAGCAATACGACCACCGCGGTTACCAACGGCAAGGACCTGCCCCGCCACGTGATGTCGGTCCTGATCTACAACGGCAACTTCTCCCCCGAACTCTGCGTCAGCCCCGCCGAAGCCAACGGCAACATCAAGGCCTACGAGAAGTACCGCTACTCCGAGCCGGAGGGTGCGGTCGACAAGAAACTCGCTCAGTGGGACCCCGCCTTCCGCGCGACCCCGCAGGATGCAGTGATCACCCCCAACACGGCCGGTGATCCGGGTGGCCTCTCCTACGGCCTCAGCCCCTTCTTCGGCGGCCGCCGCTCGAAGTGGAGCAACACGTTCTCCGCCACCGAAGCCGTCATCGGCAACCGTGGTCCAGGCTACGTCGCCGGCAGCGGCACGCCCCCGGGCTGGGTTCTCATCACCACCGCGCCGGACCCCTCTAGCGGCGCCACTGAAGGCGGCATCAACAGCAACACCCTCCTCATCCACGGCGGCCGCACCACGTGGGAAGGCAACATCGCCTACAACGACAACCACGTCAACTTCGAGACCCGGCCCGACCCGGAAACCCTCCCCTACACCTTCACCGGCCTGACCGCCAACCAGCGCACCCAGTTCGACAACCTCTTTGTCAACGAGAACGACGTGACCCGGACGAAGGAAGCGTCGAACCTCACCGGCACCGCCATCAACAACAACAACAACCTGCTCTCCTTCTGGCGAGCGACAACCTCGACAGGCACCTCCGCCAACGTCACTACCGCGATCACTCCCTACTTCGATTGAGTGAATCTGAAGCGGTCCGACTGTCACAGGTCGGAGTCAACACGTGATATCCGACGACCCGGCGCGAGAGCGCCGGGTTGTTTTTTTGAACTCGAATCACGCGGTCATGAATCGACACCCGATGACTGGCAAGAAAGTGCTCGGTGTGTCACGCAACATGACGCTTCTGCCCACATTGAGTCGGCAACAATCCTCCATGACCCGCTCGCTCACCACCCTCCTGACCGACCTGATCGACTACGCCGGGCTCTTCCCTCCCGCGAAGCTGGACATGGCCCGCAGCGTCGAGGAGTACAACCGCGCCCGCATGGGTGAAAGTGAGTTCGCCCTGGGCCGGTTCGTCTGCCCTGTTTCACGCTTGGCGGAGTTCTCGGGGGCGGCTTCATCTCTCCTCCCGGGCACCTTTGCTCGCAGTGGCTACCGCGAGCAGGCCGATGCGGGCGGCCCCTGGCGGCTGTCCGTGCTCTTCGACGGGGATCTGGGCGCGGACCTCGACGCGATCGACGCCTTCAACCGGCATCACTCGACCGAGGAACACGGCCTGGCCCTGATCGACGCGGCGGAACTGAAGGTCGTCGTTCCCAACGGCATCGATGCCGCGCTCGACGAGATCCCCGAGGACCTCTACCCCTTTTTCGAGTTTCCGGTGAACGCCGATTGCCGCGGCTTTGTCGCCGCGCTCGCGGGAAGCGCCGCCGGGGCCAAGATCCGCACCGGGGGCATCACCGCCGCCGCATTCCCCACGCCCGCGGAGGTCGCCCGCTTTCTCGTGGCCTGCGCCCAGGCCGATGTGCCCTTCAAGGCCACCGCCGGCCTGCACCACCCGGTCCGCGGCCCGGCCCGGCTGACCTACGAACACGGCGCTCCCTCTCACACGATGCACGGTTTTCTCAACGTCTTCATCGGCGCGGCCCTGGTCAAGGTGAAGGGGCTGGATGTGGAACGGGCCGAAGCGCTGCTGGCCGATGAGTCGCCCCAGAGTTTCAAGTTCGGCGATGACTTTCTCTCATGGTGCGGCCACGGGCTGGATGTGGGCCAGGTCGCCGCGGTGCGGGAAAAATTCGCGCTCAGTTTCGGCAGCTGCTCATTCTCCGAGCCGATGAACGACCTCGCTCAACTCGGGTTGATCTGATACTCGATGGGAGCGGACCGGGGGGATGTTGAGCACCCGTCGGGAAGACGGTGCCCTGCGCCCTTTGCTCCATACCCTTCTCATCATGGCAGAGACCGTGTTCGCGCGAATTCTAAAGGGAGAGATCCCCTGCCACCGCGTCTACGAGGATGACCATGTCCTCGCCTTTCTCGATGTGTTCCCCCTCTCCCGCGGCCACACGCTGGTCATTCCCAAGGAAGCCGCCGCGACGATCGACCAACTCTCCGATGAGTCCGCCGCGGCGTTGGGGCGCGTGCTGCCGCGCATCGCACGGGCGGTTCTGAAGGCGACGGGGGCGAGCGCGTTCAACATCCTTCAGAATAACGGGGCGGCGGCCCACCAGGCCGTCTTCCACGTTCACTTTCACATCATCCCGCGCTTCGAGAGCGGAGAAGGTCTGGGCATCGTGTGGAAGGCCGGAAAACTGGAATCATCCGCCGCGCCCGCGCTGGCGAAGAGCATCGCGGACCAGATCCCCCCGAACTCGAGCAGCGCATGACTTCCTCCCCTGTCATCTCCATCGCCCGCGCCGCCCGGCGGAGGGCGCTTTTCGCAGGGGTGATACGGCGTATGGGGGAGGGGATCGCCCTCGGGTGCGCTGCGGCGTTGGTCGGGATTATCACCTCCAGGCTTGCCGGCTCCGCGCTGACTTCAGAATCATGGTGGTGGGGTTGGAGGGGCGTGTTGGTGGGATCGGCGCTCATCGGGGCGGCTGTCGGCGCGGTCGTGGCCTGGTCGGGTCGTTGGAGTTTGCACCGCGCGGCGGGCGAAATCGATGCACGTCTCAAGACGCACGACGGACTCCGCATCGCCCTCGAAATCGGTGAAGCCCGGGATCCGTTCGCTCAACTCACCCGCGCCCGGGCCGAGGCGCTCGCTCAGCGAGCCGATTCCCGTATCGTCGCCGATCCCGCCGTGGCTTTCAGAGGTCGTGGGTGGATCGGCGCGGCGGGTCTTGTACTCGCGGCTACCGCCGCGGGGATCTGGTGGCCTGTCCGCGTCCCCAAACTCAAACCGGCACCCCCGATGGTACTGGCGGACTCGGAACAGGCCGTGGTGCGCGAGGCCGTGGCACAGGCAACGCACGCTGCTGAGCGACTCCCGGAGTTCAGCCCTTCGGATCGTGCATTGCTGGAGTCACTGGAACAGGAGTTAGCCTCTGGCCAGGCCCCCGCCGAGTCCCGCCTCCGCGCGGCTCAGGCCGTCGAGCGGGTCGCCGAAACGCTCGAGGAGCAAGCCCGTGCAGAGCGCAGGGCCGATGATGTCTTGCGGCGCGACCTGGCCGAGCGGGCCGCCGCGACTCGCGAGGCCGCCGCGAGCGAACTGGCCAAAGCCATCTCCCGCGCCGACCTTCCCGCCGCCGCGCGGGCCGCAGAAACCCTCCGCGAGACCGCCCGCAGTCTGCCCTCGGCGGAACGGGAGAAACTCGCCCCGGACCG